>UQKE01000032.1 GCA_900541555.1 uncultured Porphyromonadaceae bacterium | reverse complement strand
CCCCTTCGGCTCTGACGAGCCACTTCCCCTATATCGCGCTGGCGCGGCGACACAGGGGGAGACATTGCCGGTAGCGGTCTGTCATTTTTTGTAGAAAATAATCCTTGCGGATTATGTGGGTCAACCCCTTCGGCTCTAACGAGCCACTCCCCCTATCTCGCCGCCATTGCGGCGACACAGGGGGAGACATTGCGGCGTTTGAAAAGTTTCGGGCAGCGCCGCGAGTATTTTTCGTGCAAGTAAATTGCAATCGCGCCTCAAAAGTAGTCAGAAAATGATTACTTTTGCAAAGCTACTGCATTATATGGTATAAGGATAACAGAATATATGAAAGGATTGAACGCAAGAGGATTGTTGGCGGCCGTTGTTGCCGCATTGTTGTCGCTTCCGGCCGTTGCGCAGGAGGCGAGTACGGTGAAGCCGCTGTTTGAGTATCCGGAAGTGCCCGAGAAATTGACGAAACCGAATTTGCGGGCAAACTTCATGGTGGCCCATTTGTGGGAAAAATATCCGTTGGACAAAGAACCGATCGCCGATGCCGCTTCGTTTCACGAGACGTTTACGGACTATTTGTCGTTTTTCACGATAGCCGATCGCGACGAGGTGGAAAAATCGATTAAAAACTACGTGGAGCGTGTCGCAAAGAACGAACGGAATCTGTATCTGACGGTCGGAATCCTCGACGCGGAAGTGCTCAACATTTACGGAAGTTTTTGCAGCGACGACGTTTACACGATGTTTGCCAAATACATGACGGACAACAAGCATGTGCCCGATGAATTGAAGAACGTGATGAAAGACAATATGCGCGTGCTTGCCAATTCGACGGTAGGCACGGCGGTGGCCGACATGCCGCTGTCCAAATCGCCCTCGGGGGCAACGTCGCTTGCCGGAATCGCTTCGGAATACACCATCTTGTTTTTCAACGCTCCGGATTGCGTGGACTGCTCGATATATAAAGTGCGCTTGAAGGCCAATCTGGCTGCCAACACGCTCATCGAGGCAGGCGTGCTTTCCATCGTGTCGGTCTATCCGGAAGGGCAAACCGACGGCATCGACGGGGAGGCAGCCAACTGGAGCGTGGCATCGTTGCCCGATTTCGACAAGGCCTACGACATGCGGATTCGACCTGCGGTGTATTTCTTGGACGGCGAGAAACGCATCGTGGCCAAATTCGTGGAAATCGACAATTTGCTGTCCACGCTCGAAGGAATCAAGCAAGCGAAAGGAGTGTGACGCGACATGAAAAAACGGAGATTGCGCAAAATATTCATAGCAGAAGCATACCGCACATACGGCAACTTGTCGCGGTTTTTCATCCGCGTATTTGCCGGAATCATGTTTTTGCAGTTCGGCATTCGCCAAGTGGCAAACTACGACTTCTTCGCACAGTATTTTCCGAGCATGTTCGGAATGAGTTCGGAAACGACGTTGCTGTGCATGATCACAATCGAACTGGTGTTTTCCATCTTCTTGATTTTCGGATTCCTGACGCGCTTGTCGACCATCCCGCCGATGATTTCGATGATTGTGGCGGAATACTATATCGTGGCCAAAGATTTGATGACGGTGAGCGCGATGCCGACAAACGAGGTTTCGCTGATGTTCAGCTTGCAGTTGGGCTATGTGCCGATGCTGTTTGTCGGGATGTTCGTGTTTATCCTGCTGGCCGGTCCGGGCAAAGTGTCGGTGGACTATCTGCTGTCGCTTTACTTCACGAATAAAAGCAACTTGGACGAATTGAAAGGCGTATGAGAATCGCAATGTTGATATCCGGCGGCGTCGATAGCGCCGTGGCAGTGCACAGGCTCGTGGAAGAAGGGCACGACTTGACGCTGTTCTACATCCGCATCGGGATGGACAATGGCGAGGGCGATTGCTCTGCCGAGGAAGACATAGAAATGTGTACGAGCATAGCCCGCCGTTACGGGCTTCCGTTTGAGGTGGTGTCGCTGCATCAGGAATATTGGGACAATGTGATGGAATATGCCCTTCGCACCGTGAAAGCCGGCTTGACGCCCAATCCGGACATGATGTGCAACAAGATGATCAAGTTCGGCTATTTCGAGCAGCGTTGGGGCAAGGATTTCGACATGACGGCCACCGGCCACTATGCTTCGACCGTCTGCGAAGGCGGCACGACCTATCTGGCCACGGCAGTCGATCCCGTGAAGGACCAGACGGATTTTCTCGCGCAAATCAGCTATGAGCAACTGACGCATCTGATGTTTCCGCTTGGGTCGCTTCCGAAGAGCGAAGTGCGGCGCATTGCCGCAGAAGTGAAACTGCCCAACGCCTACCGTCGCGACAGCCAAGGCATTTGCTTTTTGGGCAAAATCAACTACAACGATTTCATCCGCCGCCATCTCGGCGAAAAGAAAGGCAACATCATCGAAATTGAAACAGGGCGGAAAATCGGCGAGCATCGCGGATATTGGTTTCACACCATCGGGCAGCGCAAGGGCCTCGGGCTGAGCGGCGGCCCGTGGTATGTGGTGAAGAAAAACATTGCCGACAATACGATTTACGTCAGCCGCGGCTACGACACCGACAAGCAATACGGCAAAATAATACACGTGGACGAAATGCACTTCATTTCCGGCAATCCGTGGGAAGGTGTGCAGGAGCCTGTCGGCATCTTGTTCAAGAATCGCCATACGCCCGTGTTCATGAAAGCCAAATTCCGGCATGTGGGCGACATGGAATACGTCATTGAGTCGGAAGAAAAGGTGCAGGGCATTGCGCCCGGGCAGTTTGCCGTGGTCTACGACGCGTCGGGGCGGCTTTGCTACGGCAGCGGCGTCATAACGGGCCGGAAGGTGGAAAAGCGATAAGGAGAGGAGGCAACAGTCATGGACGAGAAAATACGGTTCAGGGTGCTTGGCATCACCTACAATCAAATACAATCGGGCGCGTATGCGCTGATATTGGCGGAAGACGGCGGAAGGCGCCGCATACCGGTGGTCATCGGGTCGGCCGAAGCGCAGTCGATAGCCGCTGTGCTCGAACGCGTGACGTTGCCGCGCCCGCTGGTCCACGACGTGTTTCACGTCATGATTCATGCTTTCGGCATCAAAGCGAAGGAAGTGTATATTTATCGTTTCGAGAAAGGCGTGTTTTATTCGGAAATCACCTTTTCCGACGGCGATCGGGAGGTGAAAATCGATTCGCGCACGTCGGACGCCGTGGCGATAGCCTTGCGGACGAAAACGCCAATCTATGCTTCTGCCGAGGTGGTGGAAGAAACAAGTTTCAGCGTCGGCACAGCCTCTGTCGGCGACGAAGATGAAACAGACAGCCGCGATACGGAATTGCAGCAAGTGCCGTTGGAGCGGTTTGCCGTGGAAGAACTCGACCGGATGCTTCGCGACAGCATACGGAAAGAAGAATACGAACGCGCTGCGGAAATCAAACGCACGATAGAACGCAAACGCGCCAACGCTTCAAATGAATTGGAAAATAAATAGTTACAGTTATGAAAAATATAAAAGTGCGTCTATCCGTCATGAATTTTCTCCAATTTGCCGTTTGGGGAGCATATCTGACGTGTATCGGGAACTATCTCGGCCCTGCCGGAATGGGCGATTTGATTCCGTGGTTTTATTCCATTCAGGGCATTGTGTCGATTTTCATGCCGGCCATCATGGGCATTATCGCCGACAAATACGTGCAGCCGCAACGGTTGCTCGGCATCTGCCATGTGCTTGCCGGCTTGTTCATGCTGGCATGTTGGTATGCCGGCTGGCAGGCCGACGCGGCAGGCGTGTATCCCGATCGTACTGTCATGCTGACGTGCTACACGCTCAGCGTGGCGTTCTACATGCCCACGCTGGCATTGTCTAACACGGTGGCGTTTTCCGTGTTGAACCGCAACGGCTACGACACTGTGACCGATTTCCCACCGATACGCGTGCTGGGGACGGTCGGGTTCATTGCGTCGATGTGGTTTGTCAATTGCGCCGCATGGAGCGACGGGGCGTTTTCTTTCAGCATAACGGATGCCGGACGATTCCAATACACTTACATGCAATTATTTGTGTCGGGCGTGTTGGGTTTGCTTTTGGCAGCTTATTGCTTCACGCTCCCCGAATGTCCCCGCGGCGGCAAGTCGACGGGACGGCGGTCGCTGGCGGAGGCGCTTGGGCTGAATGCTTTCCGGCTGTTCAAGCAGAAAAAAATGGCGTTATTTTTCATATTTTCCATGTTGCTGGGCATGTCGTTGCAGGTGACAAACGGCTACGCCACGCCTTTCATCACGCATTTCAAGGCGATATCTGAATATGCCGGCACATTCGGTGCCAATAATGCCACGCTGCTGACATCGCTTTCGCAAATTTCCGAAGCATTGTGCATCCTGCTGATACCGTTCTTCTTGAAACGTTACGGCATCAAGACGGTGATGTTGATTGCCATGATAGCATGGGTGTTGCGTTTCGGCCTGTTTGGAGTGGGCGATCCGGGCACCGGCGTGTGGATGTTTGTGCTTTCGATGATAGTCTACGGCGTCGCTTTCGACTTTTTCAACGTTTCCGGCGCATTGTTTGTAGAAAAGGAAACCGACAAGTCGATACAGGCATCGGCGCAAGGCTTGTTCATGCTGGCAACGAATGGCGTAGGCGCATCGATCGGCACGTTGGCGGCCGGAGCCGTTGTCGACCATTATTGCCGTTGGGAAGGCGAATATCTTGTGGGCGATTGGCAGTCGGCGTGGCTGATATTCTCGGCTTATGCGCTGGTGGTTGCCGTGGCATTCATGTTCATGTTCCGCTATAAGCACGAACGCGGAAAAATCTGACGGCCATGCATCGGTTTTATGCGCCCGACATAGAGAAAGAATTGCGCTTGCCGGAAGAAGAGGCGCGCCATTGCCGCAGAGTGCTCCGTTTGCGCGACGGAGAGCGCATCGAGGCAGTCGACGGGCGTGGCAACCTGTACCTGTGCGAAATAAAGGGAGCGGGAAGCGACAAGGAATGTGCGGTGGAAATATTGGAGAAAACCATCGTCCCGCCACATTGGGGATGCCGGATAACGGTGGCCGTGGCGCCGACGAAAAATCTCGACCGTTTCGAATGGATGACGGAAAAGTTGACGGAAATGGGCGTCGACCGCATTGTCCCTTTGTTATGCCGCTATTCCGAGCGGCGGACGCTGAAAACCGACCGGCTGCGGAAAATCATGGTGTCTGCCATGAAACAATCGCTGAAAGCGACGCTGCCGCAACTCGACGAATTGACGCCGGTGGAGGACGTGATCGCATCGGCAGGAGAAGGGCAACGCTTCGTGGCTTATTGCGATCGGGAGATACCTCGGTTGGAGTTCGTGCGGGAATGCGAGAAAGGCAGCGACGTGGTCGTGTTGATCGGTCCGGAAGGAGATTTTAGCAAAGAGGAGATAACATCGGCTTTGGCTGCGGGATTCCGTCCCGTCAGCCTTGGCAATAGCCGCCTGCGTACGGAAACGGCAGGCGTGTTTGCCTGTGCCGCAATCCATGTGATAAACCAATTATGAAAATGATAGAACAATTGCAATCGTCGGCATCCGGCAATTTCTTTTTGTTGGCAGGGCCGTGTGTGATAGAGGGCGAACAAATGGCAATGGACATAGCCGGACATATTTCGGAAGTTGCACGCCGTTTGGACATTCCCTATGTATTCAAAGGCAGCTACCGGAAGGCAAATCGGTCGCGCATCGATTCGTTTACCGGCATCGGCGACCGCAAGGCGTTGGAAATATTGCGCAAGGCGGGCGAGACGTTTGGCATTCCGGTGGTCACCGATATCCATACGGCAGAAGAGGCTGCGATTGCCGCTGAGTATGTCGATGTGTTGCAAATACCGGCATTTCTTTGCCGTCAAACGGATTTGCTTGTTGCGGCGGCGCGAACGGGCAAGATGGTGAATATCAAAAAAGGTCAATTCCTTTCGCCCGAAGCGATGCGCTTTGCGGTGGAGAAGGTGAAAGATTCGGGAAACGACGATGTGGCAGTGACGGAACGCGGCACGACATTCGGCTATCAGGATTTAGTCGTCGATTTTCGCGGCATCCCGACGATGCGCCGCTTTGCGCCGGTGATTCTCGACGTGACGCATTCATTGCAACAGCCCAACCAAACGGCCGGCGTCACGGGCGGATTGCCGCAATTGATCGAAACTGTGGCACGATGTGGAATTGCTGCCGGCGCCGACGGACTGTTTATGGAAACGCATCAGAATCCGGCAGTTGCCAAATCGGACGGTGCAAACATGCTGCCGCTCGACCGCATTGCCGGCTTGTTGGAGCGGCTGACGGAGCTCCGTCTTGCAGTCAAGCGTTTGGACGAATAACGGATCTTGATGGTTGAGAGTTTAGGGTTGATGGTTGCGGGTTGAGAGGTCGGTGAAATTGGCAAACGCGTTGTGAAGTTTGTGTGTGGCTGATGCGTAGCAATGTCCTCCTCTGCCGCGCAATAGCGCGGATAGGGGAGGTGCCGTAGGCGGAGGGGTTCGGAAAGAATCAACGTCGCTGCTTTGGCAAGTTCGCGGAAAAGCCGCTTTGCGGCTGACGGTCAACCCCTTCGGCTCGCAAGCTCGCCACTCCCCCTATATCGCCATTGGCATGGCGACACAGAGACATTGCTACTTTGCCCGATTGCCTCTCAACCTACAAGCGAATTGAGCAAGCTCTTTGCATTCCACTCGGCTTGCACTAATTTTGATAATATAGGAAGCGTCTCGGCAAAACAATTTCAAACAAGTTTGATTGTTTTGCACTCAACTTTTGCTATCTTTATGCATAGCTCGGTGCTTCTGCGCTTGATTTGCGGCTATAACGTTGTCCCAATAATGAAAGCGATGGATATAAACAAAGAAACTGAAAATAAAGTGGCATATATTATTGCCGTGATCAACGAATTCGCTTCAACGCATTCGCTGAACAATGCGCAGGCATATCGTTATTTGGAACGGTTTAAAGGCCTTGATTTTGTAAATCGTTTCTATAATGTGGAACACACTTTCTCATTTGAAGATGTTGTGAACGACCTTACTGCCTACTGCCATCGGAAAGGAGGGGCGTTAGTATGATACTGTATCATGGTTCTAACATGGATATCCGAGAGATTGATCTGTCTATGTCCAAAGTTGGCAAGGATTTCGGATGCGGATTCTATCTTTCAGCCGACAAAGAACAAGCATTCGAACTTGCAGAACGCAAGACGGAACAGTTAGGCATTGGCATTCCCACTTTGAATGCTTATGATTTTGACACGAGTTGCTTGAACAATAACGACTGCATGTACTTGAATTTCAAAACTACAGCAAAGAGTGGGCAGAGTTTGTATTAATGAACTGGCGCAACCGCACGCGGGAGCCATTACACCATTACGACATTGTCATCGGACCAATCGCCAACGATGCTGTCGGGTATCAAATACGCCGCTTTGTTTCCGGACTAATCGACATGGACAAATTCCTTGACGAACTGAAATACATGAAAGGTCGGACTATGCAGTATTTCTTTGGCACAGAAAAAGCTATCAGTTATTTATCAAAAATAGAAGTGTGATGACAAAAGAATCTTTTATGATAGAGGAAATATCCAAGGATATTGTGCTTCTGTTGATGAAAGAACACGGCATGAGCATGCAGGAGGCAATACATGCGCTATATACGTCTGACACCTACGACCGTTTGTCCAATTTACACACCGGATTGTATACGCAAAGCGCAGCTTACGTTTATGAGTATCTCGAAAAAGAATTGGCAACAGGGAAAATGGCTTAATTAATCTATGTCCCAACATTGCCGGTAGCAGCCTGTGGGTTGCGTTTTTTGAAAAAGTATAATTCCAACATGTCGCCGGCAATCAGTCTTTTTGGCTTTGGCAAGCCCTAAATGGATTATGTGCGTTAGAATAATATAAAAGGCCTGTTGCGAGCAACAGGCCTTTATTTTTGTGTGTAAACAAACCGACTCTATGCGAGGGGGTGTTTATTTGATGCGCAGCACCTTGCCCACGCGCAGTGTAGAGTTTTTCGAAATGCCGTTGAGACGGCAGATGGAATTGACGCTCACGCCATAACGGCTTGCGATTTTTCCCAATGTATCGCCCTTGCGGATGCGGTAGGTAGTCGCTTGCGAAGCGTTTCCGTTTTGCGATTTCTCAGCTTGCACGGACGTGTCGGGCGCATAGTTGCGCGCTTTTGTGTAGGTGCGCTTGTTGAATGTGTAGAAATCGGTGTGCGTCGTTTGATTGGCAAAGTCGAAGATTGCCGACGGGTTGATGGCATATCCCATGAATCGTGTTTCGAAATGGAGATGCGGGCCTGTGCTTCGGCCTGTACTTCCTCCCAATGCGATGGGGTCGCCGACTTTCACGTCTTGATTCGGCTTTACAAGGAATTTCGACAAGTGTCCGTAGACTGTTTCAAGCCCGTTGTGGTGGCGGATGATGACGTAGTAGCCGTATCCGCGACGTTCGTAGCGAGTCAATCTTACTTTTCCTGAAAATGCAGCTCTGACAGTGTCGCCGGTTTGCAACTTCAAGTCGATGCCTTTATGCGAGCGACGGAATCGCGGGCGGTATCCATAAGGCGATGTGACATAGCCCGGCACCGGCATGGCATATTCCGACACGTCGATGCGAACGTTGTCGGGCACTTCTTGTCCGGCATAAGGGTTGACGAGGTCGCTGTTCCAGCTCTCGGTGTATATGTCGATTTCCGGCTCTTGCTCTTCTTTCAAGAGTTCGTCCATGAACTCTTTTGTTTCGTTGAGCTTGATTTGGTCTTGGATGTTGCGCTGCGAGGCGATAAGGTCTTGATGGATGTCGTCGTGTGCCGACACGGAGCGAAGTTGCTGCGCTTCGGCGGAAAGCGTGGCGCAGAGCAATGCGCTCAGACTCAGAAATTTCAGTTTTGCTATATCTAAATTCACTTGTCGCGTATTTTTTATAGTCGGTTTGTTATTCTATTTCGTCTTCTGCATAAAGCGCGGCGATGGTTTGAGGCATGTAGTCTGTGATTTCGCCGTCGTCGAAGAATCTCCGGATTTCTTTTTCGGCATTTTCGGGCGTATCGGAAGCATGGACGATGTTTTGCTGTCCGCTCATGCTGTAATCGCCGCGAATTGTCCCCGTGTCGGCATTCCGGCCGTTGGTGGCGCCTGTCATTTTTCTGACGACTGCAACGGCATCAACGCCTTTCACGCACAAAACCACGACAGGCGAGGCCTGCATGGAGCGTACCAACGATGGAAAAAACGGCTTGTCGACAAGGTGCGCGTAGTGTTCTTTCAGCAACTCGTCGGAAAGACGCATTATTTTCATTCCGGTGATAATCAATCCTTTCCGTTCGAATCTGGATATGATTTCTCCCATTATTCCACGAACAACGGCGCTTGGTTTCAGAATGACTAATGTTTTTTCCATTTGCGTGAGGAAATTTTTCGACATCCAAAGTTATTATATTTTTGTGGAATATGCATTTCTGACGGCATCGAAGATTCCGTATTTTGACATTATTTAGGAAAAACAAAACGGATTTAATTGTTTTTATGGCAGCTGCGTGTCAGCTGATGCGGCTCCAATCGATTGTTTTTCCAAAATGACGGCGCAATTGTTCGGCAAGCAGCCGGTTGTCCGGATGCTCGAGCGCGGGGTCGGCATTGAGGATGGCATCGGCGCATTCGCGGGCGATGCGGACAACTTGCCCGTCGGCAGCGAGGTTGGCGATGCGCAAATTGAAGGCGATGCCGCTTTGTTGGGTGCCTTCGATGTCGCCGGGACCGCGCAATTGCATGTCGGCTTCTGCAATTTGAAAACCGTCGGAAGTTTCAGTCATGATTTCCAAGCGTCGCCGAGTGTCTTTCGATATGTCGGGTTTGGTCATCAGGATGCAGTACGATTGGTCGGCTCCCCGCCCTACGCGTCCGCGAAGTTGGTGGAGTTGCGACAGTCCGAATCGTTCGGCATTTTCAATAATCATCACCGACGCATTCGGGACGTTGACACCGACTTCGATGACGGTGGTGGCAACGAGTATTTGTGTCTTTCCTGTGGCAAAGAGTTGCATTTGGCGGTCTTTGTCGGCCGGTTTCATTTTTCCATGCACGAGGCCGACATTGAAATCGCTGAATGTTTCACGAGCGTATTGGAAACCGTCTTCCACATTTTTCAAGTCGAGTTTTTCGTTTTCTTGGATTAATGGATATACGATGTAGACTTGCCGTCCGGATTGCAATTCTTTGCGGATGATTTGGTTGACGGATGTGCGGCTGTTTTCGTATTTGAGCAGGGTTGCAATGGGTTTCCTGCCCGGCGGGAGTTGGGTGATGGCCGACACGTCGAGGTCGCCATAGACCGTCATGGCAAGAGTTCGCGGAATCGGAGTTGCTGTCATTACCAAGACATGAGGCGGATTGACGTTTTTGTTCCATAGCTTTGCTCGTTGCGCCACACCAAAGCGGTGTTGTTCGTCGATTACGACTAAGCCGAGCCTGCGGAAATTCACGTTGTCTTCAATGACGGCGTGGGTCCCGACAAGGATATGGATGCTTCCGTCCAACAGCCCGTTGGCGATTTCTTCCCGTTTGCTTTTCTTCGTGGAGCCGGTCAGCAATTCTATCTTGACACCGATTTTGTTGCACATTGCGCTCAACGATTCGTAATGCTGTGTGGCAAGGATCTCGGTTGGCGCCATGATGCAGGTTTGGAAACCGTTGTCGGCAGCAATCAGTGCCGACATCAAAGCCACGATGGTTTTTCCGCTCCCTACGTCGCCTTGAAGCAAGCGGTTCATTTGGCGTCCGGTGCGCATGTCGTCGCGGATTTCTCGAATCACTTGCTTTTGGGCTTCGGTCAGCGAGAATGGCAACACTTCGGAATAGAAACGGTTGAAGTGGCTGCCGATGCGTGGAAACATGAATCCGCGCACTTCTGCTTTCCGAGTTTTCGCGTATTTCAGGATGTTGAGCTGTATGAGAAACAATTCTTCGAATTTCAGCCGCAATTTTGCTTTTTGGAGCATGTCGAGCGACGTGGGCATGTGGATGTTGGAAAGCGCGTCGTAGAGCCCGATGAGCCGGTACTTTTCGCGAACGGATTGGGGGAGTGTTTCGGGAAGCGATTTTATTTTGTCGAATAGGTTGTGGACGAGCGTCCGGATGGTTTTCGAGGTGAACGAGCGGTTGCGAAGCGTGTCGGTCAGGTTGTACACCCCTTGCAGTCCGCGCGGCCTCGACTCTTCGACGGCCGGTTCTATTTCCGGATGGACGAGGTTCGGATGCCCGTTGAATATGGAGGGTTTGCCAAACAAAATATATTCGATGCCGGTGTGGTAGGATTCGGAGATGGATTTGACTCTGTTGAACCAAACGACGTCGATGATGCCGGTGCCGTCGGAAAACAATCCTTGCAAGCGGCGTTTTGCCCCTTCTCCATGGATGGTAAAGGAGACGAAATGTCCCTTGATTTGGATGTCGGGCATGTCGGATGTGAGTTCGGCAATTGTATAAATGCGGCTGCGGTCGACGTATCTAAAAGGAAAATAGTAGAGCAGGTCGCGGCATGAGCGTATGCCGAGTTGCTTGTTGAGCAATTCGGCGCGTTTCGGCCCGACTCCGGCCAAATATTTTATGTCGGTGTTCGCTGGGTCAAACATTACGTTGTGTCAATATCCATTTGGCGATTTTCAAGTCGGCCGGATGGGTGATTTTTATGTTTTCGGCATCGCCATCGTATAGGGCAATTTTATAGCCTGCGGCTTCGACTACCGAGGCATCGTCGGTGAACGAATCGCTGTTGGCGGCCGCATAGGCTTTTTTCAGCATGGCGATTTGGAAAATTTGCGGGGTTTGTACAGCCACAAGGGTTTTGCGGTCGACGGCGTGCGAATCCGTGCCGTCGAGTTGCCTGACGCTGTCGGTGAGCGGAACGACCGGCACGGCGCTTCCTGTCGATTCGGCTGTGGCAAATCCGGATGCTATCGTCGTTGAGCGAACGAGCGGACGAGCGCCGTCGTGGACAGCAACAAGCCCTTCATTTTCGGGGATTGCCGCTAATGCTTTTTTGACGGAATCAAAGCGAGTGGCGCCGCCGTCTGCTATTTTGTGAGGAATATCGAATTGATGCGACCTGCAAAGTTCTTTCCAAAGGCCGGCGAATTGTGCCGGCAGTGCCACGATGAGGCGTGCTTGCGGGTCGTAGTCGTGGAACGCTTTTATCGTTTGCATCAGCACAGGAATCCCGTTTAATGGGACGAATTGTTTCGGAAGCGTGCCTCCAAATCGCGTGCCTGTGCCGCCGGCCACAATGATAACGTATTTCTTCATGTCGGAAAAGTTGATTTACAAAATAAGGAAAAACTTGGCGGTTGTGCAAATATTATGTGTGCTTGTGGACGCAAAAAAGGACCTTTCTCACAAAGGTCCTTTCTTTATAGGTTTCCAATAGGTATAATTCCTTTTTAAGGTAAAAAAGATTGTTTTAGGTTTGTGATGCAAATGTCTCCCAATATTTCAGGTTGTGCAAGCAAAATGTTATGTTGTGCAACACTGTTGTTTTATAGTTGTTTTGGTAAATTCCTAAAAATTAGGGTGATGATAATTTTGACAAAATTCCTTAAAATGTTAATATTTGTTTATTTCAGGGCATTTGCTTTATTTTTGCATTTGAGAAACGTGTCAAATCGGAATTGCGCGGCAGTTACTTATGATTTTTTGCCGGCTTCGTCGCGAAACCTTTTCAAGGTCAGATTTTCCCCGTCGAATACGGCGTACGAGCAGAAATGTATCCAATCGCCCAGCACGATTAAGCGGCTTTTTTCGCCAATGGGCTTGTCGAGCATGATGTGTCGGTGACCGAAAACGAAATAGTCGACAGTTTCGCCGGTGTATGTTTTTGCAAATTGTTCGAGATATTCGTTGTTTTCGCCCAAGTACTGCGGGTAGGAGTCGTCTTTGCGGCTGCCGTTTGACCATCGGAGCGCGAATGGCACAGTCCAACGTGGATGGATTGCTGCATAAAGTTTTTGGCATGTTTTGTTGCGAAATACGGAGCGCAGTATGCGGAACGAGCGTTTTCTTTGCCCCACGCCGTCTCCATGGTCGAGGAAAAAGCGTTTTCCGCCGATTGTTTTGACCATCGGAGCATCGATGATTTTGACGCCCAATTCGTTCGGCAGGTAGTCGAAAATCCAAATGTCGTGGTTGCCGATAAACCAATATATGGCAGTGCCGTTGTCGCTCAATTCTGCCAATTTTCCGAAAAAGCGGACAAATCCGCGAGGCACGACATAGCGGTATTCATACCAATAATCGAGAATATCGCCTAACAAATAGATTTCTTTTGCCGTGTCTTTGACGGATTCGAGAAAGTCGACAATGCGGCGTTCGTGCGCGGCAGGATTGTCGATGTATCGTGCGCCTAAATGAAAGTCGGAAAGGAAATATGTGAGCGTCTTTTCCATTTGTCGTTTAAAGAAAGCCGAGTTCGAGTTTTGCTTCTTCTGTCATCATGTCTTGATTCCACTCCGGTTCGAACACGAGGTTGATGTCGACGCCGGCAACGCCTTCGATGCTTTCGATTTTTATTCGAATGTCTTCAATGATAAAATCTGCGGCGGGGCAGTTGGGCGCAGTCAGCGTCATGTCGATTTTCACTTGCCGGTTGTCGTCGACGTCGATGTTGTAGATTAATCCCAAATCATAGACGTTGACGGGGATTTCAGGATCGAAAACCGTTTTTAGCATTTTGACGATTTTTTCTTCCAATGCGAGTTTTTCTGTTGTTTCCATGATTGCAAATTTACAAAATTTCCTGAATTTCTTTGATCGGGTTGTTTTGTTTGCGAAAATTGTCGGAAATGGATGGCGGCTGAATGTGTTCCGAGATGGGGTAAGAGACGGTTTCTATGCTTGCCGATTTGCGGTTCATTTGTCGGACGGCGAGATAAATTTGGCGCAGAAAGCGTGGATGACGGTGAAATATAAATAAATTTACTACTTTTGTATTACATAAGCAACTGCAACTATGAGCGTGTGTTTTTTGCTTTGCGTGGATTTTCAATCTTAAAAAAGAAAATATGGATATAGACAACCGGCCGCAGCCGGAGAAACAGATAAAAAATGCGAAACGCAGCAAGAGTATTGCGATAGCCCTTTGGATAGCCAATTTTGTCGTGGTCGGATTGATTATGATAATTGGTGCATTGGTCTATAACGGTCATGTCGGTTACATGCCGCCTGTGGAAGGGTTGATGAATCCGGAAGACAAATATGCGTCGCGCTTGTTTACGAGCGACGGCGTGGAAATGGGGCGTTTCTACCAAAACAAGAATAATCGCGTTTATGCCGATTACGACGAAATCTCGCCGAATGTGATCAATGCATTGATTGCAACGGAAGATATTCGATTCAAAAGGCATTCCGGTATCGACTTGCGCGCGTTGACTCGCGTGTTGGTGAAAACAGTTTTGCTCGGACAGCGCAATTCGGGCGGAGGAAGTACCATTACGCAACAGCTTGCAAAGCAACTTTATTCTCCTGAATCGCAAGGGTTGATGGATCGCGCGATGCAGAAGCCGGTGGAGTGGGCGATTGCTTTGAAGTTGGAACGGCTGTATACGAAAGAAGAGATCATTAAAATGTATCTCAACCAATTCGACTTTTTGAACAATGCAGTCGGCATAAAAACGGCAGCCTATGTGTATTTCGGCACTACGCCCGACAGCTTGAAGGTGGAAGAAGCAGCGTTGCTCGTCGGCATGGTGAAGAATCCATCGCTCTACAATCCGATACGTCGTCCGGAAGCTGCCACGGAGCGGCGCAATGTGGTCCTTGCCCAAATGTGCAAGGCGGAGATGCTTTCGCAAGAGGAATGCGATTCTTTGTGCGCACTGCCGTTGGTGCTCGATTACCATCGTGTCGACCATAAGGACGGAATCGCGCCTTATTTCCGCGAAGCGGTGCGCTTGATGATGCAGGCGAAGAAGCCGGAACGCGGCGACTATCCCGAATGGGATTATCAGCGCTATGTGGACGATTCCATTTCTTGGGAGACCAACCCGCTTTATGGGTGGGTGGAGAAAAATCCAAAACCCGACGGGTCGAAATACAATATTTATACCGACGGGTTGCGCATATACACGTCTATCGATTCGCGCATGCAACGATATGCGGAAGAAGCGGTGGAACAACATTTGCGCGACAATTTGCAGCCGCAATTCGACAGGGAAAAGCGAAAGACCGGACCTTATACGACCAACCGCGCTGAATTAGGGGCGTTGACGGCGCAAAAATTAGTGGATCGCGCCATTCGCCAAAGCGAGCGATACCGCGTGATGCAGGAAGCGGGCATGTCGGAAAGCGAGATTTTCGACGCGTTCGATCGTCCGGTCGACATGCAAGTGTTTTCCTATAAAGGCGCAATCGACACGACGATGACGCCTCGCGACTCGATCCTTTACGAGAAAATGTTCCTTCGGGCGGGTTTCATGTCGATGGACCCGATTAGCGGGCAGATCAAGGCTTATGTGGGCGGTCCGAATTTTAAATTTTTCCAATACGACATGGCCGGTGTGGGCCGTCGGCAGATTGGGTCGACGGTAAAACCATTCCTTTATACTTATGCTTTTGAGGAGGGATATACGCCTTGCGACACCTTCCTCAATGCGCAGCCGACGATACAGTTGCCGACCGGGCAGGTGTGGCAGCCGCGAAACGCGAGCAGGGCGCGCGTGGGCGAAACTGTCGATTTGTATTGGGCTTTGACAAACTCCAACAACTGGATTTCAGCACGATTGATGAGCCATTTGTCGCCTGCGGCATTGGTGCGCACGATGCACACTTTTGGAATCACGAACCATCTCGACGCGGTGATGTCGTTGTGTCTTGGCCCGTGCGATGTGTCGGTGCGCGAAATGGTCACAGCCTATACGGCTTTCGCCAACCAAGGGCTGCGCGTCGATCCGATTTATGTGACGAGGATAACGGACAACAATGGCAATGTCATTTCGGAATTTTCTCCGCAATACACGGAAGTGATTAGCGAAGAGGCGTATTTCAAAATGATAGACATTCTGCAAAACGTGATCAACGCCGGCACGGGAAACAGGTTGCGTCGCGCCCCGTACAACATAACAGCGCCAATGGGTGGAAAAACGGGTACGACCAACTATAATGCCGATGGATGGTTTATGGGCTTCACGCCTCATTTGGTGTCGGGCGTATGGGTTGGTGGCGACGAACGCTATATCCATTTCAACAGCATGGCGCAAGGGCAGGGCGCATCGATGGCTTTGCCGATTTATGGGCTGTATATGAATAAAGTGTATGCCGACAAGTCGTTGCCATATTCCCAAACCGATCGCTTCCCCGAACCGCCGGCAGGATTTTCGCCTTGCTTCAAGGAGACATACGGCGATGAATTTGTCGAAGAGGCACCGCCGGTGGAGGCTATGGAAAGCGTGTTCGAATAATAGATTTGAATCTATTGGTAATGCCCATTGTAGTTCTGATCAATATGGAATTAGAAGAAAAGAATGGCTCTTGTTTCCATCGTGGTTGGATGTAAATTGCTTTCTGTAAGGTAAAACGCATATTGTTGTTAGGGAAATCAGAATTAGAGAAAGATAAAAAAAGGTTTGATTATTTGTTTGTTTGTATCTTATTAGTTACATTTGCGGTGTGGAATGCAATGGTAAGTACATAAGAAATGTATATTGGACTATCGAATTTGCACAATTTTATAGTGAACTTCCAGACAAGGTCAAGGTGAAATTTGACTATGTGTTGGAAATAGTCAAAACAGAGCGTGTCATATCGACAAAGTTTGTGAAGCATCTGGAGAACACGGTTTTGTATGAAATGCGTGTTGCTGTAAGTGGAAATGAATATCGTACGATAATGTTTACTATGGATAACGAAAATGTAATGCAAGCAACAGAAATAATCCTGTTAAACGCATTTATGAAAAAGTCGACCAAGGATTATCAAAAGCAAATAAGATTAGCGGAAAACATATTAAACAAACTTCGTTATGAAGAAGATTGATACAAATAAATTAATTAATGCAGAAACGGTATTGTCGTCGAAATATGGCGTACCGGGAAGCGATAGCCGCCGGATGTTTGAAGAAAAAGCTCATGCGTATTATTATGGCGTCATTTTGCGCGACAGACGTAAGGAATTGAAGATGACGCAAAGCGAGCTTGCTGAAAAAACAGGGACGGCACGGAGTTATATTGCTCGCATCGAACGTGGAGAAACAGATATGCAGTTGTCCAGTCTTTTGCGGATAGCGCATGCTTTGCGAATAGAATTTTCACCCGTTTTTATTTAAAACAAAAAGTACTTTTTGAAATTTGAAATTCTAACATAGAAGGTTTGAGGGTGAGCATAAGCACAATTATGGTGTGCCATTTACATTAATTTTGAATCTTTTCATAGAAATTATCGGGGTGAATTTCGACAAAGCAAAATAAAAGCAAGTTTTTTTGTTTTGCATTCGACTTTTACTATATTTGCAGAAATATTTCATTAATCAATCTAATATATGAAGCTATGAGTCGTAGTCTGAAAGTGAGAGATCTAACTCTTCGCGACGGGCAACAATCGTTGTTCGCTACCAGAATGAAACAGGAAAGCATTGATAAGTTGCTTCCTTTGTATAAAGATGCCGGTTTTTATGCCATGGAAGTTTGGGGCGGCGCGGTGCCCGATTCCGTGATGCGCTATTTGGGCGAGGATCCGTGGGTGCGCCTTAAAACGATTAGCGACGCGATGGGCGGCGTGTCGAAATTGACAGCGTTGTCGCGTGGACGCAATTTGTTTGGATACGTGCCTTATCCGACATCTGTTCTTGAAGGATTTTATCGCGAAGCCATCAAGAACGGTCTGAACATCATGCGTATTTTCGACGCGTTGAACGATTTGGACAATGTGAAAGAATCCATAAAGTTGATAAACGAAATGGGCGGCATTGCCGATGGCGCAGTTTGCTATACGGTCGACCCCAAAGACGAAACTCCTGCTCCGACCGGCTTTTTCGCCAAATTGTTCGGAAAGAAAGCCCCTGTTGCAGAAAAAATCTTCACCGATGAATATTTCGTTGAGAAGGCAAAAGGAATGGA
This sequence comes from uncultured Porphyromonadaceae bacterium, assembly GCA_900541555.1. Taxonomy (GTDB): domain Bacteria; phylum Bacteroidota; class Bacteroidia; order Bacteroidales; family Muribaculaceae; genus Limisoma; species Limisoma intestinavium. Next base: position 7,015 of record UQKE01000032.1, on the reverse strand, counting down.
AGCCTATGGCGCGAAAATCATCACGCTGAAAGATATGGCAGGCTTGGTAAGCCCGATGCGCGCGGCATCGCTTATTTCGAAATTGAAAGCTGCCGTGAGCGTTCCCGTGGATTTCCACACGCATTGCACGCCGGGTTATGGATTGGCATCCGTAGTCATGGCCATGCTGAACGGAGTGGACATTGTCGATACCAACATTTGGTATTTCGGCGGCGGTTCGGCTGCGCCGGCAATCGAATTGGTATACTTGTTCGCAAAACGCATGGACATCGAAGTGGAAGTCAATATGGAAGCAGTCGGCAAAATTCGGAAAGAATTGAAGGCTGTGCGTCAAGATCTTGCCGATTTCGATTTGCATAAAAATAATTTCCCGATCGACTTCGACCCGTTGGCCGACACGCTTCCGGCGGAAGTCGAAGCATTGTTCGACAAGGCGGTGGCAGCAGCTCGCGCCGGCGACGAAGATGCGTTGCTCGACGCTTGCCATGCAATTGAGGCATATTTCAAATTCCCGAAGCCCAATTTGCTCGTGAAAGAAGCGGAAGTGCCGGGCGGCATGTATTCCAATATGGTGGCTCAATTGAAAGCGCTCAATTCGGAAGATGTGCTCGACGAGGCAATGCGCTTGATTCCGAAAGTGCGTCGCGATGCGGGTTTGGTGCCGTTGGTCACTCCGACAAGCCAAATCGTCGGCAGCCAAGCGGTGAGCCTTGCACTCGACCGGAAAAAAGGCAATCCGGACTATACCAACAAATCGAATCAGTTTATCGCGCTTATTAAGGGCGAATATGGAAAAACGCCGGTTGCCGTCACACCGGAGTTTAGAGAGAAAATCACAGGCAGCCCGATAGAGCATCCTTATGATGTGTCGAGCTACAAAGCTCCGGAAAATCCGACTATTCCGGAACTTGGCGGATGTCGTCTCGCTGAAAACGATCAAGAATATCTGTTGTTGCAATTGCTTCCGTCTGTCGCAAACGGATTCCTCCGCAAACGTCGCGAGTCCGAACATAAGGCAGTTGAACCGGAACCTGCAAAAGCAGAAGCACCGAAGGCCGACGACCAGCCGATTACCGGTCCGGTAGAGCGCGCTCCGATGGGCGGCAAGGTCATAAAAGTGTGCGTAAAGGCCGGCGACAGTGTCAAAAAGGGCGACTTGCTGGTTGTTTATGAAGCAATGAAGATGGAGAACGAATTGACTGCGGAGAAAGATTCCGTAGTGAAACGTGTGTTTGTTGCCGTCGACGATGTTGTCGGTACGGATGCTCCGCTTATTGAATTTGAAGAATAAAAGGATGCAATAATGGTTTCATGAGAGGTGCCGGAGGCGTCGTGTAGACGTTTCCGGCATTTTTTCATGATGTTGTCCCACTGTGAATTGACAGCGAAGTCGTTCTAAGAGTGGCGAATATTTCTTTGAGTCAATGCAATCGTTTGATGTTTTGTGGATGTGAAGTGGCACAATAAAAAGAAAAAGCTCATGTAAAAATGAATTTTGAGTGTTAAAAAAAGGTGTTTTTTAAATTTCTCAATAACTTTGTTGTGTTTGTTGATTTTGTCGAATGAATTGTAGTAGCTTGATAAGGAAAATGGGTCGGGTGGCGGTGCTTTGCGTGTTGCTTTGCTTGTCGGCATGCAATGAAGCGGATGAGCCTCGCGTCATGCCGGTGGCGGAAAATACGCTATTTATGTATTTTCCGTGGGCAGAGGATCTTACTCCTTATTTTGAGCGCAATATATCGGACATGGAAAAGTCTGCAAAATCTGTCGACATGTCGGGGCAGCGGATTGTGGTTTATTTTGCTGATTCGGAGACAACGGCCTCGCTGTTTGAAATCGTGTGCGAAAACGGGCAAATCCGTCGGGAAACATTGAAAACTTATCATAATCCGGAAACAACCACAGCCGAGGGAGTGGCATTGATTTTTTTAGATGTAAAGTCGTTTGCTCCGGCTCGCTCGTATTCGATGACAATTGGCAGCCACGGCATGGGTTGGATTCCGGTGGACCGGAGCACGGAAACCGTCAAGCAACGCATGTTGAGGCAAATGCCCCATGCCGCAGGAATGCCAACCCGATATTTTGGCGGACTTGAATCCGCCCATCAAATCGACGTGGCGGAATTCGCTTACGGCATATCGCTTGCAGGATTGCATTTTGATTTCATCCTGTTCGACGATTGCTATATGTCGTCGGTCGAGGCGGCTTACGATTTGCGCGAAGCTACTGACCGGATTGTCGCTTCTCCTTGCGAAATAATGGCATTCGGATTGCCTTACGACCGTGTCGGTCCTCATCTGCTGGGCGATGCCGATTTGAATGCCGTGTGCGACGAATTTATAGATTTCTATACGTCCTATCCCGTTCCATGCGGCACATTGGCCGTGATCGATTGCCGCGAGCTTGACGAATTGGCGGCATTGATGAAAACGGCGAATCTTCGTTATGAATTGACATCGGAACAGATTGCCGACGTACAATCGCTGGATTGCTTTTCGCCGCCCGTGTTTTTCGATTTGGGCGATTATGCCGCCAAATTGTGTGCATCCGACGCGACTCTGAGTGCTGCCATCCAATTGCAATTGTCGGCGGCAGTGCCTTACGAAGTGCATACGCCTAATTACTATACCAGCTCGACCGGCTATGAAAAGTTGTCGACTTGTTCGGGCATATCGGTGTCGGATCCGAGCGTCAACTCGCTTGCGTCCGAGAAAACAGCGACGGCATGGTGGCAGGCAACACATTGACAGACGAATTATGGCGTGCTTTTGTAGCATAATTCGGTAGAGATGAAAGAAAATCACGGATGTTTCTTTAAATTTGCACCGTCATTTAGCAAGGAATGAGAAGATATTTTCTAATTTGTGTCTTGATTGCCGTGTCGGCGTTCGGCGTTTCTGCGGCAAAGAAACAGACGTTGGAACCGTCGTATGCATGGATTGCGACGCAGCCGCTCGGATTGCGCACACCTTCGACAATCGACACGCTTCTCTATAATTATCATCGGCAATTCATTCCGTCGCTGACAAGCGATGCGTATGCCACGACCGGCAATTATGGCACTTCCGGCGAGAATCAGATATTTTTTGAACGAAAAGAACGTTCCGAATTCATATTTGCCGATGTGTTGGATCCATGGTTGCATGCTGCTGAAAAAGAGCGATACTACAATACACGGATACCGATGACGCTGCTTTCTTACAGCTGGGGCGGCGGACGCGAATCGGGACAGGATCGCTTGAAAGGCACATTTTCCGGCAATGCGGGAAAGAAGATACAGATAGGCGCGATGCTCGACTATTTGTATTCGAAAGGCGGTTACGACAGGCAGGCAGCAAAAAATTTCACTTGGGGATTTTCCGGCTCCTACACCGGCGACCGCTACGAATTGCAGACATCATTTAGCAGCTATAATTCCGTCAACATGGAGAATGGCGGCATTACCGACGATCTTTATATCATTGATCCTGCTCAATTGCAAGGCGGGGAATCGTCGATCGACGCGAAAGCGATACCGGTGAATTTGTCGTCGGCTTTTTCGCGTGTGAAAGGAGCGCAGTTTTTCATGAATCATCGTTATAAGGTGGGATATTACCATGAAGAGAGAGTCAACGACACGACTGTCGTGAAAACCTATATTCCGGTGTCGAGCTTCATCTGGTCGTTCGATTACAAGAAAAATTCGCATAAATTCATCAACGAATCGGCTACGGACGATGCCAATTTTTTCCAAAACAATTATTTGTCGACTACCGGCACGGAAGACGAAACACGGTATTGGCGAATAAAAAACACGCTTGGAATCGATCTTCTTGAAGGATTCAACAAATATGCGAAATTTGGCATTTCCGCCTATGTGACGCATGAAATACGGCGGTATACGCAAACAACCGACACAATGCTTGTTTCGGCTTACAAGCCGGAAGGATTGACTCCATTTCCGAATTTCACGATAGAGCCGGTCACGACGGAAAATTTGCTTTGGGTAGGAGGCCAATTGACGAAACAGCGCGGCTCGATACTGACCTATTCGGCAACAGCTCAATTCGGATTGATTGGCCCTGTGGCAGGCGACGTGGATGTGTCCGGGCAGATTTCAACCAAATTCCGGCTGTTGGGCGACACGGTGCGAATCACGGGGGAGGGCTTTTTTAAGAACACGGAAACGCCTTTCTTGCTGAAAAACTATATATCCAATCATTTTGCATGGAAAAATGATTTCGGAAAAATCCGTCGATTGCGCATAGGTGGAAATATCGACATTCCGCATACCGGCACTAATTTTTATGCCGGTGTGGAAAATTTGCAGAATTACGTGTACTTCAACAACGATGCGCTCCCGACGCAGGAAGGCGGCAACATCCAAGTGCTGTCGATGACTTTGCGTCAGAATCTGAAATTCGGAATTTTTAATTGGAATAATGCCATCACCTACCAAACTTCATCCAACGAAATGGTGCTGCCGCTTCCGAAATTGGCGGTTTATTCCAACATGTTTATCAGTTTCAAGATAGCGCGCGTGTTGCATGTGAATCTTGGCGTGGATTGCAATTACTATACTCGGTATTATGCGCCGGCCTATCAGCCTGCCACCATGGCATTCCATACGCAGCAAGAGAAAAAATTGGGCAATTATCCGTTTATGAACGCCTATGCCGACATGAAGCTATACAAAACGCGCTTTTTTGTCATGTATTCCCATTTCAACCGTGGATTGTTTGGGGGCAACGATTATTTCGGCGCGCTCCATTACCCGATGAATCCCAGCCGTTTCCAATTGGGAGTTTCAGTCGATTTCGCAAATTGATGTAATTTTTTGAAATGAAAACTCCGATGCTTTTCAAGCCGAAAATGACGGTCTATGTGCTGTTGCTTGCTGCTGCAATTGCGGCAATGGTAGCGTTGCGGCATTGCGACGGGGCGGGGCAACGCCCGATTCCGCCCGACCGTGGCGACACGCTGTATGTGGCCATAGAGTATGGTCCGATGTCGCTTTATATGTATGACGACACGCTTGGCGGCTTCAATCATGATTTGTTGGGATTGATCGCAAAGCGTGAAGGCATTGTCGTAACGTTTAAACCCGTCGTTTCCATCGATGAGAGTTTGGAAAGGTTGAATAATGGCGAGTATGACATCGTGGCGGCGCAAATGCCGGCTACGGCGGAATTTAAGGATAAGTATTTGTTTTCAGAACCGGTTTTTATAGATAAGCATGTTTTGGTGCAACGACGAGGCGAAGCCGGCAAAACAGGCGTGTCGACGCAACTTGATTTGGGCGGGAAAACAGTTTGCGTGGCGAAAGGCTCTCCGGTCGTATCGCGTATTTATAGCTTGTCGAGGGAAATAGGGGATTCGATTTATGTGAAAGAATTGGATTGCAGCAATGAGCAATTGTTTTTGCTTGTCGCTTCGGGTGCAGAACAGTTGGCCGCAGTCGACGAGCAGACAGCCCGCCGCTTGTCATCGGCATATCCGAATGTCGATTCCGGCACGGCTGTGAGCTTCAATCAATTCCATTCATGGATATTGCGAAAGGGCAATGAACCGCTGCGCGACAGTTTGGACAAGTATCTTCTCGATATAAAGCAAACACCGGCCTACAAGGAACTCCACGACCGTTATTTCGAAGGAGCAGAAACTTTTTCGAAATGAAATCCGATGCAAACATTGTCGTATGATTGCAGCAATCTGACGGCAAGCGCAAACGTGGCATTATCGGCTTGATTGGCAACTTCTTTCACCAACGCCGCCAATTTTTTCACGTCGACAGTCAATGTCAAAGTGTTTTCTGTTTGTTGGATGTATGCACGTTGCGAGGTGTATTCTTTGGGTAACGTGAAGCCCGTGGGATTTAAAGACATCGTGTAAGAGCTGTCGCTGTTCTTTTTGAGCGAACCGCGAACATCAGTGCCTTTTATGTGTAGTAAAAAATTCTGTTCATCGGAAAAGCAAAGGGTTGTCCCCTCCAATTCCATTTGTTCGTAGTAAGGAATTAGCTGGTTTTCGGCAATTCCTGCGATTGTCCCTGCTCCGAGTTTGCCCAAGGGATTCCCTGAATACAGATATACGGCAGGGCCTGTGGCTTTCCATATTGTTGCTGTGTCGGTCGGGATGATAGCCTCAGCCGCATCGGAACTCGCCATGCCGGTTTTCAAATCGGCAATACGTTGTTCCACTTTGTCGATATTTTCTTTGCCGACAAACTCTTCTACTTTTTGGCGGTCGTTTGTCCACAGCCAATAACCGCCCCATGCCAAACCGGCAACGGCAAGAAGTATGAGAAATTTTTTCATTGCGTAGGATTATTGTTTTTGCAATTTCAATCCGATGCAAACTTGATCGTAGGAATCGAGAAGCTTTGTTGCAGTTCCGATGATGGAGGAATCGGCTTTGCTGGCAACTTTTTCTACGATGTCGAGAAGTTTTTTTGCATCGACAGTGAGCGACAAAGAGTTGCTCGTTTTTTGGAGATAGGCGTTCATGGTGCGCAAGTTTTCGGCGATGGAGCCTATGCCTGATAAAAATTCCATTTTGAACGTTCCGTCGTCTTGTTTGGAAATTGTGCCTTTAACGGGAAGTTTTTTTATGGTTAGAGTGAACTTCCCATCGGCGTCGAAAACGATTTGCGATCCGTCGATGCCGAGTTTTTCATAATAAGGCATGATTTTGTTTTCGGCAATTCCGGCGATGGCTGCGCCTCCTGCTTGTTCCAGCATGTTTTCTGATTTGAGGGAAACGGCAGGTCCGGATGCAATCCAAGTGCCTTCAATATCGGAGATTTTCAAGTCTTTATTTTGGGCGATGGTCTCTTGCGCCATATTGCCGAGCGCATTTCCGAGATTGCCTAAATCGCCGCCCAACAAGTCTTTCAACGAATCGGCTTTTGCTGTGCCTGCATAAAGTACGAATGCAATACACAAAAATAAAAATCTGTTTTTCATTATGTTTAAACTTTTTACAAAGATAACGAAAGGTGAGTGCAGAAGAAAAAGAATTTATTCATTTTTCTTAT
>UQKE01000031.1 GCA_900541555.1 uncultured Porphyromonadaceae bacterium | reverse complement strand
GCCGCTTCGCGGCTGACGGTCAACCCCTTCGGCTCTATCGAGCCACTTCCCCTATCGTCGCCGGCACGGCGACACAGGGGAAGACATTGTCGGTAGCTGCCTATGGCAAGGGTTAATGATTGAGCAAAAAAAATTTAGTAGGCAGTTTTGTCGCTTTTCCTTTCCCAAGCGCGGAATGCTTCGATTGCTCCGGAATCGGCAATACGGATGCATGGAATGGCACGCTCCGACTTGGGCAAATCGAGTTCGTCGTAGATAAACTTATCGCTAAAATCGATTGCCGCAGCGTCTTCTTTCGTATTGCCATAGTATATGGCAGCCACGCCGGCCCAATACAACGCGCTCAGACACATGGGGCAAGGCTCGCACGAAGAGTAGACACGGCATCCGTCGAGCTTGAAAGAACCGATTTTTTTGCATGCCTCGCGAATCGCGTTTACTTCGGCGTGAGCCGTCGGATCGTTGTCGATAGTGACCGAATTGGAAGCGACAGCTATAATTTCATCGTCTTTGACTATGACGGCACCAAAGGGGCCGCCACCCGCGTCGACACTCTCAATGGACTTTTCGACTGCTATTTTCAAAAAAGCCAGATCTTTCTCGGTAATTTCTATTTTGTTGCTCATTGTCACGGCAATTAAAAGATTGTGTTTTGCAAATTTACAAACGAGACTTTTGCAAAGCAAGCCCCTGCTTGTTTTCTTTGCGCAAAGCGGCATTGAGACGGTCGGCAAATTCATGGTTTTTCAATCCCCATTTCGGCGAAATGAGCAACGAATCCGGCGATTGCGACACAAACCGCTCGATGGCGATGTCGCGACGAATCCTATGAATAATTTTCAAGCACAACGCGATATAATCGTCAACGCTCCAACGGGCAATATGCAGTTCGCCCGATTCCACTTGCCGAGCGAGCCGAGTGCCTTTGATGAGTTGCAATTGATGCAATTTAAGCGTGTCTACGGGCAACAACGACACTTCGTCGATCGTTTGCAACATGTCCTCCTCCGATTCCTCGGGAAGTCCGAGTATCAGATGCAATCCGCAATAAATTCCCCTTTCGGCAGTCCGCCGCACGGCATCGGCCGTATCGCTCCACGAGTGTCCGCGATTGATGAGTTGCAACGTGCGGTCGTGGGCCGATTCCGCGCCATATTCCACCAAAACGAATGTCCCTTTGGCAAGCTCCGCAAGATAGTTGAGCAACGCATCGGGCACGCAATCGGGGCGTGTCCCAATAATCAACCCTACGACATCCTCGCTCGACAGCGCCTCTTCATACAGGCCGCGCAAAGCATCCAAATCGCCATAGGTGTTCGTATACGCCTGAAAATAGGCTATATATTTCATTTCCGGATATTTATGGCGAAAGAAATCGCGTCCGCGACAGAGTTGCTCGGACACGGAAAGCGTCGGCGTGCAGTATGCCGGATTAAACGTCTGATTGTTGCAATAAGTACATCCGCCCGTGCCTTTCGTCCCATCGCGATTCGGACAGGTAGATCCTGCATTGACAGCGATTTTCTGCACCTTGAAAGGAAAATGTTCATGCAAAAAATCGGAAAAATCGCGGTACGGTTTCCTTTCAGCCATGAAATTACATTCGTGCCGTTTTGTTTTGCAAATACATGTCGAACACCACCATCGCCGCCATTGCCTCCACGATCGGGACAGCGCGAGGAAGCACGCATGGATCGTGGCGTCCTTTTGCTTTCAGCATGATTTCATTCCCGAAACGGTCGATGGTCGGAATCTCGCGAAGCAAAGTTGCCACCGGCTTGAACGCTACGCGAAAATAGACCGTCTCGCCATTGGAAATGCCGCCTTGGATGCCGCCGGAATAATTTGTCCGAGTGGCAACATGCCCATCGGAGCATTGGAACACGTCGTTCATTTCGCTGCCTCTCCGAGACGCTCCGGCAAACCCCATGCCATATTCGAAACCTTTCGCCGCATTGATTCCCATCATCGCATACGCCAACCGGGCATGCAATTTGTCGAAAACCGGTTCGCCCAATCCGGCCGGAACACCCGTCACGACACACGAGACAACCCCGCCGACAGTATCGCCGTCGTTGCGGACGCGCTCGATCAATGCTTGCATTTCCTTTGCCGTTGCAGCATCGGGGCAACGCACCGGATTGGCTTCGACAGCCGACGGGTCAAAAACGCGGAAATCGTCGGTCATCCGAATCTCCCCCACCTGCGACGTGTAGGCCTGTACCGAAATGCCGACAGTCTCCAACGCTTGCCGCGCAAACGCGCCGGCCACGACACGGGAAATGGTCTCTCGGGCGGAAGAGCGACCGCCGCCGCGATGATCGCGCAAGCCATATTTCTCCATGTATGTGTAGTCGGCATGCGACGGGCGAAACACATTGCGCAAATCGTCATAATCACCCGATTTTTTATCTTGATTTTCAACGACGAATCCAATCGGAGTGCCGGTTGTCTTCCCCTCGAAAAGACCCGACAAGATTCTGACGCAATCTTTTTCTTTCCGTGGCGACACGATGGCCGATTGCCCCGGCCGGCGGCGATCAAGCTCATATTGTACACGTTCAAGGTCGATGCCGATGCCAGCAGGCATGCCGTCGATCACGCCACCAATTGCCGCGCCGTGGGATTCGCCGAAGGACGTCAGTCTGAAAATATTTCCAAAACTATTCATAATCAATCACTTATTTCACAGCAACATCGGCAATATCGGCACGAACATAATCTACCAATTCTTTCGGATTGATTTTCAGTTGCAACCCGCGCATGCCGGCGCTGACATAAATATACTCAAAATCCATGCATGTGGAATGGAAATAGGTCGGAAATGCTTTTTTCATGCCTATTGGCGAACATCCGCCGCGAATATATCCCGTGACCGGCAGCAACTCCTTCATGTGGAGCATTTCCACCTTTTTATTGCCCGAAACCTTCGCTGCTTTTTTCAAATCCACTTCCATATCGCCGGGAACAACGCAGACGATGTATTTCGTCTTGTCGCCGACAAGCACGAGCGTCTTAAACACTTGACCGATATTCTCGCCGAGCTGGTCGGCAATGTGTGTCGCGCTCAAATCCGTTTCGTCGACGACGTAAGGGACTAATTCATATTTAATTTTTGCCTTGTCGAGCAATCGAGCCACATTGGTTTTCGTTGTTGCCATTTCTTACGATTTTATTCTTCAACATTGCCATCAAGGAAAAGTATGCACGACGGCATCGGGATGGCGATATCCTGACAAGTGTCGGAAAGCATGCCCGTCTGCCGGTCGACGGAAAAAACTTGCACAACATTGCTGTCGCGACATGCGCAAAGCAAGAATTTCCCATTGGGCGAAATCGCAAAGTCGCGCGGATGCAAGCGTGTCGGACAGTAACCGGCTTCAGCGAGCAAACCGGATTTTTCGTCGACTGCAAAAATAGCGATTCCGTCGTTCTTCTTTCTATTTCCGGCATACAGGAAACGTCCGTCGGGCGACAAGCGGATGGCCGAACTTGCGCGCGCATGCGTTTTGTCGCATTCAATCGCTTGCAACGGCACGAGCGTGCTCCCTTCGCAAGCAAAGACAAGCACTTCGCCGGAAAGTTCGGTGACGACGTATGCAAACCGCCCATCGGCGGAAATCACGATATGCCGCGGACCGGAACCTGCCGCAACGTCAACACGGCCGATCTGCCGCAACGGCGTTTCGCTCTCCGCCACGTCAAAGACATAAATGCAATCATTTCCCAAGTCGCAAGCATACATGTATCGCTTGTCGGGCGACATTTGCAGGCAATGCAGATGCGCACTTTGTTGCCTGACAGTGTCCGTAGCTGGACCGGTGAGAGCGAAATCAAGTTTCTGTATGCGCTTCTCCAAAAATCCCTGATTGTCAAGAGAGAACACAGAAATACTCCCGTCTGTATAATTTGCGGTTGCTACAAAATGCTCACCGGCAAGCATGTAGCATGGTGCCTTGCCGGCCGCAGGGACGCTGCGCATGCACGAAAGAGCGGATTCTCCTGTAAGGGCGAAGGCCTTCACGCCGTCGGTATCCAAGCCCGATTCGTCGACGGCATAAATTATTCTCCCATCGGGAGATGCCGTCAAAAAGGATGGATTATCGGTTGCAGCTGTTGCCTTCAATTCCGCTTCGCCGCTTTCTTGATTGAAACGACAAAGGTAAATGCCCTCGCTGCCGGACGAAGTATACGTGCCGACAGCAATAGGAATCCACGCGTTGCAAGCCGCGGCGATCATTTCTGCCGTGGCCAATGTGGCCAATTCTCCCAATGCAAGCAATGACATATTCGCAATTAATTTTTTAATGACGCGCATGCACACCGTCGCGACATCGCCAACAACTCATGCCGGCATGCCGCTCGCCTTTGCAAGCAATTGTGCATGTCGCGAAAGCAACCGAATGCCATCAAAAGAAATATGGCTGCTCTTTCGGATAAATCAACATGTCGTTCATGACGCGCACTGCCGTTTCGCGTCCTTTCGAAATCGATATGATGGCGAAACACATGTTGGTCACCGACGATGGCCCATTGGCAGTCACAATGTTTGCATCCGTGACGCAACGCTCATCTTTCATTTCCGCGCCTTCGCATTTGCTCTCAAATCCGGGGTAGCATGTCGCTTTTCTGCCTTTCAACATTCCAAGTTGTCCCAACACCACTGCCGGAGAAGCGCAAATCGCCGCGATGTTCCGATTCCGGTCGTATTGGCTTCTCAGCAATGCCTGCAATTCGGCGCAATCATACAGATTCACCGCGCCCGGCATTCCCCCCGGCAAAACCAGCCATTCTGCATTTTCCGCATCCACTTCCGAGATGGAAATATCTGTCTTAACTGTCACGTTATGAGCGCCCGTTACATACGGCGACCCGGTGACCGACACCGAAACGGCATCCATCCCGGCACGTCTCAACATATCGACCGTGCCTATTGCTTCCAATTCCTCGAATCCGTCGGCAAAAAAAACATAAGCTCTTTTCATAGGTTTCCTGTTTATAAACAATTTAAATTCTATCGCTTTTATCATGTAAATTTAAACACGTTTTTTGTAGCCTGCAACGTTTTCCGATAAAAAATAATACTTTTGCGTAAAAATCACGTTTATGAACGATTTCAAGCACAAACGCAAACGCGCCATCATTCTTGCTGCCATCGGCGTCGTCGGAATAATTCTCGTCTTTACATTCAAACCGGACAGAACAAAATTTTTCCGGCAAAACGGCATCGTTTGGAGCACGGAATACAATATCGTTTATGCCGCCGATCGCGATTTGTCGGATTCCATAACAGCCACTTTCCGCAAGGTGGAATTGAGCGTGTCGCCCTTCAACAAGGCATCGCGCATCACTGCCATCAACAACAACGAAACCGACCAAGCCGACTCTTACCTGACGACACTCTACGCCGCTTCAAAAAAAATAGCCGAAGAAACAGCCGGAGCGTTCGACCCGACTGTATCGCCGCTGATCAACGCTTGGGGATTCGGATACAAAAACGAAACGCAACTCCCCGACTCTGCCGCCGTCGATTCCCTGCTCAGATTTGTGGGAATTGGAAAGACACGGATCGATGGCAGCCGAATTGTCAAATCTGATTCGCGCACAACCTTCAATTTCAGCGCCATCGCCAAAGGATTCGGTTGTGACGAAATTGGCCGGATGCTTGAACGGAACGGCGTGACAAACTACATGATAGAAATAGGCGGAGAGATAACAGCAAGCGGTTGCAATCCCAAAGGAGGAAAATGGCGCATATCCATCGACAAGCCAATTGCCGGCACCGATTCCGTCGTCCACAATTCTGCCGAAATATTCGCTGCAACCGATTGCGGCATTGCCACTTCCGGAAATTACCGAAATTTCAAAACAGATTCCGCCGGACATCGCTACGCCCACATCATCGACCCTGCAACAGGTTTTCCCGCTCGTTCCGACATCCTCAGCGCAACCGTCATTGCCCCCGACTGCATGACAGCCGACGCATACGCCACGGCATTCATGGTGCTCGGACTTGAAAAATCCAAAGTGCTGCTGAGTCAGCATCCGGAATTGGCCGTCATGTTTATCATTACCGAAGGAGACGGGCAATTCGGATATTGGAGCAACAATGCTTTCGACAAATTAAAAATCACCAACCGTCAATAACGGTCCTTGTCCAACCCCAACAGCAAGCGCAATCGGGTGAAAACAAGCATTTGCATCCGATAAAGCGGCGGACAACACTTCAATGGCGCGTAGCCGAAACGCCATTTGATGCCTATGGGCAATCGGGAGGTATCGGTCGAGCGATAGTAAGCCTCCAACATCTCGCGCACCCGACGTTTTTCGTCGGGCGTCATTTTTTTCCGACAAGCATAATAGTACATCCATCCACCCATCACATTGCGCCAAAGCATCAAATCAACCAACCAAACATCGCCAGAAGGCAACCCTTCCGCCAAAAGCGTCTGCCGCAAGCTGCGCAATGCCGGCAATATTTCCAAACGCCCTATTCCGCGTTGACGCGACACCGAGACTGCATGTTTGCGATAATAATAGACAGCATCACAAACCCGCACTTCGCGGCTTTTCAAATAATGCACGCGCGTCGTGTTGTCGTCGCTAAACACACGGCAGGCATCGTCGTAGGGCCATCGCTCAAACAACACGCGGCGAGCAGTGTAAACGCCATGAATGGTCCAATCTATACTCAACCGGCATGCCTCCTCGCCGGAATAGCAGCGTCGCCCCGGAAGCGGATAACGGCGGCATTCGCCATTCGGGGAAACCTCTTCCAATTCGAAGAGCACGCAATCTGTCGACGGATATTTTTCGGAAACTGCGCAAATCTTTTCAAAGGCGTCCGGCGAAATCCAATCGTCGCTATCCACCATTGTGATTAAGTCGCCATCGGCAACGGCAATCCCTCTGTTTCGCGCCTTAGCCTGCCCCATGTTGCATTCGTTTCGAAGCAACGTAATGCGACGGTCTCTTGCCGCATACTCTTGCAATACATCCCATGAACCGTCGGTCGACGCATCGTCAATGCAAATAAGCTGCCAATCTTCATGAGTTTGCCTTAAAATCGAATCGAGACACTCCGGAAGATATGCTGCCGTATTATAAACCGCTGTCAATACCGATATTTTCATAATTCATTTGCGACTCTTTTTCCAACCACGCATTATTCCTACAAATATTTCTTTGATTATCAATAGTTTATGAGCGAATATGGGGGGGGTATCATTTGTTCTTCGGAAAATGCAATACGACACAATGGCCGAAAGCAGGAAGCACAATCCGCCAAATACCCAATAGCACACGCCGTGCGAAAAAACAACAACGCAATAAGTGGCTATAATCATGAGAAACTGGATGCAAATGATTTTTATTGCGCTTTTATCAATGAAAAAGCGATAGAAACACTTGCACACGCAGCAATCGAACACCAATCCAAGTCCCGACGCGACAAGCAAGCCGACGCCCGCACCCGTAAGCCCTTCCAAATAATAACCAATCGTCACAGCAGAAACCATTGCTATGTCGTAGAATGCTTCTGTTATCAAATACACTTTCGACCGGCCTTTGGCAAGCGACAGATATTCCATGGGAAGCATTATTGCCCTCAACATCATCGACAGAATGCCAAACCTCACCATGTCTGCCACGACCAAAAAATCAGTCGAATACAAAAGCGGCAATACAATCGGCAATAACAATAGAAAAGCAGACAGCAATGGAGACAACAAAAGCATCAACACCTCAATTTGGCGATTCACAGTGTCGTTCGCCTTGATTTTATGGCGGTTCACGGCCGACAGGCGAGGAAAATAATCCGACTCCATCGACGTGAATATAACTGATGCGTAAGTGACCGTAATCACATAACCGGCATTGTACAGGCCGACATCGGCAACCGAACCAATTTGCATAATAAAAGCTCGTACTACAAACTCCGTTCCGGCCCCGAGAATCCCGGCAAAAACAAAAGCAACGCCCATGCGAAGCATCCCAAAACCGTCGTGAAACACTCGCCGCAAAGGCGACGAGAACCGATAGGGAAAAAGATTGAATGAAAACCACAACACAGTGATTGCTGCCGTGACCGACACAGCTATCAAAGCCGGAATGATGCCGTCCAATCCCCACAAATAAAAGAACGGCACAGTCACGAAAATGCACGCGCACGCATTGACCACCGACTGCATGGCAATCTGCCGAAGCCGGCGCATGCCTTTCAAAATGGCAAGCTCGCCGCCTGTCACGGCAAGCAAAAAGACAATCGGCGACAACAACAAGAAACGCCCCCATTCGGCAGGCGTTTCAAAATAAATCATACTTAAAAATGGCGACAATAGGCAGCATACAACGACTCCAAACAATGCAGTCGCAACGCTCCACAAACGAATCGTTTGCACAGCCGACAGCAATCGCGCGTCGTCGCTCCCATCTGCATATTCCGCCACAGTGCGCACCGCGCTAAACGATATCCCGAAATTGGTCGATTCGTTTAATAATTTGATGGCTGCATTGTACAAAGAAATAAAACCCAATCCCATAGGGCCGAGAAGCACTGCGGCAATCTTGTTTCGGGCTAACGACGCCAACAAACTGAAAATCTGTATGCCCCCGAAAAAGCTCGTCCATTTAAGAATATGTCCGTATGTCCGACGTGTCGCGTTTCCCACTCCTTTAAACTTTCATAACGCAAATATAGTGCAAGCCGAGCATAGAAGAAAATGAATTTATTCATTTTATTATATCAAGGCGCAGCCGATATTATCCAAATATAGTGCAAGGTGAGTGGAAAACAATCAAACTTGTTTGAAATTGTTTTCCCGAACCACAGCCAATCTTATCTAAATATCGCGCAAGCCGAGCGGAATGCAAAGAGTTTACTCGATTTGCTCATAGGATTGAGAGCAGTGAAGTTGGCAAATACGCTGTGAAATTTATGGGCGCGGTTGAAGCGTAGCAATGTGCTCCCCATTTTTTTGCATCCTCCGTTGCGGCAACACAAAATAAAAAGCGTGGCAGCCAATATTGCAGGCGGCCACGCATGTTCGCATTTTGTTTTCCAAATCAATTAATCCTCTTTCGAGGCTCGTTTGCTTTTACTTGCTTTTTTTTCGTCCGTGCTTTGGTCGGAATCTTTATTGTCGCGCACGTCTATTTCATTCCTGCTTCCGTCCAAAAATTTATATTCGAGGAACGCCAATGCTTGGTTTGACACAATTTTAAATTTTCGGCCGAACTCGCTTCGCCATTTCTTATAAATCGAATTAAACAATCCTTGGCGGATGTAGGCGTACACATAAGGATGCACATACAGTATGAAATCGTTAATGCCTAATGTGTTGACAACATAATCGATTTTTTCCCGCAGCCGGTCGGTAAATAGTATGGAGGGTTGCACCAATCCTTTTCCGTAACACGACGGACAACTTTCCAACGTTTCAACGTCGAGGGCTGCGCGAACACGCTGACGCGTGATTTGCATCAATCCGAATTTGCTAAGAGGAAGTATGTTGTGGCGCGCACGGTCGTTGGCCATCACTTCCCTCATGTGGTCGTAAAGTTTTTGCCGATGCTCGGCAGAGTTCATGTCGATGAAATCAATCACGATAATGCCCCCCATATCGCGCAAACGCAATTGGCGAGCTATCTCGTCGGCAGCTCTGAGATTCACATCCAGCGCATTTTCTTCCTGATTGTCGGCATTTTTGTTTCGATTTCCGGAATTCACGTCGATCACGTGCAATGCCTCCGTGTGTTCAATAATAATGTAAGAACCGGATTTGAAAGAAACAGCTTTGCCAAACGACGATTTGATTTGTTTTGTGACGTTGTAGGCATCGAATATCGGCTCATCCTTTGCATAAAGCTGCACTGTATCTTTCCGTTCCGGAGCAATCAGGCTCACATAGTTGTAGATTTGTGAATATGTTTCCGCGTCGTTCACAAAGATATTTTCAAAAGAAGGGCTGAAAATATCGCGTATAATCCCGACGGCACGGCTGTCTTCTTCATGCAGAAGGGCCGGCGGCGTCGATTTTTGCAACTTTTCGATGGTTTCCTCCCAACTTCTCAGCAATGTGTTCAATTCATTGTTTAATTCCGCCACACGTTTGTTTTCTGCCGATGTGCGGACAATCACTCCGAAATTTTTCGGGCAAATGCTTTCCATCAATTGACGCAAACGCATCTTTTCTTCCGTCGATTTGATTTTTTGGGAAATCGACACTTTGTTGGAAAACGGAATCAACACCATGAATCTGCCGGTAAAAGCCAATTCCGTCGTCAGACGCGGACCTTTCGTTGATATCGGCTCTTTCGACACCTGCACCACAACATGCTGCCCAAGCGTCAGGATGTTGCTAATCGACCCTTGCTTGTCGATATCCTGACTTAATTTGAATTTCGAGAGTTGGGGTGTTTTTTGCGGCTCTTTTATAGCGCCTTGAATAAAAGCATTTGAACTGGAAAACTGCGAACCGAGGTCGAGATAATGCAAAAAAGCATCTTTTTCCGAACCGATGTCGACAAAAGCCGCATTCAAGCCCGGCATCAATTTTTTTATCCGACCGTAATAAATGTCACCTACGGCAAATTTTATGTTTCGCGCTTCCTTTTGGAGCGACATCAATCGGCCGTCCTCCAGCAAGGCGATAGAAATTTCCTTCGGCTGAACATCAACTACCAGTTCACTTCTCATTCTGTTTTAATCACAAATTAAAAAAATACATATCGATCGTCCCTATAAGACACAAGAACAAACACTTATGGAATTTTCCGCATTAGGTTTGTTCTTGTGTAATTCGTAGAAATAAGGTTTGGGCTTATTTCTTCTTATGACGATTTTTTCTCAATCTTTTTTTACGTTTGTGTGTGGCCATTTTATGACCTTTTCTTTTCTTTCCGCTTGGCATTGTTGTAAGAATTTAATTAAACCGTTTTATTTTACTTCTTCCATGAACACTTTTGCCGGTTTGAATGCCGGTATTTTATGCTCCGGAATGATGATTGTCGTATTCTTTGAGATGTTACGAGCTGTTTTTTCCGAACGAACTTTCACAATGAAACTGCCAAATCCACGGAGATATACATTTTCTCCATTTGCCAACGAGTCTTTTACGACTTCCATGAATTTCTCAATTGTTTCGAGTACAGCGGCCTTTTCCACACCGGTCGATTTCGAAATCTCATTAACGATGTCTGCTTTAGTCATTATTCTATATTTTATTAGTTATTAATTCTTTTCGCGCATGCGCCGCTACAAGGAAGCAGTGGCAAAATGCGAATGCAAATATCGCACATTTTTTTCAATTAGCCCTTACTTTCACCGCCTTTTTTGCATAAAAAATTAAAAAATAAGGATTTACCTTGTTCATTCGGCATCTTTGCAAGGAGAAAGGCCTTTTTCCGCTGCCGTGCGAAGCATCAATTCGTAGGCTGCCTCGCGCTCGTTTGGTATTTCGCCGTCGAGAATCGCATTTTTCAAACGTTCCTTTATCTCCCCGACCAAATGGCACGGCGACAATCCAAAAATCTGCATGATTTCATCTCCGCCGATAGGCGGTTGGAAATTGCGGATTCTGTCCTTCTCCTCTATTTCGACAAGTTTCCTCCTGACTATCTGGAAATTGTCGAGGAAGCGACGCACTTTCTCCGGATTTTTCGACGTGATGTCGGCATTGCAAAGCGTCATCAAGTCGTCAATATCATTGCCTGCTTCAAACAACAGGCGCCGCACGGCCGAATCGGTCACTTCGTCTTCGACCAATGCAATCGGCCTCATGTGAAGTTCTACCAATTTCTGCACATAACGCATTTTTTCGTTCATCGGCAAACGCATCCGCTTGAAGATGCAGGGTATCATCTTCTTCCCGATAAAATTATGGTTATGGAAAGTCCACCCTATGCCTTGCACGTAGCGCTTTGTCGAGGGCTTTGCGATGTCGTGCAATATGGCAGCCCAACGCAGCCATTCGTTGTCCGACACACGCGCTACGTTGTCGAGCACCTGCAACGTATGTGCAAAATTGTCTTTATGCCCATGGCCGTCGATCGTTTCTGTCCCGTTCAAAGCTTGAAGTTCCGGAAATATCAATTGCAACAAACCGCTTTTTTCAAGCAGCAAGAAGCCTTTCGACGGATGGCCCGACCGAACCATTTTGCGCAACTCGTCGGCAACACGCTCGCGCGACACAATGGAAATGCGTTCTTTGTTGCGGGCAATTGCATCGAATGTTTCAGGATAAATGTCGAAATCCAATTGCGCAGCAAAGCGCACTGCCCGCATCATTCGCAACGGATCGTCGGAAAAAGTGATGTCAGGATCGAGCGGCGTGCGGATGATGCGCCGCTCTATGTCGGCAATGCCCCCAAAAGGGTCGACCAGTTCTCCAAATGCGCCTGCATTCAAACAGATTGCCAACGCATTTATCGTAAAATCCCGTCGCCGCTGATCATCGTCGAGCGTTCCATTCTCAACTATCGGTTTCCGGCTGTCGTGGCTGTAAGATTCTTTTCGGGCACCGACAAATTCCAATTCAAGCCCGTGGTATTTGATTTGAGCCGTTCCGAAATTGTGATACACGGTCAATGGCGCATGACGGCCGATTTTGTCTGAAATCTTTTGCGCAAGCTCTATCCCGCTGCCCACGGTGACAAAATCGACATCTTTCGATTCGCGATTCAAAAAAATGTCACGCACATAACCGCCTACCACATAACACGGCTGCCCCATCTCGTCGGCAACAGAGCCGACAAGCCGAAACACTTCTCCGCTTATATGACTGCTTAAATTCATTTCGCTTACAACAATTCCGTTATTTCTTCAGGGAAAGGAGTCAAGCATTCCAACCCGTTGCCAGTCACGACATAGGTGTTTTCCACACCCACGGCACCGATGCCCGGAATGACAAATTTCGGCTCGATCGCCACGACATTTCCCGCTTCCAAGACATGCCGGCTTTTTGGAGCCAACACCGGCCATTCGTTCACTTCGATTCCCACGCCATGCCCTACGAATCCGGCATGTTGGCGATGGCCCATGAAAAATGCGTCTTCGCCGGCCTTGCTTACCATCTCTGCCGCTTTTTCGTAGACATCCTTTGCTGCCACGCCCGGACGCATGAACGTGCGCAATGCCTTATGAATGTCGATCGACAATTGATGCGCCTTTTCTGCATGAGCATCCAACCGGCCGACATAAAATGTGCGGGTCATGTCGGTCATGTAGCCTGTAAAATTTCCATTCATGTCGATCATGACTGTGTTTCCGGTATGGATAATCGAGCCGCTGCATCCTACCGGAAGGGAGCTGTCAAGGCCTTCCCCGCCCATGGCAAAATCGTACGGGCTTGGCACATCGGCATTGTCGCCTGCAAGCAAATTGCCCATAAACAATTCCATTGAGCGCCCTGCAATGCGAAATATGCCAAGGCAACCGTCCAAGCGCAGCACCCGTTCGATCTCGATTTGCAGTTCGACATCGGTCATGCCTTCATGATACAAGCCTTGTATGCGACGGTATGAACCGCAATGGCGCATCCCCGACTCTCGCAATCGCTCTATTTCAAAATCCGTCTTCACGGCTCGCGCTTGCGACAATATCGCAGAGCAATTTGCCATCTCCGCGTCGCCGAAAGCCTTTGCATATCTCATGGCTTCGAGATACGATATGCCTTCAAGTTCAAAGCCTATTCGCTTCGGGAGGTCCACGCCTCGCGCTTTCAACTCATCGGCAATTTGCTCCGGCTTGCGTATATGCACCACATTGTCGCCCTCTGCCGTGACAGGCCGCTGCACAAAGTACAGCGTTTGGCCGCCGGCGGCGATATAGACAAAACCATAAAATACGCGTCCTGCCAAATAATAGACATTGGCATTCGTGCACACAAGCACGGCATCCAAATTCTCTTGCCGCATCAATGCGCGCACTTTATCCTGACGATTCGCGAATTCAATATCTGCACGTTCTTTCATCACCTTTTCAGATTTAAAAAGTAATCTACTATTTCTTGAAATGTATCGACCGCCAAATCGGCATCGCTACAAGTTCCGAAGCCGTATGAAGCATAGACAAATGGCAAGCCGGCAAGGTGCGTCTCTTGGCAATCGCCTTCCGTATCGCCCACATACACCGGCTGCATGAATCCATATTTCTTTTTCAGCCAACGAAGGTTCTCGCTTTTGCGACGCTGCGTGGCGCCGAAAGTGATTGCCTCGCGCACATAGGGCGTTATCCCCGTGAACCGCATCATATCTGCCAATCCGGAAACGCCGCAATTGCTCAATAGAAACACAGGATAGGATTCCGAAAGCCGGCGAATGCCTTCCTGCATCCCGGGATACGGACGGCCTCCCAATTTCGACATCATTTGCGCTTCTTCCCGCTCGACGGCAGGGAGGAAAGCAGAGGCGTCGGGAACGATTCTGCCCGCCGTCAAGCGCCGATAAATTTCATCCAACGGCATTCCCATGCAAGCAAGCAATTCGGGCCGATGAATGCGCAAATCCGTATCGAACATGGCAAAACACCTGTTCCATATCTCGCAATACGAATCCACCGCATCCCACAGCGTCCCGTCCATATCGAAAACTATCGCGTCAGTCCGGCTCCAATCTATCATCTCGATATCTTAAATTTATTCATTCGTTGCAAAACTCAATCCCACGTCTGTCAAACCTTGCACAGACGAAACCGGCATGCAATGCCACAAAATTACTTTCTCATACTGCCCTGCCTCAACAGAACTTTTCAAAATCATGCTCTTTTGCATCATGCCGCCGAACCCCGAACCAAACCAATTTCCATACTGGTCGGCAAGTTCGACATCCACCGTGTCGCGTTCCAGTACGACGCCACTGCCGACAAAATCAACAAACAGCCACAAATCGCGATACGGGAATCTGCCATCGTGGCGCACATGCAATTCCACATCGTACGTTTTTTTGTTGCCACATGGAACCGTATCGGGCAATTCAAACGTCAACGACTCCGACTTCGACCAGCCCGACTCGTCTATCGGACGAAATTCGCTGTCGAAAACGCCGCCATCCGAGCAAGCAACTCCCGCCCATAAAAAAGAAAAGGCTATTAAGCTATTCGCCGCTTTTCTCAGAAACCGCAGGTTTGTCGTTTTTGCGCGCTTGCCCACCATTTCTCCTTCCTTGATTCCGACGGGGCGGTCGCCTTTCAGATTGACGTTCGGCATTGTCGCCCTCCTGCTTCTGATTGGCGGAAGCGTTGTTGCCGGACGGACGATTTCCACGCCCCCCATTGGACTTTTTACGTTTTTTCTTTTTCGCTTTGTCGAAACGTGTCACGCTATCTTGCCCGACGATATCGACAAATTCACTCGACGTTTTTTCCGAGTCTCCGCCTTCCGACAGATTGTCGGGCTTCACGCCGCGTTTGTTTAACGCGATAACGGCAAAAGCGCGTTCTGCCGGAATCGTGACCAAATCTGCCGGCGCGTTCTTTTCTGTCGAATATGTCAGCATTTTATTGAACACGTCGGTCTTAAAAAGATAATAAGTATGTTGCTTGGTCTCCAATCGAATTTCTTTCGAAGGCATCTGCTTCACACATTCCACGTATGTATCAACCTCATAATTCAGGCAGCATTTCAACTTTGCACACTGCCCTGCCAATTTTTGAGGATTGAGGGAAATGTCTTGATATCGCGCCGCGCTCGTCGCCACCGACACAAAATTAGTCATCCAACTGGCACAGCACAGCGGACGGCCGCACGGCCCGATTCCGCCGATGCGCCCCGCTTCTTGGCGCGCACCGATTTGCTTCATCTCTATCCTCACGTGAAACACATCGGCAAGCACTTTTATCAATTGCCGGAAATCGACTCGTTCGTCGGCGATATAATAGAATATGGCTTTGTTTCCATCGCCCTGATATTCCACGTCGCCGATTTTCATGTCCAATTTCAAATCTTTCGCGATTTGGCGCGAGCGAATCATCGTGTCGTATTCTTTTGCTTTCGCCGCCTCGAATTTCTCCATATCGGCAGCTTTTGCTTTCCGGAATATGCGGCGTATTTCCGCATCGGGACGCAAATTGGCCTTTTTCATCTGCAAAGCAACCAATTTTCCCGTCAACGACACGCGCCCCACATCATGCCCCGGACTTGCTTCAACAGCGACGATATCGCCGATTTTCAGATTCAAATTCGAAACATTCTTGTAGTAGCCTTTCCGCGTATTCTTAAACTGCACCTCGACCATGTCGAACGTGTTTTTCTTGCCCGGCACATTGCCCAGCCAATCAAAACAATTCAACTTGCCTCGCGGCTCAGTAAATTTCAATTCGACGGATGCCTCCGCTTCTTTATTCAAAGAATCCATAGGCTAATCCTATTATTTTGCGAAACTAACCGAACGTGTCTCTCTGATTACGGTAATCTTCACTTGCCCCGGATATGTCAATTCGTCTTGGATGCGTTGTGCCAATTCGGCCGACAATTTTTCCGTCTCTACATCCGTAATCTTGTCTGCCCCGACTATCACGCGAAGTTCGCGGCCTGCTTGGATGGCATAAGTTTTGATGACACCCGGATAGGACAATGCAAGTTGTTCGAGGTCGTTCAACCGCTTGATGTATGCTTCTACGACTTCCCGACGCGCTCCCGGACGCGCTCCGGAAATTGCATCGCAAACTTGAACAATCGGCGCGAGCAAACTTGCTTGTTCCACTTCGTCGTGGTGAGCGCCGATGGCATTGCAGATATCCGGTTTTTCTTTGTATTTCTCCGCCAATTTCATTCCGATGATAGCATGCGGCAATTCCGGTTCGTCGTCGGGCACTTTGCCTATGTCGTGCAACAAGCCGGCGCGACGCGCTTTTTTAGGGTTCAACCCAAGTTCCGATGCCATTACCGCACACAGATTCGCCGTCTCGCGGGAATGTTGCAACAAGTTCTGCCCATAGCTCGAACGATATTTCATTTTTCCCACCAAACGAATCAATTCCGGATGCAATCCGTGAATGCCAAGGTCGATGGTTGTCCGTTTTCCGGTTTCAATAATTTCTTCTTCCACCTGCTTGCGCACCTTTGCCACTACTTCCTCAATGCGTGCCGGATGAATGCGGCCGTCGGCCACCAATTGGTGCAAAGCAAGCCGCGCGATTTCCCTGCGCACGGGGTCGAATCCGGAAAGCACGATGGCTTCCGGCGTGTCGTCCACAATGATTTCTATGCCTGTGGCAGCCTCCAAAGCCCTGATATTGCGGCCTTCACGTCCGATTATGCGACCTTTGATTTCGTCGCTGTCGATGTGAAACACCGTCACGGCATTTTCGATCGCCGTCTCCGTTGCCACTCGCTGAATCGATTGGATGACGATGCGTTTCGCCTCTTTGGTTGCTGTCATTTTCGCATCGTCCATGATATCGTTGATATAAGATGCCGCTGCTGTTTTCGCCTCGTCTTTCAACGACTCGACCAATTTCTCTTTGGCTTCTTCCACCGACAAGCCCGAAATATGCTCCAACGCTTCTTGTGCGCTCTTGTGCATCTTTTCCACTTCGGCTTGGCGCAGTTCCATGGCGGCAAGCTGCGAATCAAGCGTGGCGCGAAGATTGTCGGTCTCGTTGCGCTTGCGTTGCAGTTCCGATTGTTGCTGGTTCAGCTGCATTTCCCGTTGTTTCGCTTTGGCCTCAGCCGATTGCAATTTCGACATCCGCGCATTTGCCTGTTTTTCGACTTCGGCTTTCATTTTGATTTCTTCCTCTTTGATTTCAAGGAGCTTGTTTTTCTTCAAAATGTCGGCTTCCACGCGCGCTTCTTCCACGATATTTTTCGCGCTCGAACGAGCCATGCGTTTCACCACAAGCAACGTCGCCGCCACGCCTGTGGCTATGGCTGCGATTGCTATTCCTGCTACATATACGATTTCTATTGTCATCTGTTTGTATTTTTGTTTATATATAAAAAACGCCAACAACGTGTGCATCTGCACACCTCATCGGCGCGGTTATCTCTTCGTTTTCCGATCTGTCGGTATATTTCGCGAACTTTGGCAACTTGCTCGTCCGGCTAATATCCAAACGGACAATTGCTTAAATATGTCATTTCTATATCGTAAATATTTCTATGCCTATTCATTAAGTTGCTCGATACACTTATCGACGTCCCGCACCAATCGGGCTATCAGTTCACGGCTTTTGCCTATTGCTTCTTGATCCGGAGCTATCCGACGGGCAATGCGCAAATATTGATTGGCAGTTTCAAGCTTTTCTATCAAAACCTTTTGCTTGCGATTTTCCTCCGCCAATTTTTGATTTGCTTCGTCGGCTGCATTCAACTTTTCTTCAAGGGCGCGGTAACGCTCCACAAGAATTTGCTGTTTGCTTAGCAATCGTTCAAAAATTTCCGACAAACTTTCAGCCATTCCGAACCCAAATTTCCACAAAAGTAGGCTTTTTTTCCGAATCCGGAAAGCAAAACGGCAAATATCTTACTTTTTCAAACGTCTATGACAATTTTATTGAGCCGTTCTTCATAAGTTTTTATAAAACTCTGCAAAGCTGCTTCTCTTTTTTCGCCCGCCAAAAGTTCGTCGTAATACAATTTGGCATATTGGAAAGCCACCATGGCAAGCACTTGCGAATCTGTCTTCGACGGATTCATCTGCTTCCATTGCTTCCACAATCCGGTCACTTGTTTTTCAATTTTGCGCAATTCTTCTTCTTCCGAACGGTTGATGACGGTCTTCACTTGTTCACCGGCAATATTCAGCGTGACATTCTGCTTTTCCTTGTCGTACATCGTATTTCCCCAATTAATATTTTCGCGATGTCACCTGACTACGATTTTTCTGTTTCCAAATTCGCTGCTCACCACGTAGAAGCCCTTTTGAAGAACAACAGAGGCGCTATCCTTCCCCGTAGTTTCCACCACAGCGACAAGCTGGCCTGTAATCGAATAAACCCTGAATTTGCAATCTTTGCCACTGTTGTTCTCAACGGAAAGGCAGCCCTTTCCGCCTCCTGCCTCCGAAACGACATAGCGCACCGGCTCTTTCTTTTCCGGAGCTTCCGCGCCCTGCGTCGTGACAGCCGACGACAGCAATAAAAATATGAACAACAAAATTTGCTTCATGCCTATTCCTCCAAATGCAACCCGCATCCGCTTCCCTCTAAACCGGCAACCTCTCTGAAAATCGAGCGCCAACAAGCAAACGCGCATGCTGAGATGCAATTTATCCCACACACAAAGATACAAAGAAAATCTTTGGCACGGCGATATTTTCGTTAAATTTTGCTTTTCTTTTGGCAAATTCCCGACAAATTCATCTTTGCTTCGAATAAAAAGCTGTAACTTAGCACTGACTTAATGCCAACCTATGCCGGAATTCATCTATTCACATTGGTTCTTTCTGATTTGTTGCGCCATTTATGCCGCCACAATCCTCTCCATTATCTACGTCATCCTGAAAGAAAACAGGAACCCTGTCCGTTCGCTGGCGTGGATCACGGTGCTTTTTTTCCTGCCGGTTGTCGGCTTGGTGTTCTATCTCTTTTTCGGCAGAAGCATTAAAAACAAAGCGCTCATATCCAAAAGGCTGAAAAAACGGTTTGCCCATAACCGCGCCATCAGGCAAGTCGACATAGCCAAACTGCCATTGACACCCGAAAGCCGCCAGCAAATCCGCTTGGGCCACACGCTGGCAAGAGCCGTCTATTTTCCCGACAACGACATCGACATTTTCACCAACGGAAAAGATTTTTTCGACGCCTACAAAGCCGACCTTTCAAATGCCTCCAAATGCATCGACATCCAATTCTACATATTCAACGACGACCGCATCGGCACTGAAATTCGCGACATCCTCATCCGGAAAGCATCGGAAGGCGTGAAAGTCAGGGTGATCTACGACCACGTGGGAAGTTTCGGCGCGAGCAAGCAATTTTTCCGCAAAATGCAGGATGCCGGAATCGAAGCATATCCCTTCTTCAAAGTGACATTTCCGGAGTTTGCCACGCGCGTCAATTGGCGCAACCATAGGAAAATCACGGTAATCGACAACCAAATAGGCTACATCGGCGGCATGAACATAGCCGATCGCTACATCGACGGGATAAACGGAGGCGTATGGCGCGACACCCATATCCGGATCAAAGGCGCATCGGTGCTCGGATTGCTGCATTCTTTCCACACCGATTGGGCTTTCATGGACCTGCCCCACTTCGACGACGGAGAAGACATCGCAATCTTCCAAAACGGGAAAAACACCGGAGCAGGCGTGCAAATCCTTTCAAGCGGACCCATCGGGCAATGGCACAACATTGCGCTCATGTTCAACAAAGCCATCGCCAACGCAAAAAAATGCATCTACATCGAAACCCCCTATTTCCTGCCCACCGAAGCGCTGTTGCGCGCGCTTCAAAGCGCAGCGTTGGCAAAAATCGATGTGCGCATCCTCATTCCCCGCCGTCCCGACTCCGCCATGCTCAAACTCGCGTCGGGCTCCTACATTGCCGACTGCCTGCGCGCCGGAATCAAAGTCTACTTTTACGAGGCCGGCATGCTCCACGCCAAATCCATCGTCATCGACGACGAATTTTCCACAACCGGCTCGACCAATTTCGATTTCCGCAGCATGGAATACAATTTCGAATGCAACGCCTTTATTTACAGCAAAGAAATAAACAGCCGGATGAAAGAAATTTTCTTCGATGACATCCGCCAATCCACTTGCGTCACCATCTCCTCATGGCGCAAACGCCCCTTCGTGCAAAAGCTAAAAGAATCTTGCGTCAGGCTGATGAGTCCCGTCTTGTGAGAATCCACTTATTTTAACACAAAAAGCATCCGTTTTTAACAGATCTGCCTTATCTTTGCAGAAACAGAACACAAAACAAAAAGATACAAATCATCTAACTTATAAACATCTAAAACTCAACATTATGAAGTTTCTTACTGAAGAAAAATTGACAATCGTCGGCGCTGCCGGCATGATTGGTTCAAACATGGCGCAAACTGTTCTCATGATGGGCCTCACCCCCAACCTTTGCCTCTACGATCCTTACGGACCGGGCTTGGAAGGCGTGGCCGAAGAAATGCGCCATTGCGGTTTTGAAGGTTGCAACGTCACCTTTACCACCGACATCAAAGAAGCTCTGACAGGAGCAAAATACGTCATCTCTTCCGGAGGCGCTGCCCGCAAAGCCGGCATGACTCGCGAAGACTTGCTCAAAGGCAACGCAGCCATCGCTGAAGAATTGGGCAAAAACTTGAAAGCATACTGCCCCGACGTGAAACACGTCGTTGTCATCTTCAACCCTGCCGACATCACCGGCTTGATCACATTGCTCCACTCCGGATTGAAACCTTCGCAAGTGACTACGCTTGCTGCTCTCGACAGCACGCGTTTGCAAAGCGAACTCGCCAAATTCTTCAACGTTCCCCAAAGCGCTGTTACAGGTTGCCGCACCTATGGCGGACACGGCGAGCAAATGGCAGTATTCGCTTCGACGGCGAAAGTCGACGGCACTCCGCTGCTCGACCTCATCGGCACAGACAAACTTCCGGCCGACAAATGGGCTGAAATCCAACAAAAGGTGATCAAAGGCGGAGCCAACATCATCAACTTGCGCGGCCGTTCTTCGTTCCAAAGCCCGGCTTACGTGTCGGTAGAAATGATCCGTGCAGCAATGGGCGGCGAAGCATTCCGCTGGCCGGCAGGTCGCTACGTTTCTTTCAAAGGATTCGACCACGTGATGATGGCAGTGGAAGCAACTATCACATCCAAAGGTTGCGCTTATGAAGAAATCGTCGGCACACCGGAAGAAATGGCAGCTTTGCGCGAAAGCTACAAGCACTTGTGCGCGCTTCGCGACGAAGTGATTGGCATGGGCGTGCTTCCTCCGATCTCCGAATGGCATTCGCTCAACCCGAATATCGACGAATAATGGCATAAAGCAGCATCTGCCACAGCCTTGTTGGATTGCTTTTGGTTCTCTCCAAGCAATGACCGACGAGGCCAACGCAGGAACCGGAAAATAGCGTTCGGTATTGCTTGCCTTACGACAAAGGCTGTGTCGAAACAACAAAATTCCGACACAGCCTTTTTCAACTATTAAACACCCATCACATGTTTGCCCATTCGAAAATCCATGCCGCGCTATTTTCGGCGGCCTTATGTCTTTGCAACTCCGCGGCTGCCGACGGCTTGCAATTCCAATCCGCGAGAGAAATGCAGCATGAGTTGGTGATACTTGTCGATTTCCCCGACTCGCGAATGCAATTCAGCGCCGAAACTTTTAGCAACGCGCTCAATGCAGAAAAATACGATGGCGAATGTTCCACCGGAAGCGTCGCCGACTATTTCGACAATTCGTCGCATGGCGCATATCGACCTGTATTCGACGTGTTTGGCATCTATACGCTGCCGGAAAACAGCACATACTACGGAGAAAACGACATCTCCGGCAACGACCGCCGTGCTGACGAGATGATTGTGGAAGCATGCCGCCTTGCTGCTGCCGACGGCATCGATTTGAGCAAATACGACCACGACTTCGACGGCACGATCGATTGCGTGCACGTGATTTATGCAGGCGAAGGTGAATCCGCCGACGGTACGCCCGACGCTGTCCGCCCTGCACATGCGACAACAAGCGCCGCAATTGCCAACGGCATATCCATCGGGGAATACACCTGCTGCAATGCTTCCTGCGAAGCGTTCAAAAGGGAAATCGGAAGCAGTTTTGCCGGAATCGGACAGTTCGTGCAAAACTTTGCCCACGCCATCGGGCTTCCCTACCTTTACAGCACAAGCCGCTACAACACGCGCCACACGCCCGGCATCTACGACTTGATGGACTCCGGCTTTCGCCTCAACTTCAACCGCACTCCGGCATCGCTCTCCGCCTACGAGCGAATGCTGATGGGATGGCTGCGCCCGCAACAAATCAACCCGCCAAAAGAAGGATGCACCGCATCGCTTCCCTCCATCGATGAGGGAACGGCATTGCTTTTCACCTCCGGTAGCGTTGCTCACAACATGGATGCGTCCGATCCCTATCCCAAGATCTTCTATTTGCTCGAAAACAAATCAGGACAAGGCTGGGACAAATTTCTAAACGACAGCGCAGCTCCTTTCTACGACCGCGACGGCGACGAAGGTCTTCTCATCACAAAAATCATCTACGACGAGCAAAAATGGGAAACCAATATGGTGAACTACTCAAGCCCGCACGGAGTGGCATATATATGCGAGGAGGATGATTCCGGCTATTTCCCGATTCTGCCGGGCACAAAACGACAAACAAAAATAGAATTCGACTCTTTCTCAATTCGCAACATCCATCGCGACAGCGACACCGGAACGGTTAGCTTCGTCATTTCCGACAGCAACGGACATTCCGGCGCAAATGCCGTGCCCTTCGATGCGCCGACCATTGTCGGCGGCACAGGCGCAATCAAGGTTGACGGGCATTTCGACTCAATTGCAATTTTTTCACTTTCCGGCGCAATGATCTACCGTGGAACCGATGCCGAAATCAAAGTGCCTCACGGTTTCTACGTTGTTCGCGTCGACGAAACCACGGCAAAAATCATCGTCCGATAAACCTGCACAATCTCGAAACTGCCGGCATCCCGCAACATTCGCCGTCGTGCTCCGCGACAGAATCAGAATCGGAGTTCGGGGTATTGGTATTCCAACGACATTTTCCGATCTCGAATT
Source organism: uncultured Porphyromonadaceae bacterium (assembly GCA_900541555.1). Classification (GTDB taxonomy): domain Bacteria; phylum Bacteroidota; class Bacteroidia; order Bacteroidales; family Muribaculaceae; genus Limisoma; species Limisoma intestinavium. The sequence goes on along the minus strand of UQKE01000031.1, from coordinate 4,055 downwards.
ATGTCCGGATTATATATGTAACAAGCAACCGGACAATTCCCCATGTGGGTGGGAATCCGACTTTCTGAGTATGTCTTTCGAAGCAAAAATTTGTAATATTCTCCAACTTCTTTTGATTTTTTATCTACCCGAATCAGTTTTTCCGCGTATTGTTCAACTTTCTCGGCTACTTTGAATTTTATTTTGAATTTATCGTCCTTTGTAAACAGGTAATTATAATAATCTAAGTAACCTAATTTAGGTCGAGATTCATTCGTTCCATCCTTGTAATAAAACGTTGTGGCAAAGCGAGGTGTCATTACCATCGTAAATGTATCCATGTTTTCGGTCCAAGAAAAGTAGCAATTAAATGTAATGCGAACGCATTTTATATCATCGGGCAATTCAAAATTGCTGCGGACGATGAATCTCGGGAAAGGAATTGAATCCTCCAAATAATATTTGTCGAACAATCCCCCTTTTGTAAACAACCCGAACGTTTCATCCATGTCCACCACGCACATCTTGTTGCCCTCTGCCGTCGTCACCCATTCCGCATCGTTGCTTTCAACGGCAGGAGCATTTTCGTTTTCATTGGCACGATTGGTGCACGAAAATGCCGCCAAAATCATTGCTGTCGTGATGATGAATGCGCTTGTTTTCATGTCAATTGGGCTTTTTGGGTAATTTGTTCCGCTTATAAATTATTATCCATCCGATAATGCCGATGCATATCAATATGGCAGGAGAGTAAACCATCAACCAAAAGATAGCTTCCAAAGAGTATGTTTGGCATGTGGAAAGAATTTGCCAGAAAAATGAGTCTTCGACGGCCGACAATGTTTCACGACTGCCCCACAAGCAGATCGCCCACGACACAGACAATGCCGCAACCGGCAGAATTTCGGCTTGTATTACCTTTTTAATACCGAAGTGTCGCCGCCCGACGCTCCAATCGAAAACTATTGTTGCAGCCGCGGCAATGCCGAATGGCAAAAGCAAAAGGATGCCTAATTTTTGCCGTACCGTGACAGGCAAATTGAATCCCCACAAAAATGTGAGCAAATAAAGCATTGTCATTGCGATTGCTATGCCATGTTTCCGTTTCATTTTATGAGATTGTGAATGATTTTTGAAAATCTGTTTTGGCGCATGTTGCTATTCATGTTCCTCCTTTTCGAATTAATTCTTTGGATTGAGAAATCGTCCAATCTAATATAGTCCGTAGTTCTGATAATAATATCTCATGCCCGTCAATTTGTAAACGATGCTCATCTCTTTTTTAAATTCTTCCGGAGTCGGGTATCTTTGTTTACCGGGCTCTTCATAGTGGAAATAGATATATTCCGATTTGACCGACGAGCAAACTTGGTTGACACTGTAAGCCCTTTCCGCTTCCGGAAGTTTGGACAACTCGCCTAAGAATTCATTCCATTGCACGTAGTTGTCGCCCAAATGGTTGTACAATATCCAAGCAAATGTTTCCTCGAAGCATTCGTCAAATCCAAAAGGGAGTTTCATGTGGAAAATGATGTTTTCATAGTCGAGATCTGTCCATTTTGCTGTGGATGCGGTGTCCGTATTGTAGATGATGTATTCAATGGCAAGGGAGTCTTTCAGCCTTATTCGCTCTATTTCTTCTTCCGGCAAGGAACGCCATCTTTTTTTGTATAAAGACACTTGTTCGTCAAATTCGCAATAGAAAGAATCCGGCAGGCAATAGATGTAGTCTTTGGCTGCGGCCGAACTGTCGGCAGCGAGGGCAGTATCGGCGGCAGCAGGTTGCCGCTTTTCTTGCCGGGAATGGCGGGTTTGTTGCAGAGGCGCGCTCTGCTTTTGTTGCGTGCATGCGAATGAGATGGCAACAAACAAAATGATCATTACGGTTGGCAGGGTTTTCATTGCTTTTGTGGTTAAGATTGATTATTTTATGGACGAGGTTCATATTACAACTTGAAAATTCCTGTACGGTTTATGTTGTAGACAACATACATGATATGTACATCATATATTTCAAGTCCCAAACGGTCTTTTCGTCCTTTCAGCCGCTGTTTCCAATAATTTCCTAATGTTTTCACTTTCTTGTCTATGGCTGTCAAATTCTTTATATATTGTAATTCTTTTTTTTAAAATTTCACCTTTGAATCCATTTGGCATCGATGGCTTGAATAATTTTGCTTGAGTAAGATAAAATGGGCCAGAGTAAAGGCGTTCTTTTTTATTGTTTTTGTATTTTATCCAAATGTGTATTTGGAGGTAATGATCCAAATATATTTTTTTGTCTGTGGCTCCTACTATTACAACATTGATTTGGGAAATGTTGTTCGGCAGCTTTTCTTGTCTGAAAAACATGGGCGCTTGTTTCAGGTCATACGGATACCTGTCGATCAAGCAACCGGTTGTAAATAAACCGAATGGCATATCGAATGAATCCACAAGAACGCCCTTGAAGCTGCCGTCATTGGGAGATCCTACCATTTCCGCAGCGGTTGCGCAGGTGGTTGCGGCAAGCATAACAAGTAGTATGATAAAAAACTTCAATGATTTCATTTTTTTAATTTCAAAGTTATTCAATTGGGTCTATCAGCCTTTGATAGTCGTAGCCAAAACTTAAACTGTCATCTTCCCATTTTCCGAAGTAGGAAAATACATAATATTTCCTTGAGAAGGCATCTGTCATCCTATAAAATCTAAACAATTCCATTTCTTTTTGACAAAAAACAGAATCAGTCAACGACTTGATTGTATTCCTTTCTGTCAGCGAATCGAACCCTTCGTAAGTTTGAACAATCTTGAATTTGAATTTATGCGAACGTATTTTTTTGATTGGATAATAGCGTTTATAAAAAAGGGGGCAATCTTTGAATTTGTTGAGCGCGTTGAGCACAATATGCATATTGCGTGCATTTATTTTACCCGTGTCGGCGGAATTATATACATCATCGGGGTTAAACAAAGAAGGAGTGTAAGTTTCAATGATGAAAATAGTATCCTTGTCTATTCCAAAACAAATATTGCAATTAGATTGCGCGTCGTCGATGACCACATGGTCCGTTGCATTTACGTCAAAATCTTTTGTTCGGCTGAAATACAAGTAAATCAGTCTTGGCCGCTTGTAAAACACGCTTGACATGTAGATGTCGCTGTGTGGCAGCTTGTATGTCTTTTTGTCAAAGAAAAACCAAGTGCAGCTTGCTGATATCAACAGTAAAAGGATTGATATGGCATATTTGCTTTTCATAATTAGAATATTGATTTATATACATCTATAATTTCGGAATACGTCTCCTTTAATGTGTTGATGCACTCTTTCCACACGCTGATGGTTTCTTTCCATGATGTTTCAAATTGATAAGAAGGAGATTCTTTGTATCCTATATTCCAACCTAATTTTTCTGCATTTTGAGTTGAAATTCCTTCTTTTTCAGGTGCAAACAAATTGCCACTTTGGTAAATGTCAAATGCAATGCGAGCCATGCCCCAGCCAATGCCATTTTTCCCCGCAATATATCCGGCTCCGATATTGCCGATATCGCGTGCCGACGTATAGTATTTTTCTCCATTTAAATAAATGGACATGCCTCTGTAATGATCCAATTTTTTTGTTTGACTTTTTTCTCCATTGGAAAATTTAAAGTCATATTGACTACTATCGGTGGCATTTATCATATAATATAGCAACAGAGGCGAGTCGTTCATCAAATTGTTCAAAAATGAGATTCCGCTATTGTCTGAAATGTCAATTATTCCTTGCCATTGTTTTGACTCGCTCCCGTAAAATGATGTGATCGATGTTGTTTTGCCAATGCTTTGGGTTGTAGTTTTGCCATTTATACTTAAATAAATATTATAATCATTGTCATTGATATTTCCACCTATAACTTGATAACGCCCATTCCCTATGTCAACGACAACTGTGCTTTCTCCCGTTGGGTCGATGAAGTTGACGGGGTCGGCGGCGCAGTAGGCGTAGGGGGAGACTTCGGGCGTCTGCTCGCAGAGGGGGTCGGGAGAGGTGAAGCGGCCGAGGGCGAAGTCGAGCCTGCGCGCCTCGAAGTCGTAGAAGTCCATCCCGC
>UQKE01000030.1 GCA_900541555.1 uncultured Porphyromonadaceae bacterium | reverse complement strand
ACGTTGTCAAAGTTGCCACTGCTTCCGGCATCCACACGGCCAAACTTATCGTGAAGTAAACAAACGACTCTCACATAAAAAATGAGGCTGCCCAAACCGGACAGCCTCATTTTCTTTCACTTATTCTTGACTTGCTCGCAATTTTTCAACCCGAACAATTTCGATGCGTGTCGCGCTCTTGCGGAGAATCGTGAACTTCAACCCGTCGATTTCAAAAGAATCATTTTGTTCAGGCATATTTCCCAAATGGGAAAGGATATATCCGGCCAACGTCTGATATTCTTCGCTTTCCGGTATAGAAAGCTGGTATTTTTCATTTATCAGTTCTATTTCTATGCGCCCTGAGAATTTAAACACATTGTCGCCTATCTGCTCTTCCACAATCCTCCGACGGTCGTGTTCGTCTTCAAAATCGCCAAAAATTTCCTCCACAAGGTCTTCAAGCGTAACCAACCCTCCTGTTCCGCCAAACTCATCAACAATGATTGCCATGCTTTTCTTCTCGGAAAGCATCTTTCGCATCATCGTATTGGCGAGCATCGATTCGGGTGCAAATTCCAACGACTTTATCCGGCTTTTCCAATCAACTCCGACATCAAACAACTCATTCACATGGATATATCCAACCACATTGTCGATTTCCCCATCATATACAATTATCTTGGACAAGCCCGATTCTGTAAACTTCCGCTGCAACTGTTCGCGATCGGTCGTGCCCAAATCGACGGCAACAATTTCATTGCGCGGTATCATGCAATCGCGCAACAATGTGTCGGAAAAATCAAGCGCATTGCGAAATATCTTCACTTCATGCTCTATTTCTTTGGCCGCAACAGAGTCCTCCTTGGATTCCTCCATCGATTGCTGTATGTAATCATCAAGCTCGTTCACGCTCAGCAAGGGAGAATGCTCGGCTACGGATTTTGCACCAAACAATTTCATCAACAGCCTCGACAAGGCAGAAAACGCCCATGAAATCGGATAAATCACCAAATAAACCACATACAAAGGCACCGCGCAATACCGAAGTGACAAGTTGGGATTGATTCGGAATGCCGTTTTAGGCAAAAAGTCAACTCCGACAAAAATAATGGCAGTTATCGTCAGAAGTTGCAATATCAACCTTATCGCTTCATTTCCGGAATATCGAACAAACCATGCAGACGCGAGCTCTGCCAAACCCAACGCGCAAACGACAATCGCAATATGGTAGCCGACAAGCATTGCCGACATGAACATATCCGGCCGCCGATAAAACATGTTGACAATCCGATTCGAAATGCCTTGCTTCCTCGCATCGACGCCCGCGCGGATTCGATTGGACGAAGCAAACGCAATCTCCATGCCGGAGAAAAAAGCCGACAACACAATTGACACTAAAACAACGACAAGAGCCGAATGTATATCCATTAGTTTTGATTTTCGTTACTTCCTGCGTTCAAGCTGTCGCGACGCGCAGGGACAGGGAATATGCCTGAGGGCTTCAATATCACATAATTCGCAAGCCGTTCATCCGAACGAAATCCATAGCCCTCGATGATCCGGTCGCTTCTTTCTATCCTGACAAACGAATCGCTACGCACTTCATGCCGCGATTGATTCCAAAACATTTGTTCTGTCAGTATGCGCTCGTTTTTCACATTCCGTATGAACACATCCCCGTCAAGGCGCCACAGTTTCAATGATTTGAAATAAGTGGCAGAATCGCATTCCACCGTAGCCTCCACGTCGAAACGGTCATCGAATTTCTCAAGAAACAAACCGTTCGGAAATTTCCAATAAGGGCTTTCCGCCTCATCATAGACGAGCCACAAACTCGACGTGACACGATACCGCGTCATGCCGGAATCGCTAATGAGCGTCGTGACGTCGCGCGACATCATTGTAGGAACGCTGTCCGGATCGGCCGGCACTTTCACCGTTTCTACTTTTTTCTCGCCGCACGATGGAAAGGCAACCGACAAGACAACCAGCCCCAACGTTGTCAAGAATGCCGCTCTACCGAATCTTATCTTTCCAGAACGCAAATTCGTTGAAATTGATACCCAACGTGATATTAAAATAATTTTCCGTCACCAAGGATTGGGGATATGCCTGCCGGTGCTTATATTCAAAACCCAAATTGATGATTGTCTTCGTTCCAAGCGTAGGCATGCCGAAACCGACAGCTACGCCGTATTCCCTGACATGATTGTTTCCGGCCATGACATAATCGCGCGTATAGTTGACACCGCAACGATAAGTCATCCGTTGGAAATAATTCCCCCTAATTCTCGGCAACAATTGGAAACCAAGCGCAGCTTTCCATCGATCATCGAAACGCGAACCGGACAGCACATTGCCTTCATCATCACGGATTCCGGCAAATTTGGCTTTGCTCCATTGCTGAAAAGAGAAATCGCCTTCCACCATAATACGCCTGTCGTAAGTATAGTTCAAACCTGCTCCAAAAGCATGCGGCTTCGAATAGGTGCCTTTCATCCGCGCATAACCGACAGTGTCGGGCGTTTCGTTCAGCGAAATGTCGTAGTTGACACCCCAAGTTTTGCCATGGAAATCTTTTTCCGGAGAATATGTCAAACCGACTGTAAAGCGATGTTTTGCCCGAAATTCATGCGTATATTGGATGCCCAATTGCAAATTCCAATCGCGCACCTCCATCACTTGCTCAAACAATGCTTGCGACGTGCCGTCGGCTTCCGTGATATACGTGTCGTTCACGATATTGCCAAATTGATACGCGATATTGGCGCCAATCGTGAATCCTTTGAAAGGACGGCCGGCAATTCCGACATAAAGTTCATTGAGACCGCCATATCCGGAGTTGCTCGATGTGCCGAGGCTGCTGCCTTCATTGTCTTTCACATCGCCGCCGAAAGAGTAGCCGACAGACGAAAACGGCACCAAACCGATACTTCCACCCATGTATTTGCCAATCGGGAATTGCATCGTCAGATAGTCCAATCCTCCGCCGAACGATTTGCCTGTCGCATCATTTTCTTTCGACCAAAGGCGGGTAAGGTCAACGCCGACATCCCATAGGAGCGTCAGCGAGTCGGTGCCGGCATAGGATGCCGGATTCATGACGTTGATTTGCCTTCCATCCGTCATGGCAATCCCGACGCCTCCCATGTTGCGTTGCGCACTGGTCGCATAGTCACCCACCATGCCGTATCCATAACGAGAATACGGCGATTGCTCGTTTTGAGCATTCAGGCTTAAACCGCCTCCTATCGACAGCACAAAGGCTGCCACGAAAAGAATTCTTTTATAATGATTCATTATATTCCAATATTCTATTTAATCCAATTGCTACTAAATCTTTATCTACCACGACATTCGGCATTTCAAGCATGGATGCCAGAAAAGCCCCGTCGCCGCCGGTCATCGCCACTGCGATATCGCCATGACGTTCCGACATTTTTTGCGCCATGAATGCCACCTCTGCCACCATGCCGCGAACGACACCGGCACGAATGGCAGTTGCCGTGTCGAAGCCAAGTTCGGGGATGTCGCCTTTTTCGTCGATTTTCGGCAATTGCGCGCAACTTCGGGCAAGTGCCCTGAAACGCAACGCCAATCCCGGCGCGATATTCCCTCCTGCAAACCGGCCATCAGCCGAAACGAAATCGCAAGTGACAGCCGTTCCGGCATCGACAACCAAAACATTTCGTCCCGGAAGCAACGAAAACGCGCCCACAGCCGCTGCCATGCGATCGCGACCCAATGTTTGCGGAGTTGCATAATCGAAAGCCAATGGCATAGGCAATTTTTCATCCACAATCCACAACTTCGCCATTCGCTCTTGCAACAACGCAAGCGTTGCTTCATCGTTGCCCGTCACCGAAGAATAAATCGCTTTCCGAACGGGACAATCTTTCAAAATCCGCGCAATTCCCATTGCCGTCGGCCGCCGCAAACGCCATGAATTCAACAACGTTCGCCCGTCAAAAACCGACACTTTCGCCGACGAATTGCCTTGGTCGATTGCCAGACTTAACTCCATTTTGAACGCAAAATTAGTAAATAGTGCTTAACCGCACGTCTTTTTTATTCCGTTTTATACCGAATATCTGCAATTTAAGCATTTTTATCGACATCTTCCCCGATTCTCTCCCGTCCTTCTTTTTTCAATTGGCGGTCAATCATGAACGATGCGTAAACCTGCACGCAAGCGCCGGCGGTCAGAAAGCCGAGCCACGTAGAATGGTACGGATCTGCAAACACAAACAATGCCGACACGAGATAGCACATCGACGACCAAAATTCCAATGTGAAAAGCCGGCGAACTCGCAAGCTATATTTGTCCTTCCTGTACAACATCCGTTGCAACACACGTACCAACACCGTCACAAACGCAGCGAAGGCAAACAAATAACGCAACCACGGCGACTCAATGTCGATCAACGGCAAAAATGCCGCAAGCAGCAAAACTATCATCGACACCGAAAGTGCCACATTCAAATATTGTTCTTTTTTCTGTCTGTTCATCATTCTTTCACTATATATAAATCTTCATTTTCACGTTTCATATTGTATTCTTCCCGAACGATGCGTTCAAGCGTTTCCGGATCGCTGTCGAGCCTTGCAAGTTTCGTCTGATAAGACTGCGCCGAATCGCGGCACGCTTTGATTTCCGCTTTCAGTTCTTTTATTTCTTTGTCGTAAGCGACAACGCGGAAATAGTTATAATCGGATATAAATGTGATGTACACAAGAAAGCCGACAATGAAAACAAGGAGAAAATTAATCCTGCCAAATCTCTTTTTGATTTTTGAAAACATGCCCATGACTCCTTATTTTTTATTTTCGAGCAAATCCGGCCGCCGCTCGCGCGTGCGTTGCAGCGCCATTTCATATCGCCACTCGTCGATTTTCGCTTGATGCCCCGACAACAAGACCTCCGGCACCTTCCATCCCTTGTAGTCGGCAGGACGCGTGTAGACAGGCGGGGCAAGCAACCCGTCTTGAAACGAATCGCTCAACGCCGACTGCTCGTCGCCGATTGCTCCCGGAATCAACCTCACCACAGCGTCGGCAATAATGGCGGCAGGCAATTCGCCGCCGGTAAGCACATAGTCGCCTATCGAAATTTCCCGCGTGACGAAATGCTCGCGAATCCGATAATCGATGCCCTTGTAGTGTCCGCAAAGAATGATCAGATTTTCGGCCAGCGACAAGCGGTTGGCCATTGGCTGGTCGAACGTTGCTCCATCGGGGGTGACAAAAATCACTTCATCATAGTCGCGTTCGCTTTTCAAATGCGATATGCAACGGTCCACCGGCTCTACCTGCATGACCATTCCCGCCTCGCCGCCAAACGGATAATCGTCGACACGGCGATGCTTGTCCATCGTATAATCGCGCAAATCATGCACGACAATCTCGACAAGGCCTTTTTTCTGGGCTCGCTTCAAAATGGAACAATTCAACGGGGAATCCAATATTTCCGGCAAAACTGTAATTATATCAATACGCATTTTCCAATATCATGTTCGACTGTGGATTCGCAAAGGTACGCTATTTCAGCGTGAACAACAAAAAAATCGCCTTGCTCCAACCGCAAACAAGCCGAATAAATGAAAAGTTTGAACATTTTACCGAATAAAATCGTACCTTTGTTTTCTACAATTCATACGACGTCATGGCACTCGAAATCACTCCCGAAATACAACAAGTGAAACAACGCTTCGGCATTATCGGCAATGCGCCATCGCTGCTGGCAGCCATCGGACGCGCCATGCAAGTGGCGCCAATCGACTTGTCAGTGCTCATTAACGGAGAAAGCGGGGCCGGAAAGGAGTTTTTCCCGCAAATCATTCATTATTACAGCGCTCGCAAACACAACAAATACATCGCCGTCAACTGCGGAGCTATTCCGGAAGGCACCATCGATTCCGAACTTTTCGGACATGAAAAGGGAGCTTTTACCGGCGCAATATCTTCACGCAAAGGGTATTTTGAAGAAGCCGACGGCGGAACGATATTCTTAGACGAGGTGGCAGAATTGCCCCTGACCACACAAGCGCGATTGCTGCGCGTGCTCGAATCCGGAGAATTTATCAAAGTCGGCTCGTCGGTCGTGCAAAAAACAAACATCCGCGTCGTTGCCGCCACAAACGTAAACATGCTGAAAGCCGTAGCGTCGGGGCGATTCCGCGAAGACTTGTTCTACCGGCTGTCGACCGTGTTCATTTCCATTCCGCCACTGCGCGACCGCGGCGACGACATCGCCCTGCTTGCCCGAAAATTCAGCAGGGACTTTGCTGAAAAATACCGCATGCCGCCTATCGAGCTCGACGATTCCGCCAAAAACGCATTGTTGGCTTATCGCTGGCCGGGGAACGTGCGACAGCTAAAAAACCTTATCGAGCAAATCTCGCTTTTCGACGCCGGCAGAAAAATCACAGCCGACGACGTATCGCGCTATCTGCCCGACGCAGGAAGCGAATATGCGCCTGCCGTTGCCGCGGGCGAATTGCCCCATTCCTACGAGCATGAACGCGAAATCCTTTTCAAAATGATTTTTGAAATGCGAAAAGAGTTAGACCGGCTTCGCGACGAAATAGAAAATCTCAACGACAACACAGCGCAACCGATAAGCCCCATCAAAGAGCTGCAAAAGGATTTCGCAACCCAGCCGATACTTCCTGCCCACAGCCACACGTCCATCCATTCAGTCGCAGACCAACCGGACGAACAAACGGCCATGACGCTTGAAGACACGGAAAAGGAAACAATCAAGCGTTCGCTCGAAAGAAACGACGGAAAGCGGAAAAAAACTGCCGAAGAATTGAAAATATCCGAACGCACCCTCTATCGGAAAATCAAAGAATACGGACTTGAATAAACCCATCATATAAACAAAATGCTGAAAAGATTCTATTTTGCAGCAATATTGACAGTCGTGTTAAGCGCATGCACCATCAGCTACAAATTCAATGGCGCCGCGCTCGACTACAACATATACAAAACAATCAACATCGGCAACTTCCCGATTCGCGCAGCCATGGTTTACGCTCCGCTGCAACCAATGTTTGAAAACAAGATTGCCGACACTTTCACCAAGCAGACACGGTTGCAAATCGTCGACAGTTCGAACACCAACCTTTCGCTGGAAGGCGAAATAACAGGCTACGAACTGACACCGCAAGCTGTCACGGAAGACGCCTATGCTTCCCAGACACGGCTGACCATCACCGTGCGCGTCAAATACACCGACCACATCAACGCAAGCGGCTCGGTCGATCAGACTTTCTCGGCGTTTCGCGACTTCGACTCGTCGCAAATGCTCACTTCCGTGCAAGACGAGCTTTGCGAACAAATCACTGACGAACTTGTCACGCTCATATTCAACGCCACGGCCGGCAATTGGTAAAAAAACAAAAACGTTTATGGAGAAAACGCACAGAGCCCAACAATTCGACCGTTTCCTATCGCCCGATTGCACAGAAAAGCCCGATTGGGGCATTGTCGAATCTGTCGCAGCAGATTATCCGTATTTCTTGCCGGCGAAAATCTTATTGGCCCGAAACGCCGACGACGAAAGCAACCGGAAAAATGCGTTAGCCGCAGCCTCTCTTGCATTTGGCAACCGAGCGGACCTATTCGAGCTTGTGGAAGACATTCCCGACGATTTCCACGATTTCTACCCAAAGGACGAGAAGGAAAAGCGTTCCACAATGGACACAATCTCCCATTTTCTCGATACTTTCGGAAACAACGATGAAGCAGAAATCAAAGCTATCGAACAACGCATATTCAACCCTACACCGGAGTACGCGCGATTGCTGGAACAAGAAGAAGAGCGCAACATTCCCGATTTGTCCGACAGCAGCAACCTCAGCGAAAACGACTTGCTGATAAACCGCTTCATCATCGACAGCAAACGCCAAAGCGGAAGCCCGTACGCGCCGCCGGCCGCAGAGCCGGAGCCGCAACCTTCGGAAGTGACCGATGCCCCTGCGCCTGCCGCCGTCGATGAAGGCGACCCGTCGATGCTGTCGGAAAGCCTTGCAAAAATCTACATCCGGCAACACCGATACGAAAAAGCGCTTGAAATTATTCAATCGCTATATTTGAATTTTCCGGAAAAAAGTATTTACTTTGCAGACCAAATCCGTTTCTTACAGAAACTGATTGTAAACGAGAAATATAAACAAAAAAACAATACTGAAAATGTTTAATGTATTAGTCATTCTGATTGTTATCGCCTCTATCCTTATGATTGGCATCGTGCTGATTCAAAAATCAAAAGGCGGAGGCCTCGCATCCAATTTCGCAAGTTCCAACCAAATCATGGGAGTACGCAAAACAAACAGTTTTGTGGAAAAAGCAACATGGACGCTTGCCACTGTCATTTGCGTTCTAAGCATCTTGTCGGCTTTCTTCGTCGACAATAGCGCAAGCCAACCTGCACAATCGCGCGTATCGACTACGCAAGCTCCGGCTCAAACAAAAGCTCCGGACTATGCAACACCGTCGAAATCGACGCCGGCCGCACCTGCTCCGGCTCAAAACGCGCCTGCTTCCGAAACAGGAAAATAAAAACACAAAAAACGACATTACCACGGGGATGCGCCACAGCGTATCCCCGTTTGCTTTTCTCCTAATCAGAATATCGAATCAGCAAAAGATGGAGATGAATTTGTCGGACCAAGTGATTCCATTCTCAAAGTCCTGAGGAGAACATTGCGTGTTTGCCTTGTTCCATCTGCTTCTCAACCATAAACCCTCAACCATAACTGCTACCGGCAATTTTTTCCTTTGTGTCGCCGCGCCGGCGGCGATATAAGCGAGCCAAAGGGGTTGCCGCCAGCCGCGAAGCGGCTTTGTCCGGTCGAGGCTTTTGCACATAAAAAAGAAGGTGCGCCAAAAGGCACACCTTCTCTGCATAAAACACATTCGCGATTAGCGAATCAACTTAAACGTCCGCATGCTGTCGTCGCTCAAACGAACCGTAACGACATATACGCCATCTGCAAGCATGGAAAGAGAAGCATTGCCGGAAGCGTCTGTCGTCGTGCCATACACTTCACGTCCGTCAAGCGAATAAACCGCCACTGCAAGGCCGGCTTCACCTGCCACCAGCATCGGCTCGTCGCCGCCAATCAATCGAACGCCGTCGCTTTCCATATTGTCGACGCCCGAAGCTGCACTATAAACAAACGAACGCGCCGGTGTCCAATCGGTATTCACCACCGCTCCACTTTCATTGCGATATGAGAAACGTGCGCGTACATAGTAAGTTTCCCCGTCTGCCAACGGCGTTGAAATCATCTCTATTTCCGACAAATTAGGAGTATAGAATCGAGTTTCGAATGTTCCCGTGTACGACGAACGTGCCGGAAACGATTTGCTCGCGCTCACCATGATGCGCGTCTGCCCCACGCCCTCTTGCGGCTGCAACGAAATGCATTTGTTGCTATACATCGTCTCGCCGTCGGTAGCAGGAGCAAGAATCGTAGGCACCGGAACATCGACATACTCTGTCGTAAATTCGATTGTCTCCGTCTCGTCCACAGTGCCGTCGGGCGTTCTTGCTTCCACTTTTGCGTAATAAAGCGTGTTTCCATCCAAATAGTACAGCGGAATTGCGCAGGATGTTTCCCGAGTGGATGTCTCGTATGCCATGACTGAGAATCCGACACGTGTCGAAAGCGACAATTTATAAACCGCGTCATCGGCAAATTTGCTCCACGTCAGAGTCGGCGTCAACGAAACATCCGTTGCCTCCGCTGCCGGAGAAGTCAAGCGGAATTTATCCACACGGAACGATTCCACATTCGAGCGCGCTTCAATCGCATTGTTTCCGCGAGCCGTAACCGTCCAATAATAATCCTTATCGGCCTCGAAGTCGAAAAGTTCCTCCGATTTCACGACATTGCCGGTCAATTCGCGACGCACCACCAATTCTTTCATCTCCGGATCGGTTGCTATCTGTATTTCATAGATAGGTGCCGTTCCTTCCCAGCTGAAAGTGAATCGATTCGGCGCGAGAGCGCCTCCGACGGGATATGTCAATGCCGGTGTCGCTGCCGTCTCCACGTCAGCTCCGACAAACACTGCGCCATATTCATTGCCATAGCGGTCCAATACGGCAACTGCATAATTATAATTGCCCAAATCGGCATCGGCAATGCCATAGCCCGGATAGTCGGCATCGGCGGCAGGTATTTCAAACGAAGGCTCATAGCTGACGCCAAGCAAGTATTCGGCATCTTTGTAGAAGTTTTCCGGCGCAATGTCGGAAGGCACGGCATACACCGTATAACGCACATTTTCAAGTCCTGTCCACGACAAGACACGTCCCGAACGGGCAACATTCGACACTTGTCCCGGGTAGGGAGCTTCCACCCATTCCACTGCCGGAGTGAGCGAATGCGTGTCGAACAACGAACCGCGCAAATAGGTGAACAACGTCACTTTTTTGCCATCAATCCTTTGCGATTTGTTCAGCAGCGACCGCCATGGGAAATAAACCGTCCCCGGAGCGGCATCGCCCGCCGACGTATGGGTCAATGATATCTGATCATAAAACTCCGACAAAGGCGACGTGCTGCCGGCCGTATTCGAAAGGTCTTGGCTGATGAAGCAATGGCGATTGAACTTGTGCGACACTTCATACCACCACGGCGTTATTTTCGCGTAATCGGCAGCCGCATTGCCTATCTTCCAATAGACCTGCGGAGAAATGAAATCGATCGTTCCTTCGCTCAGCCACGCCAAGGGGTCGGAATAGATCTCGTTATATTGCCAATCGCTTCCCGGACAAGGCTCGACACCATATTTCGCAGCCACATCTGCATCGCTGGCGGCCACGCCGGCCGGCCCGATCCCGAAGCGCACCCACGGCTTTGTCGATTTGATGTAGGCGTTCACTTTCCGCACCATGTCGTTGACATTTTCGCGGCGCCAGTCGCCCTGCGAAAGCGTGCCGCCTTCGGCAAGATAAGCGTTGTAGTCGTCGGCATCATACGTCGTAGGCAAACCGTTTTGATAAAAATAATCGTCAAACACGATGCCATCGACGTCATACTTGTCCAAAATGTCGGCCACGACATCCACTATGCGTTGCTTCACCTCCGGAAGTGCCGGATTGAGAATCGTCCACGTTTGGCTGCCGTTTTTCCATTTGATCAACCATTCGGGATGGCTGTTTTCGTAGTTCTTGTCGCCGCCGGCGCTGCCCCATCCTTCTTGCGATTCAGAATTCAAATATCTGTAAGGATTCAGCCAAGCATACACCTCCAAACCGCGTGCATGTGCATTTTCCACGATAAATGCCAGCGGATCAAAGGCCGGCGTTTCGCCACGAGTTGGAGAAACAAAACTCGACCACGGTTCATACTTCGAATCGTACATCGCGTCGCACATCACACGCGCATGATAATAAATCGTCGTGAAATTATTGCGTTGCAAAGAATCGAGAGCCGTGAGCCCCACCTTCTTCAAAGTTTCGGCATTACCCGCCGTAATCGGCGTAGAAGGCCAATCGTTGACATACGCCGACATCCACGTGGCGCGATGCTCGCGCTTCAACGCCGAAGCATCAAAAGAGAGGATGCCAACCATCCCTATCGCCAACAGCATTAAATACTTCTTCATTGCATTTATTGTTTAGTCTTTTACAAATTTCAAAGTTTCCGTTTCTCCGCCGGAGAAAACGACTTTCAACAAATACGCGCCTTTGCCGCCCACGCCCGACAAGTCGGCGTTGCCTGCTTCGTCGGTCGTCAGCGACGCTGCCATCCGTCCATCGGCACTAAACACGTCGACACGCACACCTGCCTCGCCGGTCACCAGCACCGGCGACGGGGTCGACACGACATACACGCCGGATGTCGCAACTTCGTCGATTCCGGATGCCGCGCTGTAAACGAACGAACGCGCCGGCGTCCAATCGGTATAGACGATGGTCCCGCTTTCGTCGCGATAGGAATAGCGGGCACGCGTATAATACGTTTTCCCATCTTCCAACGGCGTGGAAATCATTTTTATTTCCGACAAATTCGGCGAATGGTATCTGCCTTCAAACGAACCCGTATACGACGAACGCGCAGGGAACGATTTGCTCGCGCTCACCATGATGTAAGTCATTATCGTGCCTTCTTGCGGCTGCAAAGCAATGCACTTGTTGCTATACATCGTTTCGCCGTCGGAAGCCGGAGCCAAAATCGTAGGCATCGGCACTTCCGCATATCTCGTCGTAAATTCGACAGTCGCCGTCCGTTGCGTCGAGCCGTCGGGAAGGGTTCCAATCACACGCGCATAATAATGCGTATTCCCCGCCAAGAGATAATCGGGAATTGCCATCGAACAGGCATTGGTGGTCAGTTCCGCTTTCAACAAAGAAAACGACCAACGTTCGGAAATCTCCAAACGATATGTCGCGCCCTCGTCGAATTCGCTCCATTCCACAATCGGAGACAAATCCACATCGGTTGCCTCATTGGCAATTGAAACGATTCGGAACACATCCACTTTAAATGAATTGACATCCGAACGCGTCTCTGCCGCATTATTGTCGCGAGCCGTAACCGTCCAATAATAATCTTTGCCCGCTTCAAAGGTGCAAAGTTCAGAAGACGCGAGGAAATTGCCCGACACTTCTTTGCGTGTCACCACGTTTTCCATTTCCGGATCGGTCGCCACCATGACTTCATACAACGGCGAAGTGCCTTCCCATTTAAATTCGAAAATGTTTGGAGTGAAGTCGCCTTCAAGAGGATAAGTCAATGTCGGCTTGTCCGACACGCTTGCTTCCGAACCCACAAATGTAGCACTGTATTCGTTGCCGTAACGGTCGAACACTGCCACTGCATAATTGTAGGCATCGAGATTTTCGTCGGAAATGCCGAATTTCGGATAATTCGCCTCTGCTTGCGGTATCTCAAACGTGGTGTCGTAGCTTATGCCGCGCAGATATTCCGCCTCTTTGCGGAAATCTTCCATCGGCACATCGGCCGGAACTGCGTAAACCGTATAACGCACATTCTCCGGACCGTTCCACGACAATGTCCGCCCGTCGCGCTTCAAATTGCTCACCACGCCCGGGCAATCCGCCTTCAACCACGTCACGGCCGGCGGCAACGCATGGTCGTGGTATGCATTCTCGCGCAACCAGTGCAGCAATTTCACATCTTTCCGTTCAATCCTTTTTGAGGAGGATTTCAGAAGCCTCCATTGGAAAAACACATACCCCGGAGCTTCCAAAATGTCATTGGTGCGCGTCAAGTCGATTTGATTCACATAGACATTCATCGACGCTGCGCTTGAAAACGACGACAGTGTCTGGCTCGTGTAGCAATGGCGATTAAACTTGCCTGCCGTTTCATACCACCACGGTGCCAACGTCGCATAACTGTCGAGCCAATAAATCTGCGGTGAAATAAAGTCGATCGAGCCTTCATAAAGCCATGCCACCGGTTCGGAAGCAATGCTATTATACTGATTGTCGTGTCCCGGACTGGGCAGAATGCCATATTTTTCCGCAATCGACTCGTCCGTGCAAGCGATGCCGGCCGGTCCGATTCCGAAGCGCACCCACGGTTTTGTCGATTTGATGTAGGCGTTCACTTTCCGCACCATGTCGTTGACATTCTCGCGCCGCCAGTCGAGTTGCGACATCGGTGTTTCCTCTGCTGCCTCGGCTTCGGCCACATAAGCATTGTACCACTCCGCATCATACTCTTCCGGCAAGCTGCTTTGATAAAAATAGTCGTCGAACACAATGCCGTCGACGTCATACTTGTCCATAATGTCGGCTATCACGTCGACAATGCGTTGCTTCACCTCCGGAAGCGCCGGATTGAGAATCGTCCACGTATGGCTGCCGTTTTTCCATTTGATCAGCCATTCGGGGTGACTGTTTTCATAATTCTTGTCGCCCCCTGCGCTGCCCCAATCCTCTTGATAGGAAGAGTCCAAATAACGATAAGGATTCAGCCAAGCATATACCTCCAAGCCGCGCGCATGTGCCTCCTCGACGAGAAAGCCAAACGGATCGAAGGCAGGCTCCACGCCTCGCGCCGTGGAGACAGTGCTCGACCACGGCTCGTATTTCGAATTATAAGTCGCATCGCAAAATATGCGGGCATGATAATAAATCGTCGTAAAGTTGCTACGCTGCAACGAGTCCAGATCCATACGGCAAATTTCTTTTTGCCGCTCGGCATTATTGGCAGTCAATTTGCCCGAAGGCCAACAGCCGGTATACGCCGACATCCACACGGCACGATGCTCGCGTTTCTGTGCCGAAAGCGGAAGTGCAAACAATATTGCCGACAGCAGCGACAGTGTAAATATTCTTCTCATAACATGCATTTTATTTAAAAATAGCTGTTCCCCATTACTGCAACAAGGAACAGCTATTTTATCATTACAGCCCTTTTAAGGCAAAATCAATTCTTAGAACAAGTTGGTCTTATTGTCATTGATCGTAATGCCAAGGATTTTATCCGGGCAGTCTGTGATTTCAACAATCGATTGCGTAGTCGGATTGTAGTATTTCAATCCCGTCACATACGACGAATTGTCGTTTGCAGCCTTGTTGAATCCGAAATATACAAATCCCGTTTCTGCATCGAGAGCCATTTGCGGCACATAAACGCCTTCATCTTGAGTGGAATTGATCGGGTCGGCATACATCGATATCGATTTCGTAGCCACTGTCGTCAAGTCCGTCCCGTCGCCGTCACCCGGAAGCGGATATTCGTAGAAGCCATTGACATCTTTCGAACGATACACATAGAGTTTGCCGCGTTCCTCATCGATCATGAACGAACGAAGGTTCACGTTAGACAAAACTACCGGATACGGGCCGGCTGCCACATCCGTGTAGACCGGAACAATGTCTTCAGCTTTGAAACGGAAGATTCCGTAACCGTTGAAGCATTTGCCCCACCAATACACGCCTTTTGAGTCTTTCAGCATCGTCGTGCTGATGGCGCCATAGTCGAGCGTGGTACGTTTGTAGTAGCCCAACATGTCGTTTTTCACGAAATAGTCGTTTGCTTCCGTTGCGCCACGAGTGTTCAAAGCGAGTTGACGCACACCCGTGTTACGGTCGGAATAAAGCAACTTGTCGCCATCAACGCAACCGAAGAACGGATCGTCGAACGCTGCCTTACCGACATTGGATACAAACAAGTTCGTTCCCGTTCCGTCGACGCGCATCACGTTGATTTTGCCGTCGCCGTTCACGCCGTTTTCGTCATTGATGTAAGTGTATTGTTTACCGCAATCGAGCATGTAGATCCAGCCTTCGCCGTCAACGTTTGCATAGCAAATCGTCATCGGCATCACGCCGCTGCTTACGCCCATATCGAACGGCAGGTTTTTCGAGCCTTCCGGAAGCGCTCCGTCAGGAATCAGCTTATATGCCTTGATATTGCCTTCATAAGCGGCATAATAAAGCGTTTTGTACGGTTGGTCTGCACCAACTTGCACATTCACATAAGAGTCTTCCAAGCGGCGGTTTTCGCCATCAAGGTCGAATGTAGTTTGCAAAGTGATGCGTTGCGAACCTACGTTCTTGAAGCGAATTTTGCCCGGATATTCAATGTTGCCATTTTCATCGGCATAGCCTTCAAAGGTGGTAATCGGGTCGCCATTTTCCGTGACAGCGCCGTCAGGGAATGTCCAAACGTATTTCACGCGCTTGTTTTCCGGATTCGGCAAGAAAATGTCGAAATCTACCGACACATCGTTGATTGTAAGCACCTCTGCCGATTGCTCCTTGATGGAAAGCATCGGAGAAATATCGTAAATCATGATTGGATACGTGCATGTGCCAACACCTTCCACTGTCAATTTCACTTGATATGTGCCGGCAGTCGCATATTTATGCTGCGGATTAGCCTCGTTGGAAGTTGTTCCGTCGCCAAAGTCCCAAGTCACATTGCCGGATTTAGCCGACGTATTGGTGAATTGGATAGTTGAAACCACATAGTAGTCGAGCGCATATTCCACTTCGCCGTTTGCATTCGGCGCAACGGCATAGGAGAAATCCACATCCTTCGACGGGAAATCCTTATATTCCGGCTCCGGATCAACGCAGGATACCGCCATCGTCGCCAACGCCGCTATAAAACTGATATTTAAAAGAAACTTTTTCATTTGATCCCAGAATGTGATTAGTTAATAGTTACTGTGTATTGATCCGTCGTGTAGCTAACGTTGCCATCCGTATCAACTACTTTGAAGACAACATCTTGCGAATAGTTGCGTGTGAATGTCACATTGTAAACTTGATTGGACGTGTTGTGAATCCAATCGGTGAACGGAATCAAGTTGAGCAAATCGATAAACGTCGGCATATACTGAGCGCGAACGGAAGTGACAATCGCGCCGGCATCGTCGTTGTAACGGCAGAATACCCACGGCGACGATTCGTAAACGTCGTAGTATGTGCGCGTATCGTCGTTTTCATCCCATTCGTCAAGCGAAATTTCGTGGATAACAGAAGCTTCTCCAACGATTTCCACATAATATTTGCCCACTACGTTTTCCGTGTTCGTGTACCAAAGGTCGCTCTTGTTTCCGGCATCAGTTTCCACCGGAATTTCATATCCTGCATGAGCTGCGTTCACGCCTTGGATCTGTTCGGGCGTAAAGTCGTAGTTGATATACACGTTGCGCAAGTCGTTGTAGTAAGTGCTGTCTTGCGTCAAGTAGTCGATCACCGTCGAGACGAAATCGGCAGCAAAGTCGGCAGGATAGTAAGAATCGAAACGTTCTTGGTCCCAATCCGAAATATTTGTCCAGCTGACAGCGCGAAGCGTTTGCGAAGTCGGGAATGTCGCGTTCAACACGTATTCGTGACCGTCCCATTCCGCCATCGAATGCGGATAGGTTGCTATCACTTGCGAAGCGCGTACCGTATCGGTCAAAGAAACCGTTTGCGTGTACTTCAAGGATGTTGTCAAAGCAGAAGTGGCAGCAGCCGACTCTGTCTTCACAACGTTTGCCCAAACTTCCGAATGATCCGGAGTTTTCCCCGGCTCGGTATAGTATTTGCCTTCGAAAGCCACTTCATCGCCGGCGTTTGCCACCGTGCCGCCCAATGCCCATGTGACAGTCGGGACAGGTTGCCCCACTTCCAATACATCGTCGAACGGGTCGTGGACTTCGCATGCGGTCATCGACAATGCGACTGCAGCTATCATTCCTAATTTATATTGCATTTTCATAACGTTCATTCTGTTTTTGCGTTAAAAATCATTCTTGTGTCAAAGAAGTACGCACGCCCGGGGCTTCTGCCCAAATCATCGGTTCGCGCAGCCACAAGTAGTTCTTGTACGCGCCAAGACGTTCAAGCTCTTTGCGGTTGTATTTTTCCTCCGTTTCGGGGTCGTAATTGATACGTTGAATCCACGTGTTCTCTTTTTCCGTTTCCGACATGCCGTCAATCCAATAAGGAGCATACAAGTTGTACGGGCGGCGAAGCGTCGGATAGACAATTTCTTGGTTTGCACCAATTCCGTAATGGTTGCGGTTGTTGCTATAGTGGTAACGGCGCATGTCGGTCCATTGCTCGGGCTGCATGTACATTGCCACATATTTCATTTGCATCAAATCGCTCAAGCTGAATTCCGCCGGATTGAAGAACCAATGGTGGTTTCCTTTCGTTGCGGGATCCGTAACGCCTTTCACCGGTTGGATGATCGTTGCGCCCGATTCGTCTTTCGAAGGCATCGACGCATCGTCGAGGAATGCGGCTACTATGCCGTCCCAATACATCTTCGAGTAAGTGAAGTCGCCTTCCTCACGGTCGCGAGAGTCTATCTTTTGGTAAGTATAAACGCCGTCGGATTCCATGACATTGCCCGGATACATGATATCAGGATATTTCTTCTGGAATGCTTGGAGATGGCGTTCGATGTTGTAGCGAGTAGCTTCTTTTGCCAAACGGCATGCTTCCGCTTTTTCACCCATCCAATATTTTGCTTCTGCTTGGATGAAGTAAAGTTCTTCCATCGTGAACAACGGCACATACGCATCTTCACTTCCTGCATAAGCTCCACAGAAAAGATAAGGATAGTTCGAAGCAAGGAATTCCGTGCTCGGCACGCCGATATTGTTTTCCAACCAACGCAATTTCACCTTGCTTGTACCGGTGTTTGCCGGAGAAACAGGACCCGTGTGCGGCATGAACAACAAAGCTGCACGAGGATCGTCGGCATAACCGCGACGTCCTACGTAAGCACCCGAATTCGTCGCGTTGTCTTGGTTGAACGCGCCCATGATATCGGCGAGCAAGAATTTCGAAGGAACTGCGCTATCCAACAAGTTCTTACGCGATTCCCACGAGTTGATAACAGGCTGAGCTGCACTCCAAGGATTGGCTTTTTGTTGTTGCCCGCCATCGAAATTGTAACGCGGCTCGCTACCGAAGAAAGTGCCGTACATTGCATCGGCTTGCCAAATGTTGATTGCCTCTTGTGCGGCATCAAAAATTGCTTGGCAAGTTGCAGCCGAAGTATCGATGTTCGGAATGTTGCGAAGCAAAATGCGTGCTTTCACAGCATAAACCAAACCTTTCCATTTGTTCAAATCGCCGGCATAAACCCGATCTTGAGCCACTGTAATCGTTTGATTGCCCGGAGCGTTGATGATTTCAGGATTTGAAAAATCCGCAATCAAAGCATCAGCCTCGTTGAGCATCCACGCGTAGATGCTGGCTTGCGTGTCGTATGTCGGAGAGTTCGACTGATATGCATTGCTCAACGGCATGTCGCCGAAAGCGTCGGTCGTGAGTTGCGTCGACATCAAGCGGATGGCGCGAGCAATCAAAGTGTAGTTCAGAGATCCTATTTCATTGGCATTCTCCATCAAGATATTAATATTTTCACCAATATCGTAATAATGGCGGCGCCATTGCGGGTGGCGATTCATCGTCAAGAATTCCCAACCGTTTTTATAACCGTATGAGCCGGTCGTGGCCTTTCCGGTCGTGGTCAAACATTGCGACAAGTAGATGTTGTACTCTGCATGGTCGTAGTTGGTCTGTGCAGCGTAGTATACAATCACCGGCAAACCCGTCTCTGCCGTTACGCTGGCAGCCTTGTCGGGATTTTCGTTATCGTCGAGCATGTCGACACAGCCGGTGCCCGTGACACCCAAGAGAATCGACATGGCTATTAATTTCAATTTATTCATATGATACTTCATTTTTAGAATGTAGCGCTAAGTGAGAAGTTAAAGCTGCGCGTAGTCGGCACATTGTAGTTGTCGATACCGGCAGAACCCGTACCACCGCCCGTTCCTGCAAGAATTTGCGGATCCGTTCCGGTGTATTTCGTGAGCAAGAACAAGTTACGTCCTGTTGCTGACAATTTCAAGCCTTTGATCGGGCAGTTCTTCGAAAGGAATCGAGTGAAATCGTAAGCCAGCGTCACATAGCTCAAACGAATGTAAGAACCGTCCTCGATAAAGTTGGACGAAACTGCATAGAAGTAGTTGTTGATGAAATTGCTGTCGATGATGATCGGAGTCGTATTGGGAGCATAAGTGCCGTCGGCTTGTTTCACGACACCTTTGAACACAGCCTCATGGCTGCGATATTTAGTCAACAATGCATCCATACCGTTGGAGAACAAGCTTCTGCGTGTCACGTTGACAACATCGCCACCGCAACGGCCGTCGAACAAGAATCCTACCGTCAAATCTTTCCAACGGAAAGTGGAACCGAGTCCAAGCAACCAATCCGGTTCACGATTACCAATCAAATTGCCTTTTGCTGCGCTAATGACAGGATAACCGTTTTCGTTCACGATAATTTGTCCGTCCGGAGCACGTTCGTAGTCTTTACCGGAGATAGCGGTCGTAGATCCGTGGAGGTAAGCCGTCGGGAAGATGTCGCCATATTGCGTACCTTGGATTTCCGTCATGTCTTCCGGAAGAGAAATCACCTTGCCGCGGTTGAAAGAGAAGTTGGCATTCAATGTCCAATCAAAATCCTTCGAACGAAGGATGTCTTGTCCGAATGTCACTTCAAGACCTTTGTTTTCGATGCTACCCTCGTTGCGAGTTTGAAGAATCGTACCGGATGTCGGCGACACGCGCACCGTCACGATTTGGTTGTCGACCGTTGTCGAATACCATGCCACGTCCAAACGCGTGCGGGAGTCGAAGAATCGCAAGTCGGCGCCAATCTCCCACGAACTTGTCATTTCAGGCTCGAGTTCTTTGGCCACGGCAGTCGTAGCGTCGATACCCCAACCGCCATCGGGGAATACTTCCCAGTTTTTAAACGACGGAGTGAAGCGATAAGCAGGTGCGTCCTTACCTACTTTTGCCCAGTTACCACGAAGTTTACCGTAGGAGAACCAATCGTTGCTGATCTTGAACAATTCCGAGAAAATCACACCGGCCGTAACCGAAGGATAGAAATAAGTGCAATCCACTTGCTTCAATGTCGAAGAACCGTCGTAACGTCCGGTCACCGACAATTGAGCCATGCCCTTATAGTCGAAGCGAAGTTCGCCGAAGTAACCGAATTTGTTTCTGCGCGTATGCGACAACGACATGTAGTAGTCTGTGCCTTGGCTGGTGGTGAACAAATCAGGATTCGTATTCATGAAGCTGTAGAATCCATCCAACAAGAATTCTTGTCCTGCCATGTTGGCATCGAGGCCTTCATTCAATTTGTATTCTGCACCGGCAAGCACGTTCAACGTGTAGTCTTCGTTAAACGTCACATTGTACGTTCCGAGGATTTGTGCCGTCAGCTGCGAGCTAGCGGACGGCGAGAATGTGTAAGCACCGAATTTATAGCGATAATTGGCCAATGCGCTGCTTTCAGGATCGATGAAGTCGCTGTCGATGAAACGCGGCACAGTGTACGATTCATAATGCGAGAATCCTTTGTCGTAACCCACTTTTCCGGTGAACACCAAGTTCTTAATCGGCTCATAGCTGATTTGTCCGTTAAGAATCATACGGGTGCTTTCCGTTTCCGATTCGTCCATATAGCGTCCGTAGTACGGAGAAATAGTGGCGGAGATTCTTTCGTCGTCGGTCAAAAGGTCCCAATTTTCGTAGCGGTTGCTCCAGTTGGGGCGGCCTTCGAGCGTAGCATAATCGGCCATGTTTTTGTTGATTGCCCAACCATAAACTGTCGACATGCTGTTGCCGAATGCACGGCTCTTTGCATTGACGAAGTTGGTGGTCAATTGCATCGTCACTTTGTCGGAAGGCTTGAATTCTGCTTTCAAGAATACGCTCAAACGATCCTTGTAGTCTTCCGGAACGATACCATCGTTTTTCAAATAGCTTGCCGAAGCGTAGGCGTTAAATTTCTCGCCGCCGCCGGAAATCGACATGTCGTATTTCTGAAGGAATCCCGTGCCGAGGAAACCGCCAACGTTGTCGTAAACATGGTCGGCGCTTGTCAGATACGGACCCCAGCCGCCTGTTGAGTTTTCCTTAAAGAAACCGCCGGAACCTGCGATAAATTGATCTTGAATCTTAGGCACGTGGATGGCGTTGGAAATTTCCCAGCTTCCGGAAGCTGTTACTTCCAAGCGGCCTTCTTTACCTTTCTTCGTCGTAATCATGATGACGCCGTTGGCTGCCTCTTGGCCATAAAGGGCCGATGCGGCTGCACCCTTCAAGACGCTCATGTTTTCAATATCGTTCGCGTTCAAGTCGCCAAGCGTCGAACCTCCGCCTCGAATCGGCATGCCGTCGAGAATCACCAAAGGCTCGTTGCTTTGCGAGGTGTTGATAGAAGAAATCGCACGGATGATGACTTGCGTGGAGGAGTTCGGCGAACTACCGCCCGACGAAACCTGCAAACCGGCCACCTTGCCTTGCAAACTGTTGGCGAAGTTGACCGATTGGCCGGCAGTCACATCGTCGGCAGACAACGACTGCACTGCGAAGTTCAATTTCTTCTTTTCTTGCGTTTGACCCATTGCAGTTACCACAACCTCTTCGAGCACTTGGGCATTTTCCTGCAACTCTACATCAATCACGCTGCGGCTGCCTACCGTTATTCGTTGGGTAGTCATACCTACGTAACTAACGACGAGGACACTGTTGTCGTCTACGTCGATTGAATATTTTCCGTCAAGGTCGGTTGTTGTTCCGCGAGTGGTGCCTTCCACAGATATCGACGCGCCGATAACCGGCAACTTGTCGACAGCAGAAGTAATCACGCCCGTAACAGTGCGAGCATAGCCCACAACCGCAAAGAGGGAAAATAACAGAAGCAATAGCTGTTTTCTCATAATTACTCTTTATTTATTTATATTAGGTTCATACTCTCTCAATGCGCGACATGTTAAAATTAACTTTACAAATGTTTCACCTCTCGCCAAATCGCTCAAAATTTAACATTTTAAAGCCAATTTTACACACTTAGAACCTTTTTCGGCCTCGAAAAAGCCCCTAAATGCGCACATTTTCGCTTCAAAAATACAGTTTTTTTTCTGTCCGAAACGCATTTCATGGGCATCTCAGATGTTAATTAACATTATTTTCATTTCTAAACAAACCAAGATTGCCGACTTCCACACATTATATATTATGAGATGCCGCCACCCAAAGGAAACGGCCACATTGAAAAAAAATCGAAACGTCACACCGACGGCATTCCTCACCCATCGCATCTCCGCGCAGGGCAATTCAAATCAGCTCAGCCATCAGGCGTCCGAACAAATTCCGTTCGGGCCGCCCCTCGAAAAAGCCGGCCGGCATCGTCGACCCCCCACTTCACAAACTTTCCAACGCTACGAGCTTCGCCGGCAAGCGCGACACCTTCACCGTGTCGCCGCTTGCGCAAGCAGCACGAAGACAATTGCCTCAGCGCAACCCCACGGTTCAAACAGCCTCGCGGCATCCCAATTTAGGCCACCCGCCGGACTCAAAACCGCCCTAAACGTTGGGCAAAATCGAAGAAGCGCAAGAAAATAATTAATTTTTTCGCGAAATGCTTGCGTGATTCAAGAAACGGCATTACCTTTGCAGTCGCAATCAGGAAACTGATCGCTATTGAGGGAGATTCGCTAGCTCAGCAGGTAGAGCACATCCCTTTTAAGGATGGGGTCCTGGGTTCGAGCCCCAGGCGGATCACAAAAGCCAAAAGGCAGCAACAAAAACACAAGTCCTACAAAATCAATATTTTGTGGGACTTTTTTTGCCCTTCCGCAACCTCTTCCACCCCCAAAAGAAAGAAGGCATAACAAAGTGACAATGCAGCTATAATAAATTACAGAGATTTTCAGAAAACTCAAAGGACCTAAACAAGAGAGTGATTAACTTCGCGCTCTTGTTTTGCACCTGCGTTTAATTCGGAATCGTTAGTTACCGTGATTTTACCCTGACGAATCGGTCCTCGTCGGTGGTTTTATTTCATTTGGGCGGCAAGCATGTCGATGGCTTTTTGGGCCGATTTGCGCTCGTAAAGGATTCCGTAGACGCATTCCAATATCGGCATGTCGACGCCATAACGCTTGTTCACCTCATGGATGCACTTCGTGCCGTAATAGCCTTCCGCCACCTGCTCCATCTCCATCATGGCGGCCTTCACCGAATAGCCGCGTCCTATGTAAGCGCCAAAATTATGATTGCGGCTGAACTTCGAATAGACCGTCACCAGCAAATCGCCAAGGTAGACGGAATCGCAAATGTTGCGCTCGCGAGGATTTGCCACCGAAAGGAATCGCTCCATTTCGCGGATTGCATTCGAAACAAGCATGGCAAGGAAATTATCGCCATTTTTCAATCCATAAATAATGCCGCCGCAAATGCCGTAGACATTCTTCAACACAGCTGCATATTCAATGCCTTCCACATCGGTCGACACCACCGTCCGCATCGCCGGCCCGCGCAGGCATCCGGCAAAAGCCTCTGCCAATTCCGCGTCAAGGCTTCCCACCGTCAAATACGACTGCCGCCCCAATGCCACTTCTTCCGCATGGCACGGCCCGCCAATCACAATCTGGCGCTCCGGACGAATGCCATAGAAGTCCGACATGTAAGCCGTCACCAACGCATTTTCATCCGGCACGATGCCTTTCACGGCACTTGCCATGTATTTCCCGCTCAAATCCACAGAAATTTTCTTCAAGTGCTCTTTTATATAAGGTGACGGCATGGCGAGCAACAGCGTGTCGGCAGCTTCACACACGGCATTGATGTCCGACGAAAACTCGATGCGCGACGTGTCGAAAACCACATCCGACAAATAGACCGGATTGCAATGATTGCGTTCAAAATCGGCAATGCGGTCGTCGCGCCGCATGTACCACAATATTTTTTCGCAGTTTTGCAACAACAATTTCGCCAATGCAGTGGCCCAACTGCCACCGCCCATGACCGCGATCTTTCCGAGATTAGCCATTTTTTAGAATTTTAAGGTGAACGATACTTCTATTTTTCAGCCGTAGCTATCCATGCAGCCACACTGTCGAGCGCAGGATTCGTCAATTCGAGCTTATACTTCTTGTTTAAGCCGCAAATGTCCTGATGCACTTTTCCCGCGTTTGCTCCGGCAAGGCTTTCCACCGTCAGATAGCCTGCCTTTTGCAAAGGAGCCACCCATTCCTCCGGCACACCGATTGCCACATACGCTTCCGCCTTGTCGCGACGAGCCGTCTTTTCAGGACGCATTTGCGGGAAGAACAGCACTTCCTGTATTGCCGTCTGCCCCGTCATCAGCATCACAAGGCGGTCCATGCCAACGCCCATTCCCGACGTAGGAGGCATGCCATATTCCAACGCGCGGATGAAATCCTTGTCGATTATCATTGCCTCGTCGTCGCCCTTTTCGCTCAAACGCATCTGTTCCACAAAACGCTCGTATTGATCGATCGGATCGTTCAATTCAGAATATGCATTGCACAATTCCTTTCCGTTGACCATCAACTCGAAACGCTCCGTCAATTCCGGATTGCTGCGATGGCGCTTCGTCAACGGCGACATCTCTATCGGATAATCAATGATAAACGTAGGCTGGATATACGTGCCTTCGCACTTCGCTCCGAAAATCTCATCGATGAGCTTGCCTTTTCCCATCGTCTCGTCGGCTTCCACCCCGATGCGGGCGCACACGTCGCGAAGTTGCTGCTCGTCCATGCCGGTAATGTCGATGCCGGTGTGTTCACGGATGGCATCAATCATCGTCACGCGGCGGAATGGCGCTTTGAAGCTAATCACGTTGTCGCCCACTTTCACTTCCGTCGTGCCATTCACATCCAAGCATATTTTTTCCAACATGCGTTCCGTGAACGCCATCATCCAGTTGTAATCCTTATA
The DNA here is from genome assembly GCA_900541555.1 of uncultured Porphyromonadaceae bacterium. Taxonomy (GTDB): domain Bacteria; phylum Bacteroidota; class Bacteroidia; order Bacteroidales; family Muribaculaceae; genus Limisoma; species Limisoma intestinavium. The sequence goes on along the minus strand of UQKE01000030.1, from coordinate 2,695 downwards.
AGCGACATAAATCTCCATGCACGTAAATTCCGGATTGTGCGTGCGGTCCATGCCCTCGTTGCGGAAATTCTTCGAGAACTCGTAAACGCCCTCGAAGCCGCCCACAATCAGCCGTTTCAAATACAATTCATCAGCTATGCGCAAATACAACGGAATGTCGAGCGCATTATGGTGCGTGATGAAAGGACGCGCCGCCGCGCCGCCCGGTATGGGTTGGAGTATCGGCGTTTCGACCTCCATATAGCCATGATTGTTGAAATATTCACGCATCGAATTGTAGACCTTTGTCCGCTTGATGAATATATCTTTCACTCCGTCGTTCACCACCAAGTCGACATAACGCCTGCGATAGCGCAATTCGGGGTCCTCAAAGGCATCGTAAACCACGCCATCTTTCGTTTTCACAATCGGAAGCGGGCGCAACGACTTGCTCAGCATCCGTATCTCACGGGCATGGACGGTGATTTCTCCCGTCTGCGTGCGGAACACGAAGCCCTCCACCCCGACAAAATCGCCGATGTCAAGCAATTTTTTGAAAAACACATTGTACAAATCCTTGTTTTCGTCCGGACAAATATCGTCGCGGCTCACATACACTTGTATCCGGCCATCGGCATCTTGCAATTCCATGAACGACGCTTTTCCCATCACGCGGCGGCTCATCATCCGCCCCGCGATGCACACATTGCGCGGCTCGGCGTCGTCCTTAAAATTTTCTTTGATTTCCTTCGTGTGCCCCGTCACTTCATATTCAGCGGCTGGATAAGGCTCAATGCCCATTTTACGCAATTCGGAGAGGCTGTTGCGTCTCACGATTTCTTGTTCGCTCAGATCAAGTATATTATTCATCGAATTTTATTTTAATCATGCTTTAATAAAATGCAAATTTACGAACAATCCGCTGTTTCCACAAAAAAACTGTGTAATTTTGCGTAACGACAAACTTATCGACCATGATCCACAAATACGATTACCTCGTGATAGGCTCCGGCATCGCCGGCATGAGTTTCGCGCTGAAAGTGGCGGAAACAGGCAGGGTTGCACTCATTTGCAAATCCGGCATAGAAGAAGCAAACACCTACTACGCGCAAGGTGGCGTGGCTTCCGTCACCGACCTCCGCGTCGACAATTTCGAAAAGCACATAGAAGACACCATGATCGCCGGCGACTTCCTCAGCGACCGCGCCGCCGTCGAGAAGGTTGTGAAAGGCGCGCCCGCCCAAATCAGGCAACTCATCGAATGGGGCGTGAACTTCGACAAGAAAGACGACGGGCAATTCGACCTCCACCGCGAAGGCGGGCATTCGGAATTTCGGATTCTCCACCATGCCGACAACACCGGCGCGGAAATTCAGGACAGCCTCATACGCGCCTTGAAGTCGCACCCCAACATCGACCTGTTTGAAAACTATTTCGCCGTAGAAATCATCACGCAACATCACTTGGGGAAAATAGTCACCCGACGCACCCCCGACATCACCTGCTACGGCGCATACATCCTAAACCCAAACACAAAAAAAGTCGACACTTTCCTTTCGAAAGTCACCGTAATGGCAACCGGCGGCATCGGGCAAGTGTACACGACCACCACCAATCCCCCTGTCGCCACCGGCGACGGAATAGCCATGGTGTACCGCGCCAAAGGGACAGTCAAAGACATGGAATTCATCCAATTCCACCCCACCGCGCTCTACCACCCGGGCGACCGCCCGTCGTTTCTCATCACGGAAGCCATGCGCGGCTACGGCGCCGTATTGCGCACCCTCGACGGAAAAGAATTCATGCAAAAATACGACCCCCGCTTGTCGCTCGCTCCGCGCGACATCGTGGCGCGAGCCATCGACAACGAAATGAAAATGCGTGGCGACGACCATGTGTACTTGGACGTGACCCACAAAGATGCCGACGAAACGCGCCACCACTTCCCGAACATCTACGCCAAATGCAAAAGCCTCGGCATCGACATCACAAAAGACTACATACCCGTAGCGCCGGCAGCCCACTACCTATGCGGCGGCATCAAGGTGGACCTCGACGCGTGCTCGTCGATCGACCGCCTCTATGCTGTCGGCGAGTGTTCTTGCACAGGGCTTCATGGCGGCAACCGGCTGGCTTCCAATTCGCTCATCGAAGCCGTCGTGTATGCCGACGCGGCCGCACGCCACAGCATGGCAAACATCGGCCACTACACGTGGCGCGACGACGTGCCCGAATGGAACGACGAAGGCACCATGCACAACGAAGAGATGGTGCTCATCACGCAAAGCCTCAAAGAAGTGAACCAAATCATGAGCGCATACGTCGGAATAGTCCGCTCCAACCTTCGCCTCGACCGCGCTTGGAACCGCCTCGACATACTGTACGAAGAAACGGAAAAGCTGTTCAAGCAAAGCAAGGCATCGCGCGAGATATGCGAGCTGCGCAACCTCATAAACGTGGGCTATCTCATTATGAGGCAAGCAAAAGAACGCCACGAATCGCGAGGCTTGCACTATTCCATCGACTACCCTCCGGAAAGACGCCGATTGTGAAAAAACCTTTATTTTCGCCCGCAGATTTGGTTGGAAAAATTAGAACCTTTATATTTGAAAAACTTTATTATTCGACCTAACATTAACTAACTATAACTTTAAAATTCTATTGGTGGGTTCTATCAATTCCATTTTTTATTTCTTGCATAAGGCAGCAGAACCCT
>UQKE01000029.1 GCA_900541555.1 uncultured Porphyromonadaceae bacterium | reverse complement strand
AAGGAAAAATGAATAAATTCTTTTTCCTCTGCGCTCGGCTTGCATTATCTTTGCATCAGAAAATATTGATATGAAAAAGCATATATTAGATTTTGCGATACGTGAAAACATTCGAATTTCGAAAATTTATGCCTTGCTGAAACTGTCGCCGCTTGGCGGCCGGTTGCTTCCGGAGATGAAGCCGGGGCAGTTTGTGCAGGTGGAGGTGCCGGATTCGAAAAATGTGTTTTTGAGGCGTCCGATTTCCATAAATTTTGTCGATTACGACAAGCAAGAGTTATGGTTGCTTGTCAGGGATGCCGGCGAAGGCACGCACAGGCTAGTCGAAATGCCCGCAGGGCAAGTGTTGAATCTTGTGCTTCCGCTTGGAAGAGGCTTTACGCTTCCGGAAGGAAAAGAAATGAAACTGCTTTTGGTGGGCGGGGGTGTTGGCGTCGCTCCGTTGCTTTATTTGGGAGCGGAATTGAAGAAAGGCGGGTTTGCCGCAAACTTCCTGCTTGGAGCCCGATCGGCAACCGATTTGCTTGAAATGGAGGAATTTTCGCGCTATGGCAATTTGTACTTGTCGACCGACGACGGTTCGTTTGGCGAAAAAGGATTGGTCACGCAAAATTCGGCACTTTGCCAATCGTGGGATATGATTTATTGCTGCGGGCCGATGCCAATGATGAAAGCTGTGGCGGCCTATGCTTTGCGCAACGGTGTGGAATGCGAAGTGTCGCTGGAAAACCGGATGGCTTGCGGAATAGGCGCATGCTTGTGTTGCGTGGAAGATACCGACAAGGGGAATCAATGTGTATGCACGGAAGGTCCTGTCTTTAATGTGAAGCAATTGAAATGGGGGATTTAAAAGTAAACATCAAGAATTTGCCGTTGAAAAATCCGGTGCTTACTGCGTCGGGCACATTCGGCTATGGCGAGGAATATGCCGATTTTGTCGATTTGAATCGATTGGGCGGCATCGTGGTGAAAGGCACGACGCTCCATCATCGCGAAGGAAATCCTTATCCGAGAATGGTGGAAACGCCGTCCGGCATGTTGAATGCTGTCGGGTTGCAAAACAAGGGCGTGAATTATTTTGTGGAAACGATATATCCGCGCATTAAGGATTTGGACACGGAGATTATTGTCAACGTGTCGGGCGCGAAACCGGAGGATTATGCTGCCGTGTGCGAACGTCTTTCCGGTTTGGATAAAATCCATGCGGTGGAAATAAATATCTCTTGCCCGAATGTGAAGCAGGGAGGCATGGCGTTCGGGACAACGTGTGCCGGCGCGGCCCAAGTGGTGAAAGCTGCGCGAGCCGCTTATGGGAAGACGCTGATCGTGAAGTTGTCGCCGAATGTAACGGATATTACGGAAATTGCGCGTGCCGTGGAAGCAGAAGGGGCAGACGCTGTTTCTTTGGTAAATACGTTTTTGGGCATGTCGATCGACGTGGAGCGGCGTCGCCCGTATTTGTCGACAATCACGGGCGGCCTTTCAGGGCCTTGCATTCGTCCCATTGCAGTCCGCATGGTATGGCAAACGGCCAAGGCTGTGAGGATTCCGGTGATTGGATTGGGGGGAATCATGAACGGACGTGATGCATTGGAATTTATTCTTGCCGGTGCAACTGCCGTGCAAGTGGGGACGGCAAATTTTGTCGATCCTGCGGCAACGATGAAAATCATCGATTATATAGAGGACTACATGTCGCGGCATCGTGTTTCTTCGGTTCGTGACTTGATTGGCGGGATGTCGAATTTTTAGTTGTTTGCGTCGTTTCCAAAATTTGAATTTCCGCGGAAGGGGAGTGTCGGGAATGCGTTTTAGGATAGAATAAAATACGTTTTGGCAATGCAAATTGTTTTGCGTTTTCGCATTGCGGTCAAACTTTGCTTATCTTTGCAGAAAATAAGCTGCATCTCGGCATAATCGCCCAAACAAGTTTGGCGTTTCTGCTCTCGATTTGCATTATCTTTGCACAAAATAAGCTGCATCTCGGCAAAATGAAGACAAATATGTTGTTTATAACTTCTTGTTTGCAAACTTTCGGGGAATACGCGTTGTTTATGAAGCGCGTATTTGCGAAACCGGACCGATTGAAGGAATCGTTGAAACGCTATGTGCAGGAAATATCCAAGTTGGGCATAGATTCGATTCCTCTTGTTATCGTGATTTCTCTGTTTATTGGCGCGGTGATTGCCATACAGATGCAAATTAATTTCGAAAATCCATTGTTGCCGTCCTATACGGTAGGGTTGGCTACGCGCGACGTGCTGCTTTTGGAGTTTTCATCTTCGATACTTTGCTTGATTTTGGCCGGAAAAGTGGGATCGAACATTGCGTCTGAAATCGGCACGATGAGAGTGACGGAACAGATTGACGCATTGGAGATTATGGGTATTAATTCGTGTAATTTCTTGGTATTGCCCAAAATATTGGCCTTTTTGACATTTATTCCTGTCTTGACGATATTTAGCATGGCCTCCGGTTTGGTGGGCGGATACTTGATTGCTCAATTTACAGATATTATATCTGTGTCGCAATATATTTATGGCATACAGACAGCTTTTGTGGAATGGTATGTGTGGTATGCGATTATAAAATCTTTGTTCTTTTCCGTAGTGGTTACGAGTGTAGCGTCGTTTTACGGTTATTATGTGAAAGGCGGCGCGCTCGACGTCGGGAAGGCAAGCACAAATTCAGTGGTGGCAAGCAGCATATTGATTCTTTTGCTTGACGTGTTATTGACTAAATTGTTATTGCAATGATTGAGGTAAAGAGCGTGACAAAATCGTTTGAAGGCAAAGAAGTGTTGCACAACATTGATGCCGCTTTCCATAAAGGGAAAACGAACTTGATCATCGGACGAAGCGGTTCGGGAAAAACGGTATTGGTGAAATGTATCATTGGGTTGCTTTCTCCGGATTCCGGCGAGATATTGTACGATGGTCGGGATTTTTTGAAAATGGACATGTCGCAAAAAAAGAAATTGCGCACAGAAATCGGGATGCTGTTTCAGGGATCGGCTTTGTTTGACAATGAAACAGTGCTTGGAAATGTGCTGTTCCCGTTGAAAATGTTTTCCGACATGACTTATCCGGAAATGTTGGAACGTGCCCGATTTTGTTTGAATCGAGTGAATTTGAAGGGCGCCGACGACAAGTTCCCGTCGGAAATTAGCGGCGGAATGCAGAAGCGCGTGGCTATCGCACGAGCCATTGCGCTGAATCCCAGATATTTGTTTTGCGACGAGCCAAATTCGGGATTGGACCCCCAGACTTCCATTTTGATTGACGAGCTGCTTTGGGATATCACTCATGAGTATGGCATCACGACTATCATTAATACGCACGATATGAATTCCGTGCTTGGCATTGGCGAACATATAGTGTTTATCAATAAAGGAAATGTTGATTGGGTAGGCAACAAGGATAATATTTTTCATTCTGAAAGCCAATCGTTGAACGACTTTGTGTTTGCCACGGATTTATTTAAAAAAGTGAAACAAGCGGCTTTGTATCTTGAAAATTCAAAATAAGAAAAATTTACTGATTCCAATAGCTGCCGTCCAATGCGAACAACCGGCTTGACAGCTTGATGGAAATAAAAAACGGCCTCCAAGCGGAGACCGTTTTTTTGTGGGAATATGAGGATTCCTATAATTGCTCGATGATTTTATCGAATGCTTCGCGAATGCCGCTTGCCGATTTTCCTCCTGCTTGCGCGAATTGCGGTTGACCGCCTCCGCCTCCGTGGATTAGTTTGGCCGCTTCTCTGACGATTGCCGATGCGTTCAGCCCTTTTTTCACCAAATCGTCGGTGAGCATGACTGTCAATAGCGGCTTGTTGTCGTTGCTAATGGTTGCGCCGACAAATGCCGTGGCAACAGGCGATGCTTCCTTCACTCCAAACGCGACGCCCTTTACAATCTCAGGCAGCATGATTTTTTGTATGGAGACAAGATTAATGCCGTTTGGCAGCACTTTCTTTTCTTCGATGCATTGTTTGACAATCAATTTGATTCGGTCGTTGATCATTTCTTCCGCCTTTTTCCGGAGTTCCGAATTTTCGGTAATTGTTTTCTGCACGGCTTGAATGATGTTGGAAGAATTGAGCAAAGTGCCAATTTCTTTGAGGGTTGTTTTTAATTCCTGCATGGCATCTTCCACTTGTTCTCCGGTGATTGCTTCAATGCGGCGAATGCCGGCGGCAATGCTTCCTTCGGATATGATTTTGACAATTCCGATATTTCCGGTGTTCGGGACATGCGTCCCTCCGCACAATTCAATGGAGTCGCCGTATTTGACAACGCGTACTTCGTCGCCGTATTTCTCACCAAACAGAGCCATTGCTCCCATTTCTTTTGCTTTGGCAATGGGGAGGTTGCGATATTCTTCCAATGGGATGGTTTCCCGTACGCGTCTGTTTACTAATTTTTCGACGGCATTGATTTCTTCGTCGGTCATTTTTTGGAAATGAGAGAAATCGAAACGAAGCAATTTCGGAGACACATAGGAGCCTTTTTGCTCTACGTGCGCGCCTAAAACTTCTCGAAGGGCTTCGTGGAGCAAGTGTGTTGCCGTGTGGTTTGCAGCAGTTGCCTTGCGTGCCTCAATATTGATTTTGGCAATGACAACCTTTGACGGGTCGGAAGGCATTTTTTTCGCCAAATGGACAGCAAGGTTGTTTTCTTTCTTCGTGTCGAATATTTCAATCTGCTCGTTGCCGCTGATCAAAACGCCGGTATCGCCGACTTGTCCGCCCATTTCTGCATAAAAAGGCGTTTCTTTTAAAACGATTTGGTAAAATTCGTGATTTTTTTGCTTGACCTTGCGGAAGCGCAGTATTTGTGTCTCGCTTTCAAAAGAGTCGTAGCCCACGAATTCGGAATCGCCTTCATGCACAGTAATCCAATCGCTTGTTTCTACCGATGCCGCATTGCGGGCGCGTTGTTTTTGCTTGTTCATTTCGTCGTTGAATCCGGCGATGTCGACAGTCAACCCTTTTTCTTTCAAGATAAGTTCTGTGAGGTCGAGCGGGAAGCCGTAAGTGTCGTAAAGCAAAAACGCGTTTTGTCCGGAGATTTCGTTTTTTCCTGCTTCGACAGTTTCGGAAACGACTTTGTCTAAAAGTTTTATGCCGGTTTCCAATGTGCGAAGGAAGGTGTCTTCTTCTTCTTTGATTACCTTTTTGATCAAATCAGATTGCTGTTTGAGTTCCGGATATGCTTCGCCCATTGTGTCGATGAGCGTGTCGACGAGGCGGTAGAGGAATGCTTGTTTTTGTCCGAGGAACGTGTACGCATATCTGACAGCGCGCCGCAAAATTCGGCGGATGACGTAGCCGGCTTTTGCATTAGATGGCAATTGCGAGTCGGCAATTGAGAAAGAGATGGTGCGCACGTGGTCGGCAACGACTCTCATGGCAATGTCGGTTTGGTTGTCTTGCCCGTAGGACTTTCCCGACAATTGCGCTATTTTTTGGATGAGAGGCTGGAATACGTCGGTGTCGTAGTTGGATGTTTTTCCTTGCATCGCCATGCACAGCCGTTCAAAACCCATGCCGGTGTCGATCACTTTGTTTGGCAGAGGTTCAAGCGTTCCGTCTGCCATGTGGTTGTATTGCATGAACACGAGATTCCAAATTTCGATGACTTGCGGATGATTTTTGTTGACCAAATCTTTTCCGGCAATTTTAGCGCGTTCTTCGGCAGGCCGCAAATCGATATGAATTTCCGAACATGGCCCGCAAGGCCCTGTTTCGCCCATTTCCCAAAAATTGTCGTGGCGGTTGCCATTGATGATGTGGTCCTTTGGCAAATGTTTTTCCCAATATCCGGCTGCTTCGTCGTCGCGTTGCAGCCCGTCGGGGGCATATCCTTCAAAAACGGTGGCATAAAGAATGTCCGGATTGATCTTCAAGACATCGACAAGATATTCCCATGCCCAATCGATGGCTTCTTTTTTGAAATAGTCGCCAAACGACCAATTGCCAAGCATTTCAAACATCGTATGGTGGTAGGTGTCGATGCCAACTTCTTCAAGGTCGTTGTGCTTTCCGCTCACTCTCAGGCATTTCTGGGAGTCGGCGACACGTTTGTATTTGGCAGCGACATTGCCTAAAATGATATCTTTGAATTGGTTCATTCCGGCGTTTGTGAACATCAGTGTCGGGTCGTCTTTAATGACCATCGGCGCAGAGGGTACGATTTGATGCCCTTTGTTTTTAAAAAATTCTTTGAAGGAATTTCTAATTTCGTTGGATGAATACATATATATCGTTGATTAAAAGCGAAAAATCGGGGCAGTTCGAGCAAAACCCCGTCTTTTTTTGTTCCGCAAAATTAATCATTTTATTACTTTTGCAAAAGAAGAGATTCTGTGAATGCGACGCACCGAGAAAAAATATTACAAGATAGGCGAAGTGGCGGAGATATTGCATATCCCGTGCTCAACGTTGCGTTTTTGGGAAAAGAAATTCACGATCATCCGGCCGCGCCGCACAGAGGGCTACACTCGGTATTATTCTTTGGAAGATATAGAGAAAATCCGCATGGTGTGGTATCTGGTAAAGGAAAAAGGCTTGAAACTGGAAGCGGCAGAACAACAAATTCGCCAAAATCGGCGGAATGTGTCGAAACGCCACGAAGTGGTCGAACGGTTGAAAGCCATGCGGGAAGAATTGCTCAAACTGGAAGAGGCGTTTGCTTCGATGCAATGATTTCATTTAAGTGGGAAAGCTGACGGTCTGCCTAATTTAGGAAACTACAAATACGCAAAAAAACGTTCTTTCAAGCTATGCAGAAAGAACGTTTTTTGTTGTGTGGCAAGTGTTGTCAGTCTTTAATTGATTTTAGGACCAATTCTTCGGAATATCCTCCTCCAAGCGCTTTGTATAATTGCACGATCGACAGCAATTCGTTGAGTACGGCATCGTTCAATCCTATTTGTGCTTCAAGCAACTCTCTTTGTGCATCGAGCACGTCGATATAGTTCGTGACACCGTTGATATATTGCAATTGCGCCAATTGCAAATATTTATCGGCAGAGGATTCCAACACTCTCCATGAAATAGTTATGTCTTTATTCTTTCGAATGGCAATGATGGCGTCGTTGACTTCTTTGAAGGCATTGAGCACAGTTTTTTGATAACTGTATATTTCTTGTTCGTATTGCGCTTGCGACACTTTGTGGCGTGCTTTGTTTTTTACCAATCCCACCAACGGTTGCAACAAGTCGCCTGCGCCAAACCAATAAGGACTTTTAAGCAAATTGCCCACTTCATCGCTTTCGAAGCCGAGCATGCCTGTCAGGCTGATTTGCGGGAACATGCTGGTGTATGCAATTCCAACTTTTGCATTCATTTCTTGCAAATGGAATTCAGCAGCCCTGATGTCGGGACGCCGTTCGAGCAAAGACGACGGTAGCCCGACGGGCAGCGATTCCGGCAACTTTTGTGCGTCAAGCGGCAGCCCGCGAGGCATGTCGTGGGGATATTCGCCAAGCAGAATCGCCAAATCGCTTTCTTTCATTTGGATTTGTTTTTCCAATGTAGGAATTCTTGTTTCCGTCCGAGCTAATTCCACCAATGCCTGATTGTAGGCTGTTTCGGATGTCAATCCGCCGTCGAATCGCAGTTTCGAAAGCCGGAGACCTTCGCGGCGAGCTTCGAGCGTTTTTTGCACGATATTCATTTCTCGATCTAACGCGCATAGTTCAAAGTAGGCCGAGGCTACTTCTGCAACGATGGTCATTTGTACGGCTTTTTGTCCTTCTATGGATTGCAGGTAGGCTGCGACATCTGCCTCTTTTGCCCAACGGAGCTTGCCCCACAAATCGAGTTCCCATGCGAATTTAAGTTTCGGTCCTATTTCCGGATCGCCGGAATAATTGTCGCCTCCGTAGTTGGTCGCTTCTTTTTCTGTGTGGATCGAAAGATCGATGGTAGGAGCTAAATTTGCCGTTGAGATTCGTTTTGCCGCCATCATTTCTTTGATTTTCGCAGATGCGATTTTGACATCTTTGTTGTTTTCCAATGCGGTGGCAATTAATCGTTGAAGCACCGTGTCTTGGTACAATTCGCCCCATTCTATTCCGTAGATGGAAGTGCTGTCGGTCGTCGACGAATTGAACGTTTCCGGCATGTTCAGGTCGGGGCGTTCGTATTTCTTCCCTAATTTGCAGGACGACATGCCGCCGGCAATGACGGCAATTGCAACGATCGGCAAGAATGATTTTCCTTTCAAGATGATATGCTTCAATTTAATTTGTTTCAGTTTGTATATTAAAACGAAGAAGAATGGCACGATGACGATACCGAACGTAATGGCGAAAAGCATTCCGAAGAATACGCCGGTTCCGATGCTGTGGCGCGATGCTGAGCCCGGTCCGGTGGCGAGCACCATGGGCAACATGCCGAGGATGAAAGCGAGCGATGTCATCAATATCGGGCGGAAGCGCATTTGCGCTGCATGGATGGCCGACTTTATCACATCCTCTCCGGCGTCGACTTGCACTTTGGCAAATTCGACAATGAGGATTGCATTTTTGGCAGCCAAGCCAATTAATGTGACCAATCCAATTTGGAAATAAACGTCGTTTTCCAATCCGCACATCCAAATGCCGAGGAATGCGCCTACGGCAGCTACGGGCAGCGACAATAATACAGCGATGGGGACAATCCAGCTTTCATATTGGGCTGCAAGGAACAGGAAGACGAACAAGAACACGAGTGCCAGCACGGTGCCGGTTTGGCCTCCGGCTTGTTTTTCCTGATACGATAGTCCGCTCCATTCGATGCCTATGTTGTCCGGCAAATATTTATCGGCAATTTCTTCCATGGCGCTCATCGCTTCTCCGGTACTGTATCCGTGGGATGTGACGGCTGTTATGGCAGATGTCGAAAACATATTGAATCGCTTGATTGTGCCGGGGCCGGTTGTGTAGTCGGTCGTTCCGATGGCAGAGAGCGGCACCATGGCGCCGTTCTTGGCTTTGACGTAGAACATGTGCAAGCAATCTTGATTCGTGCGATAAGAGGCATCGGCTTGTATGTAGACGCGGTATATACGATTGAACATGTTGAAATCGTTGACGTATACAGAGCCTAAATATGCTTTCATCGTGTTGAATATGTCGGCGTTTGGAATGCCGAGGAATTGAGCCTTGTCTCGATCAACGTCGAAATAGAGTTGCGGTATTTCGGATTGCAGGGCAGACGATACGCTTTGCAATTCCGGAGCCTTTGCCGCATGGTATAGGAAAGTGTCGGTCGCATTGATGAGATCGTCCCATGTGGCATCGCCACGCGCTTCCAATTGCATTTCCAATCCACCGCTTTCGCCCAATCCGGGGATGACCGGCGGCCGGTTGACATAGACTTTCACTTCGGGGTAGTAGTAGAATTCGTCGCGTATGGCTTGCATGACATCGTCAATGCCCATGCCGGAGCCTTTGCGTTCTTTCCACGGTTTCAGAATGACAGTCAGCGTGGCGCGGCTTTGTGCGGAGCCGATGCGCGAACTGCTTCCTGTGACGTTTTGGACATAGGCCACAGCCGGTATCGAGTCGATAAATTCAATGGCACGATTCGTGACCATCCGAGTGCGTTCCAACGATGTCCCTTCCGGCATTTCCAATTCCACGGTGAAATAGCCTTGGTCTTCTTCCGGAATAAAGCTGGTGGGGAGCAACGAATACAGCACGAAAATCACGACAAGCGCACCTCCGAAGCAAGCAAGGACTCGCCGAGGATTTTTGAAACAAGTGCGTAATATTTTTGCATATTTTTTATTTCCGAATGCCAACCAATAGTTAATCCGCCGGAATAACTTTGCTTTTTTCTTGTGTTCCGGCCGCAATAGCAATGCACACATGGCCGGACTTAACGTGAGCGCTACGACCAACGAAAGCAGCACGGAGACAACGATCGTGATTGAGAATTGGCGATATAGCAATCCTGTAATGCCTTCGAGGAAACTGACGGGGACAAATACGGCCGCAAGCACGAGCGATGTCGCGGTTAAGGCTCCGGTGAGTTCCTTCATGGCTTTGTGGGTGGCTTCTCTTTGCGGCAGTCGTTCTTCTTTCATGATTCGTTCGACATTCTCGACGACAACGATTGCGTCGTCGACAACGATACCGATGGCAAGCACCAAGCCGAGCAAGGTCAGTGTGTTCAACGAAAATCCCATGATGAGCATGAAGCCGAATGTGCCGATTAATGAAATGGGCACGGCTATGATTGGGATGAGGGCGGCCCTCCAATTTTGCAAGGAGAAGAATACGACAATGACAACGAGAAACAATGCTTCGAATAGCGTTTTGTACACTTCATGGATAGATTGTGAAATATATTCTGTCATGTCGAACGGGAAATTATATTCCAAACCTTCCGGGAAGTTCTTGCTGATGTCTTTCATCGCGTTTTTGACGTTCTCTGCCACTTCCATTGCGTTAGCGCCGGGAAGCATGTATATGCTCAATATCGCGGCATTTTTCCCGTTGATTCCGCTTTCGGTGGTATAGGATGCCGCTTCGAGAGATACTCGCGCAACATCGCGCAATCGCACGATAGAACCATCGGAATTGGCTTTGATGACAATGTTTTCAAATTCTTCGGCTGTCGACAAGCGTCCGGAAGCAGTCACGGGCATGGTGATGTCGACATCGAGCACCGGCTGCTTGCCGATTTCTCCGGCAGCAGATTCGCGGTTTTGGTCTTTTAGCGCATTTTGGATGTCTTTGAGCGTAAGCCCCATGTTTGCCATGCGATCGGGGTAGACCCATATTTGCATGCCATAATAACGGCTTCCGACATTAGAAACGCGTCCGACGCCGGGGATTCTTCGAATCACGTCGAGCACATTTATCGTGGCGAAATTACTTAGGTATATTTCGTCGAATTTAGGATCGTCGGACATCAAAGTCAGTGTCATTAATTGGCTTGGGGACTGTTTCTCAACGCTGATGCCGTTTTGTATTACTTCAGCCGGAAGACGGCTTTCTGCCAATTTCACGCGGTTTTGGATTTCAACGGCCGACATGTCGGGATCGGCCGATACGTCGAATGTGACAGTGATTGTCAGATTGCCCGAGTTTGTGCATGAGCTTTGCATGTAAAGCATTCCCGGAGTGCCATTTAATTCTTGCTCGATAGGCGTGGCAACGGCTTGCGACACGGTGAGCGCGCTGGCACCGGGATATGACGCGCTGATTTTCACGACCGGAGGCGTGATTTGCGGGTATTGGTCGATTGGGAGGAATTTAAGCCCGATCAAACCGAGTATAACGATTAAGAGCGACAGGACAATCGAGAATACCGGTCTGTCGATGAAAAAGCCTGATTTCATTTTTTATCTTTTGCTTTAAGAGCGTCAATACTTTTTTTATCGGCTGAATATACGGGAGATACTTTCATCCCGGGTTGCAGTTTGTGGTAGCCTTCAACAACGACAAGCTCGTTTGCGCCGAGTCCACGCTCGATCACGACGTTGTTGCCTATTTCGGGACCGGTTTGGACAAATCGTTTTTCGACAACGTTGTTTTTCTTGACAACAAACAGGAATGCGCCTCCTTTTTCGATGGAAAGCGCTTTGCGCGGCACGACGATGGAGCCTTCGATGACATCAAGCAATAGTTTGACGCGCGTAAATTGTCCCGGGAGCAGCGTATTTTCCGGATTCGGAAGTTCGGCTCTGACAGTGAAGGTGCCTGTTTCCGGGTCGACAAGCGGATCGGCAAAATCTACAATGCCTTTGATCGGGTATTCGGAGTTGTCGGCAAGGGTAACGGTCACAGTCGGTTGCCACGAGCGGCTTGTGTCGGTCTCTCCGAATTTGACATTTCGTTTTTCCGCTTTGAGGTAGTCCAAGTCGGTCATTTTAAAATCGACAAGCACGGTGTCGCTTTTGACTACGGCAGCCAATTTCGATTGTCCGCCGGGGCCTACCAATGTGCCGATGTCCACATATCGTTCGCTGATGTAGCCCGACATTGGCGAAGTGATGACTGTGTAGCTCAGTTCAAGTTCAGCTTGGTCGAGATCGGCTTGGCTCATTGCGATATTGGCTTCTGCATTTTCCAATGCGGCAATGGCATTGTCAAGGTCGAGCTGGCTTGCTGCGTGCTGCTCGTAAAGCGGGCGCAAGCGTTTCACGTCGCGTGATGCCTTTGCCGCCAATGCTTCGTCGCGCTTCAATTGTGCCTTTGCTTTTTCGACGCGCGCTTTGTATTGTCCTTGATTTATAATGAAAAGCGGTTCGCCTTTTTTCACATACTTGCCTTCTTCGAAAAGCATGCTTTCCAAATAGCCTTCTACACGGGCGTGCAATTCGACGAATTGGGAAGCGCGGATGCTTCCTACGTAGTCGCCGTAAATGTGCACATCTTGCTTTGTCGGTTTTTGGACCTCGACAACCGGAGGCTTTGGAGCTTCTTTTTCTTTGCAGCATGCGAATGCATACATAAATGCGGTTGCTGCGAGAATGTTGAGAAACAGTCGTTGTTTTGTCATATCGAGTGTATGTGTAATAAAATTCTTTTCGAATTTATTTAAAAATCATGCCAAATGCTTTGAAAATCTGCAAATCGTTGGATATTAGATGCTTTTTCAAGCCTTGGCCATTGTGGAGAGTGTGGATATTTTCCACAGATGGTGTGGAGCGTTTGTCAATCGATGAATCGGCTGACAATATTTTTGTAGGCATCTATTCTTCTGTCGCGGAGGAAGGGCCACCAACGTCTGACGTGTTCCGAGCGAGTCATGTCTATTTCAATGATTGCTTCTGTATCTTTGTCGGTTGGCGCTTCGAAAAGGAGTTCGCCTTGTGGGCCTGCAACAAAACTTGAACCCCAGAATTGGATGCCGTTTGTTTGCCCTGACGGGTCATTTTCTTTTCCGACCCGATTGACGGATACCACGGGAATGCCGTTTGCTATGGCGTGGGAGCGTTGTATCGTTATCCATGCTTGGCGTTGCCGTGTTTGCTCGTCGCATGTGTCGGACGATTCCCATCCGATTGCAGTAGGGTAGATGAGCATGTCGGCGCCGGCGAGTGCCATCAAGCGCGCTGCTTCGGGATACCATTGATCCCAACACACGAGCACTCCTAATTTGCCTAATGAGGTTTCTACGGGGCGAAAACCGATGTCGCCCGGCGTGAAATAGAATTTTTCATAATAAGCAGGATCATCGGGAATGTGCATTTTTCGATAGATTCCGGCGATGTGTCCATCTGATTCGAATACGACAGCCGTATTATGATATAGCCCGGGTGCGCGTTTTTCGAATAAAGACGTTACTAAAACAATGCCGCATTCTTTGGCGAGGTTGCCATAGAAATTGGTGGTTTCTCCCGGAATCGGCGTTGCCATGTCGAAATTGTCGGTGGATTCTGTTTGGCAGAAATATAGTGAGTCGTGAAGTTCTTGCAACACGACTAATTGGGCTCCATTTTTTGCAAGTTTTTTGATTTTTTCGGCCAATCGAGTTTTGTTGCTGGAAATGTCGGTAGTATTGGCTTGTTGGATGATGCCGGTTTTTATGGTTTTAATCATGACGGTATGATTTTTTTGGCAATTGCATGGTGACGCAATGCAATGAGCCGTGTTGACGAATCAATGCGGAACAATTTATCCCGATAATGTTGTGAGAAGGAAATGCTTGCAATATTGCTGCAATGGCTTTCTTGTCGTTTTTGGGCTGACCGTAGGTCGGCACAAGCACAAACCCGTTTCCAATGAGGAAGTTGGCATAGGTGGCAGGCAATCGGCAACCGTTTTCATCGAAAATGGGATTCGGCAGCGGAAGAGGAATCAAATTGAATTTGTCCCCGTTGGCATTGGAGAAAGAGTCCAATTGTCGTTCCATTTGTTTTAGTTCCGCATAATGGGAATCGTCGTGCCTGTCGGTAGCGGTGTAGAGCAAATTGTTGTTTGGCGCAAAACGGGCTAATGTGTCGATATGCGAGTCGGTGTCGTCGCCTTCTAAGAAGCCGAAGTCCAACCATAGGATTTTTTTTGCCCCGAAGCATTTTTTTAGCCGTTGGGTTATTTGTGATTTGCTCAATCCGCCATTGCGGTTTTTGGATAGCAGGCATTGGGATGTCGTTAGCAATGTCCCTTTGCCGTCGCTTTCGATTGCACCACCTTCAAGCACGAAATTTAAGCGATTGGCATATTTGCCGTTGAAAATTTGTTGCTTGTGCATGAAAGACGAAAGCAAATTATCGAAATCGGCAGCAAATTTCAATCCCCATCCATTGAATTTAAAGTCGTTGATGATTGGTGTCGAGCCTTTAAAAGTGACGATGGGACAAATGTCTCTTGCCCATGTGTCGTTGGTCCGGTATCGAACGATTTGGAGCAAATGAGATTCGGACGCAGGGCAGAAATGAATTTGTTCATCCTCAGGGACAACGAGAATTACGCGCTCTTTTTGCCGGATAATGGCGGTTATGATTTGGGCGAAACAAGCTTTTGCTTCATCGAGCATATAGGCCCAATCGGTCTTTTCGTGAGGCCACACGAGCATGACGGCATCCTGAGGCTCCCATTCTGCCGGCAATCTTGTTTCGTATTTCGGCATAAAATTGCGTTGGCTATTCGTCATATTCGGAAAGAGTGTCGAACATGGATTCGTGGTTGTCCAAATATTCATGGCAATATTGCTCAAACGCATGCCGTTCGCGGTATCCCATTTCTTCACACCATTCTTTGAACTCCGTTTTGAGCGATTCGTCATCGTTTATGATGCGCTTGAATTCGCTTTCGGCAATGTCGATGCTTCGAAATTGGATAAGCATTTCTTGTATCATTGATGAAATATCAGCCATACAAAAAAATATTTGATGATTCCAAATGTACGATATTAATTCGAATACTCCAAACTTGTAAAAATGAAAAAATAAGCATACGGTTGGGTATGCTTATTTTTTTATTGAATTGAAAATTGTTCTGTTATTCGGAAACAACTTCAAACGGAATTTCTACAGAAACTTCTTTGTGGAGTTTGATAAGAGCTTTGTAGCATCCCACTTCTTTTACGGCTTCTTTCAGAATGATCGTTTTGCGATCAACGTTGAATCCGAGTTTTTCCAAAGCTTCTGCGATTTGAATATTGTTGACAGAGCCGAAGATGGTGCCCGTTGAGCTTGTTTTTGCTCCAATGGTGAGGCTTACATCTTTCAACGATTCAGCAAGAGCTTCTGCATCGGCTTTGATTTTTGCGAGCTTGTGTGCTCTTTGTCTTTGGTTTTCTGCCAAAACTTTGAGCGCAGATTCGGTTGCAATCACAGCTTTTCCCGTCGGGATAAGGTAATTTCTTCCGTATCCGCTTTTGACTTCAACAACATCGTCTTTATAGCCGAGGTTGAAAATATCTTCTTTTAATATGATTTTCATAATTGTAATTCTTTAAGGATTATTTCATCAAATCGGTCACGTACGGGAGGAGCGCCAAGTGGCGTGCGCGTTTGATAGCTTGCGCAACTCTTCTTTGATATTTAAGGGACGTGCCGGTGATGCGACGCGGCAGGATTTTGCCTTGCTCGTTCAAAAATTTCTTGAGGAATTCAGGATCCTTGTAGTCGATATATTTGATACCGCTTTTTTTGAAACGGCAATATTTTTTCTTCTTGACATCAACGGAAAGCGGAGTCAAATATCTGATTTCAGATTGTGCTTGTGCCATGATTAATCCTCCTTAGTTTCTTTATTGTTAGACTTTGCGGCTCTGAGGTTTCTGCGTTTTTCAGCATATTCGGCCGCGTATTTGTCGAGTCGGAAAGTCAAGAATCGAATGACTTTTTCGTCGCGACGATAAGCAGTCTCTAATTTCTTTACGATTTGAGGCTCTGCATTGAACTCGATGAGGCAATAAAAGCCTGTGCTTTTTTTCTGAATCGGGTAAGCCAATTTGCGAAGTCCCCAATTCTCTTCGTTTACAATTTCTGCACCATTTCCGGTGAGAAATGTAGTGAATTTGTCTACCGCTTCCTTCATCTGTGCATCAGACAAAACGGGAGTCAAAATGAAAACGGTTTCGTACTTGTTCATAATTGTTTTTAATGTTTTAAATTTTGCGCGGCAAAGATACAGACTTTATTTTATAACTGCAATATTCATAGCGTATTATTTTTTGTCGGTGAAAAAAACATGAGAGGAAATTTGCGGTTGCGCGTATTAAACTTAAATTTGCATGTAGAAAATCAACATAAAAACAATAATGAAATTTCAATTGATTAAACGGTTTGCGCCTTTCGTATTGGCAGGAATTGCATCGGTAGGCAACGCGCAGGATGTCTCGGCGATAATTGAAGGAGTGAAATCCCAATATGCTCCGGACACGCGAGTGGCAGTGTGGGAAATTTCCCAAGTTTCTGAAAACGGCATGCTGATGCTGTCCGGCAAAGTAGACGATGCCAAAGCGAAAGAGGCATTGTTGGCAGAGTTGAAAAAGAATGGCGTGCAATTTCAGGAAAACATCGCAGTGCTTCCGGATGGCAGCGTGGAGAAGCCATGGGCATTGGTTGATATATCTGTCGCTTGTATTCGCGGAGAGGCAAGAAGCGGTGCGGAATTGACATCGCAGGCGATCATGGGAACGCCGGTGCGTGTGCTCGAACAAGAAGGCGGCATGTCGCGGATTCAAACGCCCGACAATTACATCGGTTATGTGACAGACAGCTCGTTGCACTTCTTGACGAAAGAAGAAATGGACGATTGGAAACAGGCAGAACGCCGAATCGTGACAGCCTATCAAGCAACATTGTATGCGCAGCCAAATGGCGACGAATCGGATGTCGTTTCAGATTTGCTTTTGGGCAATTTGCTGAAATATAAAGGAGAAAGTGGCGATTTTGTTGCTCTTGAATTGCCGGACGGACGGAGCGGATATGCGCGAAAGGCCGATGTGGCAGATTTCGACGAATGGGTGCAACAGTCGTTTGATATGGCCTTGATGGAAAAAAATGCGCGTCGGATGATGGGCATACCTTATTTATGGGGTGGCATGTCGACAAAAATGGCCGACTGCTCAGGTTTTGTCCGCACGGTATATTTCTCGAATGGCGTCATTTTGCAACGGGATGCCTCGCAGCAAGCTTTGACAGGAATGAAGATAGATTGTGCGAAATGGCGTACGGATGCAGAGCCGGGCGATTTGATATTTATTGGGACGAAATCGGGAAGAGTGACCCACGTGGCGATGTATATCGGCAATGGAAAATTCATTCATAGTTCGGGACGAGTGAAAATCAACAGCATGAATCCCGACGACGACGACTTTTTGGATTACGTTTATTTGTCGATGTCGAGGATAAAGGGCCAAGTTGGCACGCAAGGCATTGTCGCCGTCAAATCTCATCCGTGGTATTTTTAGTTGAATTATGAAATAAAAGAAATTTAATAGTGTTATGGATCGCAGGAAATTTTTAAAAGGAAGCGCATTGGGACTTATCGCATTGTCGACACCTATTTCATTGTCGGCAGCCGGCGAGGCAACAAGGAAAGTGGGCAAGTCCGGACGGTTGAACTTGTCTTTCAAGCCTAACGAATTGAAATTGCGTCATGCTTTCAATCTCGCACGGTCGAGCCGGACCACAACGCCCGACGTGCTTGTGCAATTGGAGTATGATGGAATTATCGGATATGGCGAGGCTTCGATGCCTCCGTATCTTGGGGAATCGATCGAATCGGTATCCACATTTTTAAGCAAATTGGATTTGAGCCAATTTTCCGATCCTTTCAGGATTGAAGAAATTTTGGACTATGTGGACCATGTGGCGCCTGACAATCGGGCTGCAAAGGCATCGGTCGACATCGCGCTTCATGACTTGCTTGGCAAAATCATGGGACAACCGTGGTATAAAATATGGGGATTGTCGCCTGAGAAGACGCCGTATACGTCGTTCACCATTGGCATAGACACGGCCGAAGTGGTGCGTCAAAAAGTAGACGAGGCAGCACCGTATAAGGTGTTGAAGGTCAAGATGGGTTTGGATAACGATAAAGAATTGGTGGAAATCATTCGTTCCAAAACGGATCGCCCGATTTGCGTGGATGCCAATCAGGGATGGACAAGCAAAGAGGAAGCATTGGAAATGTGCCATTGGCTGAAAGAGCGGAATTGCTTGTTTGTGGAACAACCTTTTGACAAATCAATGATCGACGAGACAGCGTGGTTGAGAGAACGCAGCCCGCTCCCCATTATCGCCGACGAATTTTTGCAACGACTTCCGGATGTGATGCGCGCATACCAAGTGTACGATGGCATCAATATAAAATTGATGAAAAGCACGGGTATGTATGAAGCGTATAAGATGGCAGTCTTGGCAAAAGGATTGGGCATGAAATTAATGATAGGATGTATGACTGAAACGTCGTGCGCGATAAGCGCTGCCGCGCAATTGGCTCCGATGGTTGATTGGGCCGATTTGGATGGCAACTTGTTGATATCCAACGATTCTTTCGACGGCGTGAAGGTTGTGGATGGCAAAATCCAACTGGTCGACAAGCCGGGAATCGGTGTGACGCCGTTGTAGCGCAAGGCACGTTTGCAAATAAAAATCCGGCAGGCATTTGGATGTCGCCGGATTTTTTTGTGCGAACAAAACTGCATTTGAAATGGTTATTTAAAAAAATTACGCAGACATGAAAACAGTAGAACAAACATTGTTGGAACGGCGCAGCATACGCCGTTACGAGCGGGAAGCGATATCGCAAGAATCTTTGAATTTCATATACGAAGCAATCAGGAATACATCGACAAGCTATAACGGGCAGCAATTTTCTGTGATCGACATTGACGATCAGAACGTGAAAGAGCAGTTGTATGCACTGACAGGACAAAAGCAAATCAAAACATGCAATCACTTTTTTATCTTTTGTGCGGATTACCGCAAAATCAAATTGTTGGCAGCCGAAAAGGGCATTTCTTTTCCTGCTTTCCAAAATACGATGGACGGCATAATGGTAGGCGTGATTGATGCGGCCTTGGCGATGCAGAATGCGCAGACAGCAGCCAATGCTTGCGGATTGGGTTGTTGCTGTGTGGGTTATGTGCGGACGGCTGCTCCGGAGCGAGTCGCGGAATTATTGGAATTGCCCGAGGGCGTTTTTGTCGTTTGCGGATTGGCCGTGGGTGTGCCTCGCGAATTGCCCGACATGAAGCCGAAACAACCGCGTGGGGCGGTCGTGCATAAAAATAAATATGCAAGCGAAGCCGCATTGTTGGAAGAATTGTCGGCCTACGACAAGGATATTTCGCAATACAATAGAACCCGTTCCGGCACGACGTCGGAAAATGATTGGTGCGGACACATTATTAATTACTACGAGGAAGCGATGTCTTACCGTATTCTTGACTATCTTCGCAAGCAAGGATTCGATCCAAAGAAATAAAACGGCATTGACGTTGCCGCATGGTATGAAAAAACTCCGAAAATCGTGATTGACTTTCGGAGTTTTCAGTTTTATGAATCTTGGGGATGTGATGTCGGTTTATGCTTTTACGCGTCCCACGTAAGAGCCTTCGCGCGTATCGACTTCGATGATTTCGCCTTCGTTGATAAACAACGGAACGCGCACGGTTGCCCCCGTTTCTACCGTAGCGGGTTTTAAAGTGTTGGTAGCGGTGTCGCCTTTAAGCCCCGGCTCGGTGTAAGTGATTTTGAGTTGCGTCTTGATAGGCATTTCTGCGTAGAGCACGGTCTCGGTCGATGCGTCCGAAACGACTTCTACGGTGTCGCCTTCTTTCATGTAGTCGACGCCGGTGATCAAATCTTTGTGAATAGGAATTTGCTCGAAGGTTTCGTTGTTCATGAAAATGAAATCTCCGCCTTCTTGGTAAAGATATTGGTATGGGCGACGTTCTACGCGCACGTCTTCCAATTTTTCGCCGATGTTGAATCTACGTTCGATAACGTATCCGTTGACCACATCTTTCAGTTTGGTGCGCATAAATGTGTTGCCTTTTCCGGGTTTCACGTGGAGGAATTCGATGCAAAAATACAATTTGCCATCCATGCGGATGCAGGTTCCGTTCTTGATGTCTTGAGCGTTAATCATATACTGTGAAGATTAATTACTGTTAATACGGCTGCAAAGTTATGTTTTTTTCTTCAAAAAAGGCTTGTTGGTTTGTATAAAGTTGGGAAACAGTTAAGTTTTTTTCTATTTGCGGATTTCAAAATAAGGAATAAAACCTCTACTTTTGCAAAATTAACGTCGAAACGAGTGCAACGCAAAAAGAATATAGCCATATTAGGGAGCACCGGCTCCATTGGAACGCAGACTTTGGATGTGGTTCGAGAATACCCCGACGACCTTTATCCGTATGCATTGACGGCCAACAAGAATGTGGACCGTTTGATCGCTCAGGCGTTGGAATTCAAGCCGAAAAAGGTGGCAATAGCCGATGAGCGTTATTATGGGGCTTTGAAAGATGCTCTTTGCGGCTCCGGCATAGAGACGCTGTGCGGGAAAGAAGCGATTGCGTGTCTTGCCGCCGACGAGCAAGTAGATATTGTCGTGACGGCTTTGGTCGGGTATAGCGGTTTGGCGCCTACCATGAAGGCCATCGAGTCGGGGAAGACAATCGCGCTTGCCAATAAGGAAACTTTGGTGGTGGCAGGAGAATTGATCACGCGAATGCTTCGGTTGTCGCGTTCCGTTTTATTGCCTGTGGATTCGGAGCATTCAGCCATTTTCCAATGTTTGGCGGGAGAAGACCATAAATCGATTTCCAAATTGATATTGACGGCTTCCGGAGGACCGTTCCGCACGAAAACGATAGACGATATGCGTCGGGCATCGAAAGCGGAAGTGTTGAATCATCCGAATTGGAAAATGGGAGCAAAAGTCACTGTCGATTCGGCTTCGATGATGAATAAAGGATTTGAAATGATGGAAGCTCGATGGCTTTTCGGCATAGAACCGGAGCGAATTGAAATTGTGGTGCATCCGCAGTCGATAGTTCATTCGATGGTGGAATTTGCCGACGGTTCGGTGAAAGCTCAATTAGGATTGCCAGACATGCGGCTGCCCATCCGATATGCTTTGAACTATCCGCAACGCAGGGTGTCGGGATGCCGGAAATTGCAAGTTGCCGATTATGCGACTTTGACTTTTGAAAGCCCCGATTTTGAAAAGTTCCCGTTGTTGCGCTTGGCATTTGATGCCATACGGCGCGGCGGCAATCTCCCTTGCGCGTTGAATGCGGCAAACGAAGTAGCTGTCGCGGCATTCCTTTCTGACCGTATCGGATTTATGCACATTCCTGAAATAGTGGCAACTGCGTTGTCGCGTAATTCTTTTATAGAACAGCCGAGCTATGAAGATTTGATACAAACAAATAGCGAAATGCAAGCAATAGCCGGCGGATTGATAAATTAATTTATACACACTACGAGAGAAATAAATGGAAGAATCTTCTTTTTGGATTAAGGCCGTTCAGTTGATTGCGGCATTTGGATTGTTGGTAATCGTGCATGAATTCGGGCATTATATATTTGCACGGATGTTTGGGATTAGGGTAGAGAAATTCTATATATTTTTTGATCCATGGTTTAGCTTGTTTAAATACAAGCCGAAAAAAAAGCCGGGCACGGAAAATAAAGCCACATGGCGCGATACGGAATATGGGCTTGGCTGGCTTCCATTGGGCGGATATTGCAAGATCTCCGGAATGATTGACGAGTCTATGGACACGGAGCAGATGAAACAGCCTGTGCAACCGTGGGAATTTCGAGCAAAGCCGGCATGGCAACGCTTGCTTGTGATGATTGCCGGAGTCGTGTTTAATTTTATCCTTGCGATTGTCATATATGCGGGTATCGCATATACGTGGGGCGACCGTTATATCCAATTCGGCGATGCGGAGTATGGCATGAAGTTTTATAGCGAAACGGCGAAACAAATCGGATTCCGCGACGGCGATATCATGGTTTCTGCCGATGGAGAGAAGCTGGATGCTTCCGATTTCGGCTATGCCACGCAGAAGATATTGGAAGCGAAACAAGTTGTCGTGTTGCGCGAAGGAAAACCTGTGACAATCGACATCCCAAGCAATTCTTTGCTTGCGGTGAGCAACGAGTTGCGCGACCATGAAGACCGCATTTTCATGGATTATCGTTTCCCCGTTGTCGTGAAGGATGTGGTTGCCGGACAGGCGGCAATCGATGCCGGCTTGAAAGCAGGCGACAGAATCGTAGGCATCGACAGCGTGCGCACGGAAACGTGGGACGTGTTTAGCGCGGCATTGGCGCAGCGTCTTGATAAGGATATTATGCTGACTTATGAACGAGGCGGGAAAGAATATACTACGAAATTGCACACTTCCGAATCGGGAAAAATCGGCGTGATGCTTACGCCTATCGACGAATTGTTTAAGACACAAACGATTAAGTACAACATATTCCAATCGATACCCAGAGGCATTGAGATAGGTGTAGACAAATTGACTTCTTATGTGGGGCAGATGAAATACATCTTCACGAAAGAAGGAGCTCAAAGCCTTGGTGGATTTGGCGCCATAGGCGATATGTTTCCGGCGGAATGGAGCTGGTATCAATTTTGGTTTATCACGGCGTTTATTTCCGTGGCTCTTGCATTCATGAACATTTTGCCGATACCGGCGTTGGACGGCGGCCATGTCGTGTTTGTGTTGTATGAGATGATCACGGGGCGGCAACCGAGCCAAAAGGTGATGGAGCGTTCGACGATGATCGGGTTGGGATTGCTGATACTGCTGTTGTTTTATGCGAATGCCAACGATATTTATCGATTCTTTATTAAATAGCGAAGGATGGATTATAAAAAGGTGATATTGAAACGCGGCAAAGAGGAATCGCTGGGTCGTTTTCATCCGTGGATTTTTTCAGGAGCTATTGCAAAGCTCGACGACGGGATAGAGGAAGGCGATATCGTGTCGGTGTACACTTCGACGGGAGCATTTGCCGCAGTGGGACATTACCAGATAGGAAGCATTGCCGTGAGAATTCTTTCGTTCGACGAGCAAGAGATTGGCAGCGCTTTTTTTGCCGAGCGTTTGCGTCGCGCTTTTGAATTAAGGAAAACGGCAGGATTGCTTCGTTCCGACAACAATGCTTTCCGATTGGTGCATGGCGAAGGCGATTTCTTGCCGGGGTTGGTGGTCGATGTTTATGGGCACACCGCTATCATGCAAGCGCATTCTCCGGGGATGCATTTTGCGCGAAATCTCATCGCGAAGTCGCTTGTGGAATTTGAAGCGGGATGGATACGGAATGTATATTATAAATCGGAAACGACATTGCCCTATAAAGCACACCTTGATCCTCAAAACGATTATATAATCGGACAGTATGAAGACAACAAGGCGATGGAGAATGGCTTGAGTTTTTATGTGGATTGGCTAAAAGGCCAAAAAACCGGCTTCTTTATCGACCAGCGGGACAATCGCTCGCTTCTCGAGCATTATGCAAAAGGGCGCACGGTGCTCAACATGTTTTGTTATACGGGGGGATTTTCCGTTTATGCGCTTCGCGGCGGGGCAAAAGCGGTCCATTCGGTCGACAGCTCGGAGAAAGCGATACGGTTGACGGAAGCGAATGTGGCGTTGAATTATCCTGACGATACGCGCCATCGGGCTTTTGTCGACGATGCTTTCCATTTCCTTGACGAAATGGAGCAGGAGTATGATTTGATTGTGTTGGACCCGCCGGCATTTGCCAAGCATAAGAGCGCATTGCGCAATGCTTTGATAGGCTATCGCCGCTTGAATGCCAAAGCATTTTCAAAAATTGCGAAAGGCGGATTGCTGTTTACTTTTTCTTGTTCGCAGGCAGTCAGCCGCGAACAGTTCCGCTTGTCGGTGTTTAGCGCAGCGGCCCAATCGGGACGGCGTGTCCGAATTTTGCACCAATTGACGCAGCCGGCCGATCATCCGGTGAGCATCTATCATCCGGAAGGTGAATATTTGAAAGGATTAGTGTTATATGTGGAATAAACTTTGGATTGTATGAAGACAAATTTTATTATTTCGGCTACCGTTGCCGTTGTATTGGGCTCGGCAATTACGGGAAAAGCCGGCGCGACTGAATTTAATTATAAAGTGGATAGATTTGCAGACATTGAAGTGTTGCGTTACAAGGTGACGGACTTCGAGAAACTTTCGTTGCGGCAGAAGACATTAGTGTATTATCTGACGGAAGCAGCTCTCTACGGGCGAGATATCCTGACAGATCAAAATGGCAAATACAACCTTGCTATCCGCACAGCTTTGGAAGCCATTTATAAGAACTACAAGGGCGATGTGAACATTCCCGACTATAAGAATTTTCTTACCTACTTGAAACAGGTATGGTTTGCCAATGGCATTTACCATCATTATTCGACGGATAAATTTGTTCCCGAATTTTCGCAGTCGTTTTTTGAAAGGCAAATTAGGAGCGTGCCTGCCGACGAACTTTTGTTGAAGGACGGGCAGACAGTCGATGCGTTTCTGGAAGAAGTCATGCCGGTGATTTTCGATCCGACGGTTTTGCCAAAACGGGTGAATCAAGCGGCAGGGCAGGATTTGATAGCCACTTCTGCCAATAATTATTACGATGGCGTCACGCAAGCTGAGGTGGAGCAATTTTATGCGGAAATGAAAAAGACCGACGATCCGTCTCAGCCCATTTCTTACGGCTTGAACTCGCGGTTGGTAAAAAAAGATGGAAAATTGACGGAAGAAGTCTACAAGCTGGGAGGACGATATACGGAAGCAATCGAAAAGATTGTCGAAAATTTGCAAAAAGCCGAGGAATATGCCGAGAACGAACAACAAAAGGCGCACATTGCGAAATTGATAGAATACTATACCACAGGAAATCTGAAAACATTCGACGAATATTCCATATTGTGGGTTGAGGATGTTGTCAGCACAGTGGATTTTATCAATGGATTTATTGAAAGCTACGGTGATCCGCTGGGCTACAAAGGTGCATGGGAATCGATTGTGAATTTTAAAAACGAGAAAGCGTCTCACCGCACAGAAGTAATCAGCGAAAATGCTCAATGGTTTGAAAGCCATTCTCCGGTGGATTCCCGATTTAAAAAAGAAGAAGTGAAGGGCGTTACGGCGAAGGTCATAACTGCTGCAATTTTGGCGGGCGATGCCTATCCGGCTACTCCTATCGGCATCAATCTGCCGAATGCGAATTGGATACGGGCGGCGCACGGTTCAAAATCTGTCACGTTGGAGAATATCACAGAAGCTTACGATCAAGCTTCGCATGGCGACGGGTTTAATGAGGAGTTTGTCATAGACAAGGAAACGAGCGATTTGATGGACAAATACTTGTTCATAGTGGACAATCTCCATACGGATTTGCACGAATGCTTGGGCCATGCATCCGGCAAACTTCTTCCCGGCGTGCACGACGATGCATTGAAAGAACACGGCTCTACGCTTGAAGAAACACGCGCCGACTTGTTTGCTTTATATTATCTTGCCGATCCTAAATTGTTGGAATTGGGATTGCTCGACAATCCGGATGCCTACAAGGCGGAATACTACAAGTACATATTAAACGGAATGATGACGCAGCTGATGCGCATCGAATTGGGCAAAAACATAGAAGAAGCGCACATGCGCAATCGCCAATTGATTTCAAAATGGGTCTATGAGCATGGACAAAAAGACAATGTGATCGAATTGGTGGAAAAGGATGGCAAAACGTATATCAAAATCAACGATTACCGGAAATTGCGCGATTTGTTCGGCCAATTGTTGGCAGAAGTGCAACGCATCAAGTCGGAAGGCGATTACGAGGCCGGCCGTCGCTTGGTGGAGGATTATGCCGTGAAAGTCGATCGCAAGCTCCACGAAGAAGTGCTCGAACGTTACGAGCGGTTGAACATTGCTCCGTATAAGGGATTTGTCAATCCTGTTTACAAGGCAGAGGTGGATGCGAATGGGGATGTCGTTGATGTGGCAATTGACTATTCCGAAGATTATGTGAGCCAAATGCTTCGTTATTCGCACGATTATTCTCCTTTGACGAAATGATTTGGCGAATGAAAATGCTGAAAAAAATGAATGAAGTTTTTGTGTTTGGAAAATAATGCGTACATTTGCACGCCATTGCGAAGAAGTCGTTTTTACCGGCGACACACAATTTGAAAATATTTAAAGCATATATAAAAATGAAAAAAGACATTCATCCTTCAAACTATCGCGAAGTCGTTTTTAAAGACATGTCGAATGGCGAAACGTTTATCACTCGTTCGACAGTAGCTTCGAAAGAAACGATTGAATTAGATGGTGTTACATATCCGCTTGTGAAACTTGAAATCACAAGTTCGTCGCATCCGTTCTTCACGGGCAAGCAAAAGCTCGTCGATACGGCCGGCCGTGTGGACAAGTTCATGAACCGTTACGGAAATCGCGTGAAGAAGTAACAAAGGGTAACAAAAAACGAAAAAAAGCAAGCGTGTCTCATGAAGATGCGCTTGCTTTTTTGTTCTATTTTCGGAAAGGACTTCGGACGAGCGAAAAGCGGACTCGCTTGTTTTTTATTTTTTCCTTGCCTATTCGCTGCAAAATGCCGTTGGATTCAAGGGCAGGCACGGCGACAATGGAGTAGTGGTCGAATATGTCGATTTTTCCGACTTTCTCGGCCGTTATGCCGCCTTTTGCCACAAGAAATCCTAAAATGTCGGCACGGGATATTTTTTCTTTCTTTCCGGCAGATAATATCAATGATGCTATCTCGACGCCTGTGTTTTCAGAGGCGGCATCGTCGAGGTGCAGTTCTGAATCGTATTTGATGTATTCGGGAATATGCTCGTCGGGACCGGCGATTATGTAAATTTTTCCGGAGCGGTCAATTCTGGCGGTACGCCCGTTTCGATGGATGTAGGCTTCTTCGGAAACGGGAAGGTGGTAGTGTACGATGTTGGCCACATTGTCGATGTCGAGCCCGCGAGCTCCCAAATCGGTGCAAATAAGAGTTCTGAAAGTGCCGTTGTTGAGCAGGGCAATGGCAGTTTCGCGCTCGTGTTGCTCTAATTTGCCATGGTAAACTCCGGCGTGGAAGCCTTTCGATGTGATGTGTTCGTACACGCGTTCGGCTGCATCCCGATAATTGACAAATGCGATTGTTTTTTCATCGCCGAGACGGTTGAGCAGTTTCGTCAGGCATTGTAGCTTGTCTTTCTCTTCTGAGCGGACAATGTGAATTTCGATTCGTTCCTTTACGGGATTGTAGTCGCGAAAGTCGATTGTTTGTGCGTTTTGGAGTCCGATGAAGGGAGGAATTTCTTCGATGTCGGTTGCAGAAGTCAGGATTCGGCGCGACAGCGACGGCATGCGCCGCAAGATTTTACGCATTTCGTCTAAGAATCCAAGTTCCAATGATTTGTCGAATTCGTCAAGAATCAATGTCGATGTGCGTTGGAATTCGATGGTGCCGCGTTGCAAATGGTCGAGCAATCGGCCGGGAGTTCCTACGACTATGTCGGGAGCAATCGATAATGACTTTTTTTCGTCTTCAAAGCGATGCCCTCCATAGCAACAAGTGGTTTTATATCCGGTTGCTATCGCTTGGAGCACTTTGCTTGTTTGTATCGCCAATTCTCGAGATGGCGTTACGATGACGGCTTGGACGGAATCGTTGTGAGGTTTTATGGTTTTTAGCAATGTCGCGGCAAATGCCAAAGTTTTTCCGGAACCGGTTGGCGCAAGCAAAATGAGATTTTTTTTGTTTGCTTGTTCAAGCATTTGCTTTTGCATGGCATTAATTTCAGAAATGCCAAGTTTTTGCGATATGTTTTGCAATATGATTGATTCTTTCATGAGGGCTATTGTTCGTTTTTGTTACGATTGTTTAAAAAAATATAGAAAATAAGTTGATGAATGTCATAAATAAATTATATCTTTGCGATGCATTCAAATCGCAGTGCAAAGATAATGCAAATCGAGCGCAGAAGCGCCAAACTTGTTTGAGCGGTTATGCCGAGATGCAGCTTGTCTTATACAAAGATAATGCAAATCAAGCGCAGGAGCGCCAAACTTGTTTGAGCGGTTATGCCGAGATGCAGCTTGTCTTATACAAAGA
>UQKE01000028.1 GCA_900541555.1 uncultured Porphyromonadaceae bacterium | reverse complement strand
GAGAGCAAGAACCAAGGGCATGCTACTAAAACGAACAAATACCATTTTCGTCTTAAATAACAGCTGAAAAGTTCGCGCATATACGCGCCTGCTGCCAACTTATATACGTTGGTCTCTATCATCGCTCATCACCTCAACACAATGCCTCTCTCACGATAAACATTTATGCTTTTTTCTTTGCATTTTTGACTGATTCCGGTGCCTTCTTCATTAAAAAGAGCGTTTATATTCAAATAGTTCTCGCCATTATCTTTCTCCATTGGGAAAACTTCGCTTTTCAAAGCATTCGCGCGATCGCAAGCCGGCGCCATACCGGTCTGAGGATCTGCCTGCAATTCTTCCGGCACCGAATCGACTGTCACGGGATAAACAATGCCACAGGGCGGATAGCCCAACACCGTCCACATAACGGCATCCGTGGTATTTTCAGAAGCGACAACACCTTCTATCGCCACCGACGCAGAGGATATCCGGCGCGGAATGAAATCCCTGTCTACGACCCATTCTACCGTATCGTGCTCAAAATCCTTGTCGATTAAAGAATGATAAAAAGAGCGTGACAAGACCTCTGTAAAAACAGCAGGCGTCACAGAATGATTCGCGATATAGGGCGCCAACAGATGTTCTGCATTTTGTTCCCTTATATAACCATATCCTTCTCCTTTTCTGCCGGATTTCGAATAATTGGTGCGGATCAGATACCCCTCTTCCGTATCATCGACATTGAATCGCTCATATTCCCAATTATTTGTTTCAAAATACGCAGCTCCCCCATACGCATCGATTACTCCGAAATTCGCTTCTACGCCCAAAGGCTTTGGAAGAGAATCAAGCAATGTTGCAAAATCGTCGACAGTGCGACATTCCGACAAAGCTATGCTCATAAGCAATCCTTCTTTGTCCATATCGGATACAGTGTCGTTTTTTAAATTATACGAAGCTGTGTTCATAATTGCGAATCCGCTTTCGTTCATTCCAATCCAAGCCTCCCTACACTCCTTATCCGAGCTATTGAACAACGCCACAAATGGGATTTTGCCATCGTACTCTATTCGAGCCACCTTATTATTAAGATCGCTTGTATCTCGATGCTTCCATAATATCGGGCGACCATTGGATGTCAACTTTCCTGAAACAATAGCCGACGTGCAGGCAGCGGCCTCCAAAACCGAAACGACAATAAAAAACAATAACAATACCCTACATTTCATAATGCGTCAGATTAAAATTCAGAAGTGAAATGGAAACGAATTTTTGGGAAATCGCTCTGCGCCATTTGCAACACATAGTTGGAATCGGCAAGAAACACATCACGACCGTCCTTATCAAGAGCCATAAATTGATGTTTGCGTTTTTTGAATGCTTCCAATGCGTCGGAATCATCGCTTTCAATCCAACATGCCTTATATAAGTTAACAGGCTCCCACCGACACTGCGCGCCATATTCATGCAGCAAGCGATATTGAATCACCTCAAATTGCAATTGGCCGACAGTCCCGATAAGTTTGCGACCATTGAACTGGTTGACAAACAATTGTGCCACGCCCTCATCCATCAGCTGCTCAATTCCTTTATTGAGTTGCTTTGTCTTCATCGGGTCGGAATTTTCTATATATTTGAACATTTCCGGCGAGAAACTTGGCAATCCCCTAAAATGCAACTCTTCGCCGGATGTCAACGTGTCGCCAATTTTAAAATTGCCTGTATCGGGAATACCTACGATATCACCGGGAAAAGCCTCGTCGACCACAGATTTCTTTTGTGCCATAAAAGCTGTCGGAGCGGCAAATCGCATCATTTTTCCGGATCTGACGTGCTTATAATAGACATTTCTTTCAAATTTTCCCGAACATACTTTCACAAATGCTATGCAACTGCGATGATTCGGGTCCATGTTGGCATGTATTTTAAACACAAAACCGGAAAATTCAGGTTCTGACGGAGTAACTATTCGTTCTTCGGCAGATACCGGTTGAGGACAAGGCGCTATTTTCACAAAACAATCCAATAGCTCTTTGACACCAAACGTATTCAATGCCGAGCCAAAAAACACAGGAGCGACAATGCCATGCAAATAATCCGATTCATTGAACTCTGGATACACGCCATCTATCAATTCCAAATCGTCACGTAGCCTACGAGCATCAGCTTCGCCGACTGCCTCGTCGATAATCTTATCATTGACATCGCTGATTTCCACACGTTCCGTCACTCGCTGCTTGTTGGGCGTAAACAAGTCCAACGAATGTTCATAGATATTATAAACGCCTTTGAAATGCGCGCCAATATTTATAGGCCAGCTAAGAGGGCGCACTTTAATTTTCAATTCGCTTTCCAATTCGTCAAGGATATCAAATGGATCCCGTCCTTCCCTGTCCAACTTATTGACAAATATAATCACAGGCGTTTTCCGCATACGACACACCTCCATCAACTTTCTTGTCTGTTGCTCAACGCCTTTGGCAACATCCACTACGATAATGACGCTATCCACAGCGGTCAAAGTCCGATAAGTGTCTTCTGCGAAATCTTGGTGTCCCGGCGTGTCGAGTATATTTATTTTATAATCGCCATAATCAAATCCCATGACTGATGTCGCAACGGAAATACCCCGTTGTTTCTCAATCTCCATCCAATCGGACGTAGCTGTCTTTTTAATTTTGTTGGATTTGACGGCGCCTGCCACATGGATCGCCCCCCCAAACAAAAGAAGTTTCTCGGTCAAAGTTGTTTTTCCGGCATCGGGATGGCTGATAATGGCAAACGTACGCCTTCTTCTTATTTCATCTTCTAATGTGCTCACGTCTATTCTTTTATTGATAATCTTCCTTATCGAATATCGGTTGCTGCCTATCTTTATGATAATATGAAGCCAGCAATGACACGAATTTTGAGATTTGCTTCATCGCATTTTCAGTGTCTCCCGATATCTCTTTCTTTTGCAAACGCATCATCAACATGCCATACAACGCATTAAAACATGTTTCAATTTCTCCACATTTGCTGTTGCCGGCTTTTGCTCTCAGTTCCACTATGATAGGCAATACTTGATAAAATTCAGCTGTATATTCCGGAAATTTCGGGCTTTTTAGAAGCATCAAGTGCAAATCCGTCAATTGGATAATAATATTCTGATTGATTTGAAGATGGCCTTTTTCCTTAACGCCTTCAAGGCGCATCATTTCAATCAAATTTGCATACCATTCTTCTACAACCGACTTTGTCGCGTCATCAACCGAGCAGCAGTCTATCAACCGCTCTTTCACTTTCGCAATATCCAAATCGCAAGCGCGCAACAAATCTTCTACCTGCCACATATACAGCAAGTATTCGGCAATATTTTCATTCCGAAGCTTATCAGCGGCGATCATGCTTGCTATCCGAATTTGCTAATTTTTCGGAGCATTGGTTCGTTTAAAATCTTAATGCGGCGGCCATCTACGACAATGACATGCTCGTTGACGAATGCGGAAAGCGTGCGAATGGCATTTGACGTAGTCATGTTCGATAAATTCGCCAAATCTTCCCGCGACATATAAATATTCAGCGTTTCGCCATCATCCTCAAATCCATAATTGTCGATCAACAACGACAATGCTTCTGCCAACCGTCCACGAATATGTTTTTGCGTCAGATTCACAATTTTTGTGTCCGAACGGCCTAAATTGTGCGACAACTCATGGATAAAAAACCATGCCAATTGCCTATTTCCGTCTATCAACTGCGAGACAATTTTCATGGGGATTGTCCCTACTTCGGATGGCTCCATGGCAATAGCACCTGAAACATACGGCT
Organism: uncultured Porphyromonadaceae bacterium; assembly: GCA_900541555.1. Taxonomy (GTDB): domain Bacteria; phylum Bacteroidota; class Bacteroidia; order Bacteroidales; family Muribaculaceae; genus Limisoma; species Limisoma intestinavium. Next base: position 24,455 of record UQKE01000028.1, on the reverse strand, counting down.
CGTTGGCAAAATAAGCACGATGTCCGAAATACTGGATCGGACGAATCAATCGTATGATTTGCTGCCGGCCGCCAATGCCTTCTTTATATTTTTTCACCTTTCCTTTTAAAAGGCACCAAAGATATTCCGGCGTTTCTTTTTCTGCATAAATAATCTGATTCCGCTTGTAATTGTGAATCGTAAAATTCTCAACTACAACTCTTTTATCTTCCGGAGTCAGCACATTCCATATGCCGGCCAAATCTTCCTTAATTACTTTCTCTAACGCGTCTCTTGAAATCATCTGAAAGCAAACCGCTATACAATTATGTTTTACAGCACAAAATTATAGCATTTCGCGCAACTCTCCAAATTTAAAGATGTTATTTTTTTATAAGTCGATACATGTTTCCCGGCAACGCTTCCACAACACCTTTCCCTTCGAGTTCGAAAAGGCAACTCAACAATTTATGTATCATCATATTAGCCGATATGCACAATTCATTTACATTTACGATTTCTTCCCTAAAAGAATCAACCACCTTCTGCTCCTCTTCCGTCAACTCAATAAATAACGATTTCTCTATTGGCCGCGACAATCGCTCCCACCCCATCATATCAATCAATTCACCGGCATTGCAAATCAATGCTGCCACATTTTTGCGAATCAATGCATTGCAACCCAAAGAATAGGCGTCGTCCGTTCGTCCCGGAAACGCAAAAACATCTCGTCCATAATTTTGCGCTATATTCGCGGTAACCAGCGCCCCGCCCTTTGTTGCCGACTCAACCACAACCACACAATCCGACAAGCCGGCAATAATTCGATTGCGCGCAAGGAAATTCGAGCGATGGACACGAGTTTGCTTGCCATATTCAGTCACAATGGCGCCACCTTTTCTCACAATATCTACAGCAATCGAGCGATGCTGTGCCGGATAAATCATATCCAGCCCATGAGCCATGACAGCAACTGTGGGAAGTCCCGCTTCCATCGCCGCAAGATGAGCAGCAACATCGATGCCATACGCCAAACCGCTGACTATGACGACATGTTCCCCTAACGCTTCTTTCAAACCGGCAACCAATTCCCTGCATTGGCGCAATCCATAAGTCGTCGCACGGCGCGTGCCGACGACACCGACAACATACCCTGCATTTAAGTCGCATTCGCCTTTCGCATACAGCAGCATTGGAGCGTCGGAGGCAGCAAGCAATCGCGCAGGATATCCCTTTTCTGTAAAATAATATGCCGCAATGCCCTTATCTTGTATATATGCCAACTCTTTTTCAGCTTTTTCCACCAAAGCGTCGCGATATTTGCTTGTCGCCACCTCTCCATGCAAACCGAACTTCTCACGAAGTTCCTTTTCCGGCAAGCAGAAAAAACGCTCTTCCGACCCCACCACTTCAAGCAGCTTTGAAGCCGTCTCCACAGCAAGTCCTTTTATGGAAGAAAATGCTATTTGATATGCAGTCGGGAATATCATTTAGTCGATAAAAAAGGGCTAAATACTTCTGCCAACAAATCGCCCCTGCCAAGACGCCCATTTTCTATGCAAACGCAGCTGACAAGCGCGTCTGCGACACATTCTCCTGTTTTCTTCTCAATTACTTGGTGGAAAACAAACCGCACCCCTTTGCGTTCCAGACTCAATTTGCTTATAAAGACATCCCCGCTCCGCAATGGCGTTTTATATTCCACTTCAATTTTATTCAACACGGGAATGATTCCCTTTTCTTGCATTTCCCAAAAAGAAATCCCATTTTCCTTGCAAAACGAATGGCGCGTATGTTCAAAATAATGCAAATAATTTGCGTTGTTCACAATGCCTTCAGAATCAAGCTCATAATCACGAACTTGCATTTCCAATTCATAAATATATCGATTTGTCATTCCTTCTTATTTTGTTTTTGCAATATTAGCGTTTTTCCTCTAAATACGCAACGCATGCCCATCTGCCACTTTTTATTTATGCCGCCGGCAATGTCAAACATTCATGCAAAAGGCATTCTACGACATTTGTCGTTTTCAAAAATCATTCTCAAAATACACTACTTATCAGAGAAAAAAATTACTTTTGTAGAAAATTCCAAGAAATGAATGGGCAAGCGACAAAGTGTCTCTGTTCAAAGACAAGGAATACAACATACTATCAACATTTCTAAAAATTAATTTCCATGAACAAAATTCTAACCCGCGCCATCACAGGCAGTATCTATGTCGCACTTCTTGTTGCAGCAACAATATGCGGGCATTCTGCATTCATCGCCGTGTTTGGAATTTTAGTCATATTTGGCGTTTGGGAAATAAGCAATCTCTGCAGCCAATCCGGCGACAAGAATAATTTGCTTATCCTTGTCATCGACATTTGCGGCGGTTTATGCATATTTATTTCTTCCTTTCTCAATGCCACATCTGCAAATTCCCCGTTCTCCCCGCTCATTGCGACTGCCATATACGGAATCATCCGCTTTATTTCGCAACTGTACATGCGAGGAAACGCAATCTCACAATTATCACATTCATGCTTGAAAATTCTACTTGTCGTTTTCCCGTTGTCCTTGCTAAACTACATACATGCCACACCCCACGGACATACGACCGTATTGGCATGCTTGATATTTATTTGGATTAATGACACCGGAGCATTTCTCATCGGCTCTTGGCTCGGAAAGCATCGCTTGTTTGAACGCATCTCCCCTAAAAAATCATGGGAAGGTTTTTTTGGCGGACTTTTCTTCACATTGCTGACTGCCTATCTCCTAAACATTTATTTCCCTCATTATTTTGCAGGATTTACTCGCATCCAATGGCTTGGCTTGGCTTTTCTCGTTTCAATCTTTGCCACATGGGGCGATTTAATCGAATCAATGATTAAAAGGGTGTCAGGCACAAAAGACTCAGGCCACATACTTCCCGGGCATGGAGGCATTCTCGACAGGATTGACAGTCTCTTATTAGTGATTCCCACATCATATGTTTATTTCTATTTAATCTCGTGAATCATAAACACAATACAAAATGAATAATACTCAACGATATGATCTTCGAGGCGTGTCTGCCTCCAAAGAAGATGTGCACAACGCCATTAAAAATATTGATAAAGGAATTTTCCCGAAAGCATTTTGCAAAATCATTCCCGACATACTATGCGGCGATGCCGACTATTGCAACATCATGCACGCAGACGGCGCAGGGACAAAGTCGTCGTTAGCCTATGCCTATTGGAAAGAAACCGGCGACATGAGCGTATGGAAAGGCATCGCGCAAGATTCCCTCATCATGAATCTCGACGATTTGCTGTGCGTGGGCGCAACCGACAATATTTTGCTGTCGTCGACTATCGGACGCAACAAGCGTCTGATTCCCGGAGAAGTCATAGCCGCCATAATCAACGGGACCGAAGAACTTTTGGCAGAATTGCGAGAACTTGGTATTGGGATATATAGTACTGGCGGAGAAACAGCCGACATTGGCGACCTTGTTCGCACCATTGTTGTCGACAGCACCGTCACTTGCCGTATGCGCAGAGACGAAGTAATCGACAATGCGCATATTGCTGCCGGCGATGTCATTGTCGGATTGGCATCCTTCGGCAAAGCCATTTACGAAAAAGAATACAATGGAGGGATGGGCAGCAATGGCCTTACATCCGCCCGACACGACGTATTTGACAAGTATGTGGCAAAAAAATATCCGGAAAGCTACGACAACAACTTGCCGGACGATCTCGTATATTCCGGAAAGCTAAAACTCACCGAACTTGTTCCGGAAACAGGATTAACAGCAGGGAAATTGGTCCTTTCCCCCACTCGCACCTATGCGCCTGTCATCAAAAAGATATTAGACTCCATGCGCCACGATATCCATGGCATGGTGCATTGCAGCGGAGGCGCACAAACGAAAGTGATACACTTTGTCGAACACAAACATGTGGTCAAAAACAACCTATTCCCCATCCCGCCATTATTCCGCATCATTAAGGAACAATCGGGAACTGATTGGCAAGAGATGTATAAAGTTTTCAACATGGGGCATCGCATGGAACTTTATGTTGCCCCGGACAAAGCACAAGCAATCATCGACATCTCCAAAGCATTTGGAATCGATGCTCGAATCGTCGGCTATGTTGAAGATTCTCCAACCAATAAATTGACATTGCAAACGGAATACGGAGATTTCACATATTAACGCGCATGAGCAAGCAAATCCATCTCCTTTTGTCTTGCCTGACAATATTCTGCACGCTTTTCACTTCCTGCAATAGGAAGCAACCAAGCGAGACGAATATTGACTATTCTTTGCCCGACACATTGGTTGTCGGAACGCTTTATAGCCCGACATCATATTTTTTATACAAAGGAGATTTGATGGGATACCACTACGACCTTATTTCTCAATTTGCAAAAGATAAGAATATCCCCATCAAATTTAAAGTGATGAGAAACATGGGGGCATTATTGTCATTGCTTGATTCCGCAAAAATCGACATCATTGCCTATAATGTCCCTGCCACGGCCGAATACAAAGACAAAATGCGCCATTGCGGATTTGAAAACATCACCACCCAAGTGTTGGTACAGCCGATATATCCGAATGTCGCTCCAATTTCCGATGTCACACAGCTTGTCGGGAAAGAAATATACGTTGAAAAAAATTCAAAATATGAATCCCGATTGAAAAATTTAAATAACGAATTGGGCGGTGGCATCCGGATTAAACCCATCGGTAAAGACACTTTAATGGCAGAAGACCTAATCGAAATGGTTGCAGAAGGCCGCATCCCTTTGACAATCGTAGATAGCGACATCGCCCAACTCGACCACACCTACTACCCCAATATCAATGTCAGCCTTAAAGTCAGTTTTCCGCAAAAATCTTCTTGGGCAGTCGGGAAAAACAACCAACAATTAGCAGAAATAATCGACAAATGGGCTTCCGAGAAAAATGTGATTCAAATCGAAAAAACATTATTCCGCCATTATTTTGAAACGTCAAAAATAAATCGACGCAAAATCATCGATTTAAAAAAATTGCGATACGGGCATATATCCGAATACGACAATTTATTTAAAGCCTATGCAAAAACAATCGATTGGGATTGGAAATTGCTTGCTGCCCAAGGATACGTTGAATCACGTTTCGATCCCAACGCGACATCTTGGGCCGGAGCGAAAGGCTTGATGCAATTGATGCCGGGCACGGCTCGCAATTATGGATTGTCGCCGGAAGAAATCACCAACCCTGAGAAAAACATAGAAGCTGCCACAAAGTCTATTCGCGATTTAAACAAGTCGCTAAAAAAATATGTGCCCGACGATGCCGAACGCATCAAATTCATTCTTGCAGCCTACAATTCCGGCATTGCGCATATTTACGACGCGATAGCATTGGCAAAAAAATACGGGAAAAATCCTCAAATTTGGCACGGCAATGTCAGCGAAGCGCTTTTAATGAAATCCAATCCGGAATTCTACAACGATAATGTGTGCAAATATGGATATTTCCGTGGCAAACAAACTGTCAGCTATGTCAATGAAGTTTCGCAAACATACGACATATTTTGTCAAGCCATTAAATAAAATGCATGCCAATACCCCTCATGAAAAAAGCGGGACATAATGCGTCCCGCTTTTCATATCAGCATTTCATTTATCTGCTTCTATTATACATAACCTTGCCCCATCATAGCATGTGCCACTTTCATGAAGCCCGCGATATTTGCGCCTTTCATGTAATTGACATATCCATCAGGTTGCGTGCCATATTTGACACATTGCTCATGAATATCACGCATGATATGATGCAAACGTTCGTCGACTTCTGCCTCTGTCCATGTAAGATGCATGGCATTCTGGCTCATTTCAAGACCCGAAGTTGCCACGCCGCCTGCATTTACAGCCTTGCCCGGTGCATAGATAACTTTGTTGTCGATAAACGTGTCGATTGCTTCCGGCGTACATCCCATATTCGACACTTCTGCTACGATTTGCACCTTGTTTGCCACCAATTTGTCCGCATCCTCTTTTGCCAATTCGTTTTGCGTAGCGCATGGAAGGGCGATATCAACTTTGCGCTCCCATGGTTTCTTGCCGGCAAAGAATTGCGAACAGGGGAATTTCTCCGCATACGGAGCGACAACATCGTTTCCGGATGCACGAAGTTCAAGCATGTAGTCGATTTTTTCACCGCTGATTCCTTCCGGATCATAGATATAACCGTCAGGTCCGGAAATAGTAACCACTTTTGCTCCTAATTGAGAAGCCTTCAACGCAGCACCCCATGCCACATTGCCAAATCCGGAAATGGCAACCGTCTTGCCTTTGATGTCATCGCCTATGCGATGCAACATATTCTGTACGAAATAAAGTGCTCCAAACCCTGTTGCTTCCGGACGAATCCGAGAACCGCCGAAGTCCAAGCCTTTTCCCGTAAATGTACCCGTATTTTCACGAGCAAGCTTTTTATACATGCCGTACATGTAACCCACTTCGCGTCCGCCGACACCGATGTCGCCTGCCGGAACATCGCGATCCGGCCCGAGGTTGCGCCACAATTCAAGGATAAATGCTTGACAGAAACGCATTATTTCTTTATCAGATTTGCCGCGAGGGTTGAAATCCGAACCGCCCTTAGCACCTCCCATCGGAAGCGTTGTTAATGCATTTTTAAAAGTCTGTTCAAATCCCAAGAACTTCATAATCGACAAATTGACAGAAGCATGGAATCTGATTCCGCCTTTATACGGGCCAATCGCATTGTTGAATTGGACACGATAACCGAGATTCGTTTGCACTTCGCCTTTGTCGTCAGTCCAAAGCACACGGAACGTGAAAATACGATCCGGCTCAACCATTCGTTCTACAATTTTAGCGCTTTCAAATTCAGGATGTTCTTCATAAACATCCTTTACTGAAAGCAACACTTCTTTGACAGCCTGCAAATACTCCTTTTCGCCGGGGTGTTTGGCTTCAAGATCCGATAAAATTTTATCTACATTCATAGTCCATTAGATTAATATGGTATCTTATTGTTATCTACTATTGCAAATATAATCACTTATTCCTGTCTCGAACAAGAAAAAAACAATAAATTTTACTCCAAATTGCAGCATTTTGCCATTTTTATCCTTTCATAAGCTGATGCATAATCCAATACAAGCACTCTACTTTTGTTTATTTTTAGCATTTTAACACCGTTTCTCCTTTGGCGAATCCAAGAAATGCCGTAAATTTGCAGGCTGATAAATATTTTCTCGAAATGCAAAAAAGGATTACAATATTGTCACTGTTGTGCGTGCTCTTCCTTGCAGGATGCGGCGAATACAACAAAGTCTTGAAAAGTTCAGACTCCAACTATAAATTCGAATACGCAAAACAAGCATTTGAAGAAAGAAAATACATGCAAGCTGCCACCTTGCTGGAAGACGTTGTCAAGGTATTGAAAGGGACAGACAAAGCAGAAGAATCTTTGTATTTGCTAGGGCTTTGCTATTACGAGAATCAAGACTACATGTCGGCCAGCACATATTTCCAAACCTACTACACCAATTATCCCAAAGGGAAATATGCCGAATTGGCCCATTACTACGCGGGCTACGGATGCTACCTTGACTCGCCGGAGCCACAACTCGATCAAACAGAAACATACAAAGCTATTGACGAATTGCAAAAATTCCTCGACATCTATCCGCAAAGCGACAAGGCGCCAATAGCCCAAAATGCCATATTCGAACTACAAGACAAATTGGTTCAAAAAGAAATCGACAACGCGCAACTCTATTACAATTTAGGCAACTATCTCGGGAACAACTATGCAAGTGCCGTTATTGTTGCATCCAACGCGCTGAAAAATTACCCTTACACGAAGCACAAAGAACAGCTTCAAATGATCATTCTCAAATCTAAATTCCAAGAAGCCTACCACAGTGTGGACGAAAAGAAAATAGAACGGTTTCGCGAAGTAGTCGATGAATACTACTCTTTCATCAACGACTTCCCCGATGGAAAAAACAGAAAAGAAGCCGACAATATTTTTAAAATTGCAAACAGATTTGTAAACAACTGAAATATCAACTTTTTCACAAATAATTCAGAATGGACTACAAAAGATCAAATGCGCCGCTCAACACGGTCACTCGCGATGTAATCGCGCTATCGCAAGATACCGGCAATGTCTATGAAACCGTTTGCATCATCGCAAAACGGGCCAACCAAATTGCCGTAGAAATGAAAAAAGATCTTGAAAAGAAACTCCAAGAATTTGCCACGCTCAACGACAACCTCGAAGAGATATCCGAAAACAGAGAGCAAATCGAAATATCTCGCTATTACGAAAAGTTGCCGAAGCCGACACTGATCGCAACGCAAGAATATATCGAAGGCAAAATCATGTATCGCAATCCGGTAAAAGAAAAAGCCAAACTCGACTTTTAACAACGGACAGCAAAGCACATAATAAGCGGCGAATTTGCCCAATGGCAGTTCGTCGCTTTTTTATGTTTTAAAAAAACATTTAGTATCTTTGCATAAACCATTCATACTTTTAATCGTGGCCAACGACAGTCAAAACTTTTTTAAGAAGTTCTATACACAACACCGCATCATCAGCACAATTATAATAATTGCCATTGCGGATTGCATCATACTGATAGCAAGCTACCTCGGTCTTGGTTGGTTTACCAACCACAACGACAGCATCACCGTCCCCGAACTCCATGGCTTGACTGCAGAAGAAGCAGCCGACAAACTTGCCGAATGCAATCTAAAATTGGAAATCAACGATTCTATTTACGTAGAAAACGTCGAACCGGGGCATATCATCGAGCAAAACCCCAAAGCCGGCTCCGAAGTAAAAAGCAATCGTAGCGTATACGTCATCATACGCACCTATGCGACAAAATTAGTCACGCTTCCCGATATGATCGACATGTCGGCTCGACAAGGAGAATCCATCCTCAAAAGCGCGGGCATCAAAAATGTCATCATCGAGACCGTACCGTCGGAATATGCCGACCTTGTTTACGAAGTAAAGTGGAACGGTTCCACTCTATATGCCGGCGATCAAATTCCGGTAAGCGCAACCGTAACACTCGTTGTTGGCGACGGCTCCCTGAGCGAAATAATCGAAGACAGCCTCTTCAACCTTGAAGCAGAAGAAATAATCGACGACTACGTTTTGTATGGAACAGAATATTGACAATTCGTTTGTCGACGATGCCGACTTGTCGCCCGACGGACAAGAACTATGGGAGCACTATCGCTTCATTGCTGAAAAAGGACAATCCCTGCTTCGCGTCGATAAATTTCTCGTAAGCCATATCGACAACACGTCGCGCAACCGCATACAGCAAGCTGCCGATGCAGGTTGCATTCTCGTCAACGGGAATCCTGTAAAGTCAAACTATCGCGTAAAGCCATTCGACATCATATCCGTCGTAATGGACCGTCCACGCTATGAACTTGAAATTATTCCGGAAGAAATTCCGCTCGACATTGTATATGAAGACGACTATTTGTTAGTCGTCAACAAACCGGCCGGATTAGTAGTCCACCCCGGGCATGGCAATTATTCGGGCACATTGGTCAATGCGCTTGCATTCCATTTCCGCGACAATCCGAACTACGACGTAAGCGACCCGCGGCTCGGACTTGTCCACAGAATCGACAAAGACACATCAGGGCTATTGGTCATCGCAAAAACTCCCGAAGCAAAAACATTTCTCGGAAAACAATTTTTCGACAAGACTACCCATCGAAAATATATTGCCGTCGTTTGGGGAAAATTCGACGAAACAGAGGGGACAATAGAAGGCAATATCGGACGCAGTCCCAAAGATCGGCTGCAAATGGCAGTTTTCCCTGATGGCGAAGCCGGAAAACATGCTGTCACGCACTATTCCGTCGTTGAAAATTTAAGCCATGTCGCAGTAGTCGAATGCCGCCTTGAAACAGGACGCACCCACCAAATTCGCGTCCACATGCGGCACATCGGACATCCACTTTTTAATGACGCAAGGTATGGAGGCGACAAGGTGCTTCGCGGCATTGCCACAAGCAAATACATGCAGTTCATTCAAAATTGCTTTAAAATTTGCCCTCGCCAAGCGCTACACGCCAAAACGCTCGGATTCATTCATCCCCACACGCGCCAACAAATGCATTTCGACAGTGAATTGCCTGCCGATATGTCGGCTCTTATCGCCAAATGGGAAGATTATTGCGGTGTTTCCGGCACTTTCTCCTCGAAAATAACCACCCTCGTTTGATTTTTCTATAAAAAAACATTACTTTTGGGAGAATCCAATTTCACAAAAAAGAACCATTCACGATGAACGAAATAAATACGCCACAAGAATTTCACGACATATGCCCTTTTTCCGACTCTGAATTCCATCAAAAAATGGCGGAATTAGTAACCGAAGAAGGCTTCAAACATGCCGTCACATGGGTTATGCCCGACATCGACTACGATGCTTTCTGCCAATCGCTTTTAAAAATCAAAACAAAACAAGACTTTCAAATAAATGTCATGTATAGCTTTTTAGAAATGCTTGCTGCAAAAACAACAAAGGGCATTTCTTGCGAGGGGTCGGAAAAAGTAGACCACGACAAAGCCTATACCATGATCACCAATCACCGCGACATTGTACTCGACGCGTCTTTTCTCAACCTGTCGTTAATCAAAAACCATTGCAAAACGACAGAAGTCGCAATTGGCAGCAATTTGCTAATCTACGATTGGATTGAAAAATTAGTCAGGTTAAACAAAAGCGTCATTGTCAAACGAGGCGTCGGAATGCGACATGCGCTTGAAGTGGCAGAACAATTATCGGGATACATCCATTTTGCCGTAACTCAAAAAAATGAATCTGTCTGGATTGCCCAAAGGCAAGGACGAGCCAAAGACAGCAGCGACGCAACACAAGAAAGTTTAATTAAAATGTTGGCAATCAAAGGAGGAAAAAACTTCCTCGAAAACATTTTGGAATTAAACATTATGCCTGTTGCAATCAGTTATGAATTTGATCCAAATGACTATTTAAAGGCTCGGGAATTCTTGCTGAAAGAAAAAAATCCAGATTTCCAAAAAACGCAACACGACGACTTATACAGCATGGAAATTGGATTGCTTGAACAAAAAGGACGCGTGCATTTCACATTTACAGACTGCATCAATCCGCAACTCGAATCGCTTCGCGATCTTGACAAAAATGCGCAATTAGCTGCCGTTTGCCAAATAATCGATTCCCATATCCATTCCGGATATAGAATTTATCCATGCAATTATATTGCCTACGACCTTCGATTCAAAACAGAACGCTTCAACCGAGAATATACAAAAGACGATGTTGAGCGTTTCAATGCATATATCGACAATCAGTTAGCAAAAGTTCCCAAAGAATTAGACTTCATCCCATCCAAAGAAGACAATGAATATATGCGCGACATGATACTTATCATGTATTCCAACCCTCTGATAAACAAGCTGCAAGCTACCAATTCATTGTAAAAAACATGAGATTCGCAATCATAGCATTTCTTCTTGTCGCAGTAGTTGCAAGCATTTTATCAGATTGGCTCATCTATCGCGATCTTTGCTTTCTGAAGAAAAAGAAAAAATTACGAATTGCCCATTTAGTTTTTGCGACACTACTCTATTGCTTGCTGCTTGCAGCTTTTATATCCTTGCTGACACCCGTCAATTCCATGCTTTTCACAGGATGGTGCATATTCATATTTCTGTCGGTATTCGTCGCAAAATTTCTATATATCATATTTCGAGGCATATCCGCCATACCGGTCTTATTCAAACATAAAGCATGGAAAAGCGTTCAAATTGCCGGCTTTGCCGTAAGCGTGGCATGCTTCATTCTTTTATGGTGGAACGCGATTGTCACGCCACGGCAATTCGACATAAATGAAGTGACAATCGAATCTGCCAAACTGCCGGCTGCTTTCAATGGATATCGCATTGTCCAATTTTCCGATTTGCATGTCGGCACTTTTGGAAATTCCCAGTCCATTCCCATGCGCCTTGTAGAAAAAATCAATGCATTAAAGCCGGACTTAATTGTATTTACAGGCGATATCGTGAACAACCGTTCGTCTGAATTAATTCCATTCATTCCTTCGCTCCGCAATTTAGAAGCAAAAGATGGTATCGTTTCCATTCTTGGAAATCACGATTACGGCGATTATGCGCAATGGAAAACTGAGTCTGCAAAAAGGGGCAATCTCGATTGGTTGGTCCGCATCGAAGAAGACAGCCTCAATTGGAGGCTGCTCCGCAACGAACATTTCTTCTTAAAAAATGGAAATGATTCCATTGCAATAATCGGAGTTGAAAATTGGGGAGAACCGCCATTCTCGACCCATGGAGACCTAAACAAGGCATATCCCGACATTAACGACAAGCACTTCAAGCTGTTGCTTTCCCACAACCCCAAGCATTGGGACATTGAAGTGTGCCACACGCCAGTCGACTTGACCCTATCGGGCCACACGCACGCCATGCAAATGGTACTATCGGTTGGAAAATGGAAATGGTCGCCTTCCGCTTGGAAGTACGAACATTGGCAAGGCTTATATGAAAAAAATGGAAAATATCTTTACGTCAACATAGGCATTGGAGAAGTTGGCCTCCCAATACGTATCGGAGCTACGCCGGAACTCACAGTTTTTACATTAAAAAGCAAAATGCCATAAATCTTGTGATTTCAGCAACCCGATTACTGCTAACGAATTAGTTGAAAATACGACTACTATGAATAATTTGGTATTATCTATCGGAAGCAATAGCAAAGACCGAGAATGGCAAATTAAAAATTGCATCAAATGGTTGAAGCATCTATTAAGCAATGTTTCAACCTCAGAAATCTACAACAGCAAAGCAGCAAACGGAAAAGACCCGGATTATCTTAATGCCGTCATGGAAGCTAAATGCCGCAATAATTACGATGAGATCAACGACATATTAAAAAAATATGAGGCCGTATGCGGACGCACTCCCATTAGCAAACAAGTTGGCGACATTCCCATGGACCTTGACATCATCATTTGGAATGGGCAAATTGTCCGCGAAAGAGATTTCGCACAAGAATATTTCCAGATAGGATGGAAACAATTAAAAAAGCAAGACGAACAATAAATCGATCCCAAATGGCAAAAATCATAGGCATTGCAGCCCTAATCATAGCAATCGGTTATACCGTTATTCCTTATGATTGCGACATCGCGTGGTATGGATATATCGACGATTTTTTCCTGTTCATTGCCGGTTATTTGACATTTATGGACAGCAGAAAGAAAAACCAAAAGCTTCGTCCGCTGTTTTACGCTATTGCCGGAACATCTTTTATCATAGGCATGCTCTCGTTAATTGCATTGATACTATTCACATAAACAAACCTTGCCACACCAATAAACATGCCGCTTATGCCCCATGCTCCTTCCCTTGCATGGTGCAAGCATGTTGCATGTTGAAAACGAATGCTTTCCGATTAAGAATATATTTCGTATTTTTGCAAACCAAAAAATTCTTATGACATGTCGGAAATCGAAAACAAAGAATTAGAAGAAAAAGAAAGTGGTCTGAATTTTGTAGAACAAATCATTGCCGACGATCTTAAAAATGGCAAGAATGGAGGAAGGCTCAACACGCGTTTCCCTCCGGAACCTAATGGATACCTGCATATTGGCCATGCCAAAGCTATTTGCATGGATTTTGGCGTTGCCGAAAAATTTGGCGGCACGTGCAATCTCCGCTTCGACGACACCAATCCCGTCAAAGAAGACGTCGAATACGTGGATTCCATACGGGAAGACATCAAATGGCTTGGTTACGATTGGGGCAACAGAGAATACTATGCTTCCGACTATTTCCCACAGCTTTACGAGCTTGCCATTCGCATGATCAAAGAAGGCAAAGCATACGTCGACGAACAAACATCCGAACAAATTGCCGAACAAAAAGGAACTCCTACCCAACCCGGTGTCGAAAGTCCGTTTCGCAATCGTCCGATAGAGGAAAACCTCGATTTGTTCCAACGCATGAATGCCGGAGAATTTGAAGAAGGCGCAATGGTGCTGCGCGCAAAAATCGACATGGCTTCCTCCAACATGCATTTCCGCGACCCAATCATGTATCGCATCATCAAGCATCCGCACCATCGGACTGGCGATAAATGGAAAGTGTACCCGATGTATGATTTTGCACACGGGCAATCCGACTACTTCGAAGGAGTAACACATTCCATCTGCACATTGGAATTTGTTCCACACCGCCCTTTGTATGAATACTTTGTCAAAGAGCTTGCCGATGAAACCTATTGCCCACGACAAATAGAATTCAACCGCTTGAACTTGACATACACAGTTTTAAGCAAGCGCAAACTTCTTCAGCTTGTGAAAGAGGGGCTTGTCGACGGATGGGACGATCCACGAATGCCGACCATTTCCGGCCTTCGCCGACGCGGATATACGCCGGAAGCCATCAAATCGTTCATCAGCAGAATCGGTTACACTAAATATGAGGCAATTAATGATATTTCATTATTGGAATATAGCATCCGCGAAGACCTCAACAAGCACGCCACGCGTGTATGCGCTGTAATCGACCCTGTCAAAGTCATTGTCACGAACTATCCGGACGATGCGACAGAAGAAATGGAAATGGAGAACAATCCGGAAGACCCCAATGGCGGCATGCACAAAATGCCTTTCTCTCGCGAAATTTTCATTGAGCGCGACGACTTCATGGAAAATCCTCCTAAAAAATTCTTCCGCATGACCCCCGGCAACGAAGTTCGCTTAAAAGGCGCATACATTGTAAAATGTACCGGTTGCAAAAAAAATGACAATGGGCAAATTGAAGAGATCTATTGCGAATACGACCCCGAATCGAAAAGCGGCATGCCCGGAAGCATGAGGAAAGTAAAAGGCACTCTTCACTGGGTTTCTGCCCGTCATTGCATAAATGCCGAAGCTCGTTTGTACGACCGCTTATTTAATGTCGAGAACGCTTCTGAGGTTAAGGATCGCGATTTCCACGAATTGCTAAATCCCGACTCCTTGAAAGTGGTTTCCAACATCAAAATAGAGCCATTCCTTGCTGAAAACGCCATCGCGGGCAAACATTTCCAATTCCAAAGAATCGGTTATTTCACTCCGGATAAAAAAGATTCTCGACCCGACAAACTGGTATTCAACAGGACTATCACTCTAAAAGACAGTTGGCAAAAAATCAACAAATAAGCAACTCAGACATCTAAAAAAATCCGCGTCTCCAACGCGGATTTTTTTATGCCCATTCATTAAATTATCCCAAAAATCTTGCTGTGCCATTGCACAAGATTTTTTTTGCGCTTATATTTGCAGCAAAGTTAAACATATCTGTTAATCATGAAAGAAAGCAACACAGAAAACCTCATACTAAAAGCTGCAGAAGAAGAATTTCAAACAAAAGGATTTGCCGGAGCCACAACAACGTCCATCGCAGAACGCGCCGGCGTGACCCACACGATGTTGCATTATTATTTCCGCACAAAAAAGAATATTTTTTACCGCATATTTGAAGAAAAAATAAAGTTGCTCAGCCAATTATTGGCAGATATATTTTCAAACAAAAACATGCCATTAAGCGCTCGGTTGGAATTATTAATCAACAAGCATTTCGAATTGCTGCAAAACAACCCGATGTTGCCATGGTTCATTGTCAACGAAATCGTCTCTTCCCCCGAACGGACATCCATTCTTCAAAATAAAATGCGCAGTATCATATCACGCCATCTTCCCACACTGCAACACGAACTCGACACGCTTGCATCTCAAAAACAAATTGAGAAAATTAGTGCTTCGGATCTCTTCATCGACATTTTGTTGCTAAATGTGTCGCTATTCATTTATATGCCGATTTTCAAAAATATATTCCCCGAAGAAACTGCTAATGAGGATAAATTCCTAAATGCTCGAAAACAAGAAAACATTCGCCTAATCATAGCCAGATTAAAACTCCACGAACAATGAAACGTAAACTTCTCTTTCTTTTTTTATTTGCCATCCCCGTCCCGATTGTGCATGCAATCACAATCGACGAATGTCAAGAAGCGGCAAGAAACAACTTTCCGCTAATCAAACAATATGGTTTGCTTGAAGAGAAAAGCGGGCTCGACATTTCAAACATCAAAAAATCTTGGATACCGCAAATCGTGCTTAACGCGCAAGCGTCATACCAATCCGACGTCACTGCTTTCCCCGACGGGATCAAGCAATTGTTGTCCCAAGTTTCCGACATTGAAGGGCTGTCCAAAGACCAATATAAAATAGCACTTGAACTCAACCAAACCATTTGGGACGGCGGAATAAGCAAATCGTCAAAAAAAATTGCCCAAAAACAGCAAGCCGTTTCCGAACAAAATATTGAAGTAGAATTATATAAAATCCGCTCCATCGTAAACGATCTATATTTTGGCATTCTGCTCATCGATGAAACAATCAAGCAAAATCGCATCCAAATCCTATTGCTTGACAAAAATCATGATAAAATTCTTTCCCACCTGCGAAATGGGACTGCCACACAAAGCGATGCCGATGCCGTTTATGCCCAATTATTGACAGTAAAGCAGCAAAACAAACAATTAGAATCGACAAAGAAAGAATACTGCGATGCCCTTGCCATCCTCACAGGGTTAAATGCCGAATCGCTCATATTGGAAATGCCGGCAATTCAAACAACCGACAATTACGAAAACAATCGTCCGGAGCTAAAATACTACGATGCGCAACTTTCTTTGCTCGACACTCAAAAGAAATCACTCGACGCCAACATCACGCCTCGTTTCAATCTGTTTGCCACCGGATTCTATGGAAACCCGGGATTAAACATGTTTGAAGACATGGTAAATCCGGGATGGTCGTGGAATTACATAATCGGCATTGGCATGAGATGGAACATTGGCAAACTCTACACTCGAAAAAACGATTTGCAATCCATCAGGACACAAAAGAAAATTATCGAAAACACGCGTGACGTATTCTTATTCAACACCGATATAAAAACCTCTCAAAAAAGAAACGAAATAGAGCGCAATCGCGACCTGACGACCGACGACGATGAAATCATCGCATACCGCACCAAAATCAGGGAAGCGGCCGAATCAAAATTGGAAAATGGAATAATTGACACGACCGACCTATTGCAAAAAATAACAGACGAAAATACGGCTCGCATCACCCGTTCCATTCACAAAATCGAACTTCTGAAATCCCAATATGAACTAAAAAATATACTTAACAACTAAATCCCGCACACTCATGAATAAATCGCTCCCGCTTTTGGCTCTTATAGGCATGACCGCTGTTTCATGTTCAGACAGTTCAAATTTCGATGCGACAGGCACATTCGAATCCGCATCAGAGATTGTGGTATCGAGCGAATCGACAGGAAAAATTGTTGCTTTCAATGTCGAAGAAGGCGACACGTTAACGGCAGGACAAACAATCGGCCATATCGACACCACGCAGTTATACCTCGCCAAATTGCAATTGCAGAAAAACGCTTCTTCAATCCGCAGCAACCGTCCTGACATGCAAAAACAAGTTGCTGCAACCCAAAAGCAAATTGAAAAACAAAAATTTGAGCGCGAACGCATAAAACGGCTTCTTGCCGACAATGCCGCCACTCAAAAGCAGCTTGACGACATCGAATCGTCGATTGCCATTCTTCAAAAACAATTAGAAGCGCAACAATCAGCCCTTGCCAATAATATTGAAAGCCTTAACGAACAAAGTTCTTCGATCGAAGTGCAAATTGCCTCAATCGACGATAAAATTCAAAAAAGCATCATTTCAGCGCCTGTCGATGGTATCATGTTGGCCAAATACACAAATGCCAATGAATTTGCCACAGTAGGAAAACCTTTATTCAAGATAGCCGACATGCAAAACATGTATCTGCGGGCATATTTCACATCCGAACAGATTGCTGAAATAAAACTTGGCCAAAAAGTCACGGTAACAGCCGATTTTGGCAACGACAAACGCTATGATTATCATGGAGAAGTAGTTTGGATTGCTTCGCAAAGCGAATTCACACCCAAAACAATCCAAACCGCCGACTCGCGTGCTAGTTTAGTTTATGCGGTCAAAATATTAGTGAAAAACGACGGCAGGTTAAAAATTGGGACTTATGGAGAAGTCAGGCTCTGATATTGCAGTTGCGACAACCGAACTTTGCAAACGCTATGGTCAAAACATCGCGCTCGACGGCACGTCGTTTGCCGTAACGAAAGGAAGCATTTTTGGCATAATCGGAGCCGACGGAGCAGGAAAAACCACACTCTTAAAGACTCTCGCCACCCTCATCCGTCCGGACAGCGGTTCGGCATCCATTTGTGGATTTAATTTAGCAAAACAGCATCGAGAAATTCGCCGACACATTGGCTACATGCCGGAAAATTTCTCTTTGTATGCAGACTTGACCGTATGGGAAAACATTTCCTTCTATGCATCGCTTTTCAATGTGCCAATAACTGCCAATTTGCAAGTCATCGAACCGGTGTTTAAGCAATTAGCGCCATTTAAGAATCGCAAAGCCGGCAAACTTTCCGGCGGAATGAAACAAAAATTGGCTCTTTCATGCGCATTAATCCATCAACCGGAATTGTTGTTGCTCGACGAACCGACAAGAGGCGTAGATCCGATTTCAAGGAAAGAATTTTGGACAATTCTCACAGCAATCAAAGAAGCCGGAATTACTACAATCCTTTCCACTTCCTATATGGACGAAGCTACCATGTGTGATAGCATTGGACTGTTCAGCGATGGACGCTTCCTTACATCGGGAACACCGAGCGATATCATAACGACCTATCCTTACAATGTCGTTTCAATCAGCAGCAAAGACCTATATTCCTCGCTAACAACAGCACGACTTTGGGAAGGCTCACGAATATGCTACACGTTTGGAGACAATATCCATTGCGTATTACGGCAAGGCTACTCGCAAAATGAACTTGCCGCCTATATGAATGATAAACTCAATTTGCAATGCTCGACAAAACAAATCAAGCCTTGCATAGAAGATTGTTTCATGATATTAATGAACAATGGAACAAATAATTAACGTCGAACATTTAACAAAAAAATTCGGCGACTTCACCGCCGTTGACGACATCTCCTTTACAGTCGGCAAAGGAGAAATATTCGGATTTCTTGGTGCCAACGGTGCAGGAAAAAGCACCGCGATCCGCATGTTATGCGGCCTAAGCCGCCCGACCTCCGGCAAAGGGCAAGTCATTGGTTTCGACATTTACAAAGATTGCGAGCAGATCAAACGACATATCGGGTATATGAGCCAAAAATTTTCTCTTTACAACGACCTGACCATTAAAGAAAATATCCGGTTTTTTGCCGGAATTTATGGAATGGAAAAACGAGAAATAGCAGCAAAAACCGATCGGCTTCTATCAGAATTAGGCATTGACCACAAAGCGGATTCGCTTGTCGGTTCGCTTCCACTCGGGGAAAAACAAAAATTAGCTTTTTCAGTTACAATTTTCCATAATCCGCGACTCGTATTTCTCGACGAGCCGACAGGCGGAGTTGATCCACATACGCGCCGTCAATTTTGGGAAATGATTTACAAAGCTGCCAGCAATGGGATTACCATATTTGTCACCACTCACTATATGGACGAAGCTGAATATTGCAATCGAGTGTCGATGATGGTCGATGGCAAGATTTGCGCATTGGGAGCGCCTGCACAGCTAAAATCGATGTGCGGAGTGACAACTATGGATGAAGTTTTCCAAAAATTAGCTCTATCTGCCAAACGAAATTGAGATGAAACGCTTTTTTCAATTCGTAAAAAAAGAAACCATTCAAATTGTCCGAGACTATCGGACAATGATGATCATTGTTTTAATGCCTGTTGTCTTGATTGTCTTATTTGGCTTTACCATTTCCACCGAAGTCAACAATGTCAACATAGCCATCGTCTCGCCATCCCGACAAGGAGAGACCTTGCGAAAACTCGAACACCGATTGGCCGCCAATAAATATATCACCATCAGTGAAACCCACCCTGCCTCTCCGAATGAAGCCGACCGTCTTATGAAAGAAGGCGTAATCGACATGGCAATCGTTGTCGACAAAGACTTGGACCGCATCGTCAGCGGCAATGACCCCACCCGCACAGCGTTCTTGCTCATGGCCGATGCATCCAATCCGATGGTATCCCGAATGGCTGTCAACTATGTAGAAACAATTATCACAACCGAATTTTCCACGCAAAAAACTCCCGTCAGCCTAAACATTCGCATGCTCCACAATCCGCAAATGCTAAGCGCATACACCTTCGTGCCCGGAATACTCGGCCTAATCATTTTAATTATCTGCACTCTTATCACTTCTATTTCAATTGTTCGGGAAAAAGAATCCGGCACGATGGACTTGCTGATCGTATCGCCCATACGGCCATTCATTGTGATATTGGCGAAACTCATCCCTTACTTGATACTCTCCTGCATCAACCTTGCCACCATTCTGATATTGGCAAAATATGTTTTAGACGTCCCAATGAATGGAAGCATTTTTGCAATTTGCTCCATATCTATTTTATATGTCTTGCTTTCATTGGCGTTTGGGATACTAATATCGACGTTTGCGGCCAATCAAATCATGGCAATACTCATATCTGCCGTAGTCATGCTCATTCCCGTTATAATGCTTTCCGGACTTTTGTTCCCGATCGAAAGCCTGCCAAAAGCACTGCAATGGCTATCGTGCATCGTTCCTGCCCGCTGGTACATTGAAGCAATGAGAAAGCTCATGATCGAAGGCGCGTCTGTCGCATCTATCATGCAGCAAATATTAATTCTTGTCGGAATGACAATTTCCATAATCGTCATCGCCATCAAAAAATTCAATAAAAAAATGTAGTCCCCATGCGCACCCTCCTATACTTGCTCGACAAAGAATTCCGTCAATTCTTCCGCGATCCGTTCATGCCACGAATGGTCTTAATATTTCCGGTAATGATTATGCTAATATTTCCATTCGCCACCAACATGGACTTCAAAAACATAAATATCTGCATTGTCGACAACGACAACAGCAATTTATCGCGCCAAATCGCAAGCAAAATAGACCATTCTTCATATTTCATTTTAAAAAAGATGCCTTCCGGATACCAACAGGCTCTTTCCGACATGAATCGATACGGGCTTGACATTATTCTCGAGATTCCCGAAAATTTTGAAAAAAGCATCTTCCGAAACGAAAGCATCGAACTGTCAATCACTGCAAATGCCGTGAATGCATCCAAAGCTGCAACCGGAAGCAATTACCTTGCCCAAATCCTTTCTTCGACATTCGCCGAACAATCCGCACTAAAAGGCTTAGAGAATCCCCAAAGCCTAATAACAGTGCGCAATTTGTACAACCCAACTGAGAATTACAGATATTTCATGATTCCGGCATTAATGGTAATGCTCATCATCATCGTCTGCGGAGCGCTTCCGGCATTGAATATCGTAAAAGAAAAAGAAGCAGGAACCATCGAACAAATAAATGTCTCGCCAATTGGAAAAATCACCTTCACATTTGGCAAGCTGATACCATATTGGATTATCGGAATATTCATACTTTCAATAGCACTCGTCATTGCAAAAATCATGTACGGCCTCTCTCCTGCCGGTGCTTTATGGATTATTTATGCAAATGCCTTTCTTTTCACATTGGCGATTTCAAGTTTCGGACTTATCGTGTCCAACTTTTCAAACACCATGCAACAAGCCATGTTCATCATGTTTTTTTTCATCATGATTTTTGTCTTGATGAGCGGATTGCTCACGCCAATATCTTCCATGCCGAAATGGGCACAATACATCACGGCTTTTATCCCTCCGAGATATTTCATTGAGATCATGAGAGCCGTATATCTTAAAGGGAGCGGCATTTCCGATATTTATCCGGAGTTTGTCCGTCTTGCCGGAATCACAGTCTTGCTTGCCGTTGCCGCAGTGGCAAGCTACAAAAAACAATCCTAATCTAAAATTGGGTATAAATAAATGGTACAACCTGCGTCCCTTTCAACGCAAGAATACATTGAACCAACAAACAAAACAAGACAAATTTCACAATCCAATTGGCTCGAACAAATAGTTGTTCCGCTTTTTGAACAATGGCATTCGGCATAAATATCAAAATATACGCGAAAACCAACATCACGCACCACAATGCACGTTCATGCCAAAACACAGGCAAAATGCCGAAATTGGCATGAAGGCAAATATTTTCCATCATCAGTTGCGCTATTTCCAAATCGGGAGAACGGAACAAAATCCATAGCATGTTGACAAATAAGAATATTATCATTCCATAAACCAAACCATTCAATTTGGAACGACGCGACTTCGGCATCCACTTTCCAACTAATTTATTCAAAATCAGCCCAATTCCATGAGCGCATCCCCATATCAGGAAAGTCCATCCGGCACCATGCCATATACCTCCGACAAGCATCGTAACCAACACATTGACAGTCATTCGCGTCGTCCCTTTCCTGTTGCCTCCAAGTGGTATATAAATATAATCACGCAGCCAGCTTGATAAAGAAATATGCCATCGCCGCCAAAAGTCGCTCAAATTTCGAGATTTGTATGGAGCATGAAAGTTTTCTCCCAAATCAAATCCCATCGAGCGGGACAACCCGATAGCCATATCCGAATATCCCGAAAAATCGAAATAAATCTGAACGCCATATCCAAAAGCCGCCAACAAGCATTCCACGCCGTCATAGCCCACAGGATTGGCAAACACGACGTCATTGAATTGTGCCAGATAATCTGCAACAACAAATTTTTTAAATGCCCCACGCATCACAATCCACAATCCGGAATATATTTCTTGCTCGCCGACACGGCACGTGCTTCTGATTTGCATAAAAAATGCTTCCGGCCGGACAATCGGACCGGCCACCAATGCCGGGAAAAAAGACAAATAAAATAAATAATCCACCGGATTCTTTGGCACTGCCAACGTTCGCCGATATACTTCTACCATATAACTAATGGACCGGAATGTGTAGAACGATATTCCTATCGGCACCACAAGGTTTGACACTTGGAAATTTGAACCGGTCAAATCATTAAAAATTGTCGTGGCGAAACCGGCATATTTGAAATATGCCAACGCTCCTATCGACAGCAGAAGAGAAAATATCAATGTGAACCGACGCAATATTCGCGATTGCTGTCGTTCCAACATTTTCGATAAAACGTAGTCGACCGCAGTTCTTCCCAAAAGCAACAGCACAGCAGCTCCGCTTGTTTTATAATATAAATAGCATCCGAATGCCACTGTAAACAACGCCATTGCCGACCTCCGTCGATATAAAATGCCATATATCGGAAGAAAGACGACGAGCAACAGCCAAAACAAGCTGCTGTCGAAAATAATCGATTCGGAAGGATTCGAACGTAGCAATATGTCGGTCAGTGCTTCAATCATCCGGAGTCAATACTATTGTTTTCGTTGCACGGGCTGTTGTTGCCGATGGCTTGTTCATCTTGATCGGATATGCAGACTGTTTCACAATCCAATGCGCGACGCTGTCCATCCATGCGCGCGATGCAACCCGTGTCGGATGCATGCCGTCTTTTGCCCTGTCCAGAATCAAATCTTTGGATTCGTAAAACCGCTTGTTTCCCAATGCAGACAGCAACATCCTGTTGATTCCCGTATCTTCTTTCCAATTGGGAGGACCAATCCACAACAAAGGCACCTCACCTGCCTCTGCTATTATCGCATCCGCATATTTCGTTCTTTTCTCGATAATATCTTTGACAAACAACTCATTTCCGCCAAGACACACCACAATAAAATCTGGATGATATTGAGCGATATATGATGTGAGCCGCCGAGATTCTGCCCATTTTTCAGTGGTAGAACCATACCAAATGACCGTATACAACCGATGCCCGTTTTCCTGTGCATAAGCGGCAAATCGCGGCGACAAGCCTTCAAGCATGGAATCGCCTATAAACAATATGGTCTTAGGAAGCGTGTCTGTCTTTTCATATTCTGCTACCGGCTCTGCATTCCGGAGATATTGCCTATTTTCTGTTCTCTGAAATTCCGGCAAATTGATTTTTGCAATTTGCCGTCCGAATATCGACAAGTTTTCAAACGTCGACAAAAAGGCAAAAACCAAAAAGGCAATTGCTAACAACATCCACATTTTATAAAAAGAACCGTTCATGCCGTTTTGTATAAATTCGGACAAATTTAAAAAGATTCCATGATTTTCTCGACAATCATGGATAAAAATGCCACATTGGAATAATACAACAATGCGTTTTGGCAAAACAATTTCAAACAAGTTTGATTGTTTTGCACTCAACTTTCGCTATATTTAGATAATATAGGATGCGTTTCGGCAAAACAATTTCAAACAAGTTTGATTGTTTTGC
>UQKE01000027.1 GCA_900541555.1 uncultured Porphyromonadaceae bacterium | reverse complement strand
CCTGCGGCACCTCCCCTATCCGCGCTATCGCGCGGCAGAGGAGGACATTGCTACGCATCAGCCACACTCGCACAGAAAACACGCCTATCCGCAAACACACAGAGGGGGGGGACATTGCTACGCTCCAATCGCACACACAAACTTCACAGCGCGTTTGCTTAGCTTCACCGACTTCTCAACCCTCTATGAGCGTGTGGCTGATGTGTAGCGGCATATTCCTCTGCCGCGTGGGGAGGGCGGTGGCGGCGGAAATTGCGTGTTGGAGCGCGAAAGCGCAAAGCGGGGATTTCAGGCAGGAAATAAAGAAAGGCATGCAGGAGCAAACCCCACATGCCTTTCGCACTTATTAATCCTAAAACAACCGCTCTCTTAGCGAACGATCACTTTGCAAACCGTGTCGGCAGCACGCACGATGTAGAATCCTGCCGGAACATTGATTTCTGCAGAACCTTCCACCATTTCGCTTGCCACGAGTTGTCCGGCTGCGTTGTAAATCTGTACGTTGCCATCAGCGTTGACGCGCACTGCACCGTCGAGAGCCACCACTTGGGCTGCTTCAGCTTCGATGCCTTCCACGCCTGCGCCTGCGTCGAGCCATTCGATCGGGTAGACTTGAAGAGGTTCAGGAGTGTTGCCGTCTCTGTCGTAGAAGGCCACAGCGCAGAGAAGGTCGTATTCTTGGCCGCTCACGCCGTTTTCTACTTCCCAACGGCTTTGATAATAAACTTTGATTGAGCCGCTTGCATCGCTCATCGTTTTGCCATTGTCGTTGTCAGTGTAGACAGAGTTGACGATGTAAACCACCTTGTTTATGTCGGCTTCGGTGATTTCGCCCGGAGCCATGCGCGGATAGGAAACTTCCACGTTTTCGGTAACTTCGCCAAACGACGATGCTTCCGGATATGTCATTTCGTAAAGACCGTTGTAGTTGTCATATTCGCCGACGATACCGGCCGGAATCACGTCGCCCACTTCATACGTGGGAACGTCGTTTCCGTAGATCAGCATTGCGCCTTCATTGTTGTCTTTCACATAGAGATAACCCGGCATTTGAGCCGTAACGGTAACGGGGAATGTCCATTTGTAGACAGCGTCAGGATCGGATTCGCCGTTCATGATGAAATCGTCGATGCTGCCCACTTCGATCGGAGTTGCGATCACGTAGGTCGCTTCCGTTGTCGCGCTGTTGTCCAAGCCGTCTTTCATTGCGTAAGCGGAAATCGTGTATTCGCCCACTTCCGAGAGTTCGATCGGGGCATTGTATTCTTGCTCTGCGCCGCCGTTGATTGCATACATGATTTTTGCATCGGCGGTGGAAGTGGTCAATTCCACTTGTTGTGCAGTGTAGTAAGTCCCTTCGTCGAGCGAGAAGCGCGGAGCGGCGCATTCTGTTTCAACGCCTGCAGAATAAACGATGGTGATGGCGCGGATGTGGAATTGCGGCCATTTTCCCGATGAATTTTGCGCATTGTTGACAGTGATTGCCACATTTTGCGCGCTGCCTTCCCACGATGCAGTGTAGGCATCGTACGGATCGGCAGTGAATGTTCCTGACGAAGCTGTATAGCCGGAATCGTCGTCGGGTTTGTTGTACGAATGATCGCGCAACTCCATGTCGATTTTCGTGATGGTGCCGCCGTCGGGCACAGAGAACGAAATCGAGTTGCCTGCATAGAGGCGCACGGATGTGCCCGTATTGTACCATGCAGGAGGTGTTTGTCCGTCGTTTTGGGCGAAAGTGATTGTTACTTGGTCGGCACTGACGGAAACGCCATCAATCACTTCTGCGTTTTCCCATCCTTGATCGGCGAATGAGATGTAGGCATCAGCTGCGTTGGCGGCAGTCATGCCGGCAGCGAGCATCAATACAGAAAGTAAAATTTTCTTCATAAGCTTATGTTTTTAGTATTAAAGATTTGTCAGCAAAGTTATCAAATTCCGCCCAACCGTGCAAGCCGCACGAGATGCCGCCCGCGAGTGGCAATGTTCTTATATAACAATTTTTTGTCCAAAATGTTCGAAATGGGCGGATAGCCTTTTCCATTTGTGGCATTTTGTCAGCGAAAATGCCTTGCGCGAGGCGGATTTATTATTTGTAACATTTTAAATACATTTTTGCAATCTTCGCGGACGTGGACTATTTTTTCAGTCCCGATTTGAGGAAATAATAGTCCAACACTTCCCTTGCAGCCGTGAACGAGCTTTGGCGGCAAGCCAGCACATTCGCCTGTTTCACTTTCAGCATCGCTTCGATTTCGGGATCGCCGTAGAAGTTTGTTTTCAGATGCTCGTTGATGGATTCATACATCCAATATTTTTCCTGCTCCATGCGGCGGTGTTCGAAATATCCATTCTTTTTCACGAAGTCGAAATAGCGGTCGATCATGTCCCATACTTCCGCGATGCCTATTTCGTAGTATCCGGAATAGGTCAATACTTCCGGCATCCATCCCGATTCTGTAGGCGGGAAGAGGTGGAGCGCGTTTTGGAATTGCGCTTTTGCCAAGTTGGCGCGGTTGATGTTGTCGCCGTCGGCCTTGTTGATGACGATGCCGTCGGCCATTTCCATGATGCCCCGCTTGATGCCTTGCAGCTCGTCGCCGGTGCCGGCAAGCTGGATGAGCAGGAAAAAGTCGACCATCGAATGCACGGCCGTTTCGCTTTGCCCCACGCCGACGGTTTCGACAAACACCGTGTCGTAGCCGGCGGCTTCGCAAAGCACGATTGTTTCCCGCGTTTTTCGGGCCACGCCGCCGAGCGACCCTGCCGACGGGCTGGGGCGGATGAATGCTTTCGGGTGGACGGAAAGTTTCTCCATGCGTGTCTTGTCGCCGAGAATGCTGCCTTTTGTGCGTTCGCTGCTCGGGTCGATGGCGAGCACGGCCAGTTTCCCGCCTTGTTTCAGCACGTGCAAACCGAACACGTCGATAGAGGTGCTTTTTCCCGCTCCCGGCACGCCTGTGATGCCGATGCGCCGCGACTTTCCTGCCGATGGCAGGCATTTTTCGATCACTTCTTGCGCCAATGCTTGATGTTCGGGCACCAAACTTTCCACCAGCGTCACGGCACGGCTCAACACCGTCACGTCGCCTTTCAGGATGCCTTCCACGTATTCGCCGGCCGACATCAGCCGTTTGCGTTTTGCCGGTTGGAAATACGGGTTGACTTTCGGAGGCTCGGCCACTCCGCTGTTTACCGTCAGGCCGGCATATTCTTCGCTGTTTTCCGGATGGCCTGTCGTATTGTGATGTTCGTCGTGATTCAAATATTCCATATTGTTCAATCTTTTATTTTTCCATTACCCCGACCATGCGGATTCTCACAGTCGTTTGTGCCGGATCGTTTGTAAATATCACTATTTCGCTATTCAGTATCTTGTCGGTCATGCGTTTCGGATCGAGTTGCAAGGTGATAGACCCGAAACCGCCCGAGGCAACCTCTCGGGTGTAGCTTGTCACCGTGACAGCATCGTCGAGCGAAGCCACGTTGACTATCCTCAAGGGAGAAAATCCTGCGTTGCTGAAATTCAGCGTCGCTTGGCTAATTGTGTCTCGTCGTATCGGGGAGAAGTCCACGCGGTCGATTACTCCTGTGTGAAATAAGGGCGCATCTTGGAAGTTGTGCGGCTCTCCTTTTTTGGGCAATATGCGCGAAGTGACGGTCAGCGAGTCTGTTTCGTTGCCGGCATGCAGCGCGATGCGGTGGTTTTGAAATCCGGTTTCGGCATCGTCGGCAGCTGTCAGTTCCATGCTTATCACCGTCATTTCTTCCGGCGGGACAGTCGACGGCTCGGCGTAGGCTCGATAGGAATCGGGAATGCTGCCGAAGCGCAGGCGGAGGGAGTCGGCGCTGTCGTTGTAGGCGAAAATGTTGGCGATGCGATGGCGGCCTTGGCGCACATCGCCGATTGCAAAGATGCGTCGCGTCAGCCGCAAGTTGCCCGATTTTTCAGGAAATATGTTTTCGATTGTTTCTTTTGTCGGAATCGATTTTCCGCTGATTTTCAGGCGATAGTTCTTTTCGGTTGTGGCGACCACTATTTCTTTCTCGAATTTGCCGGGGCGCAAGGCGGGATTGTAGACAACGGTCACAGTCGCGCTGTCGGCCGCCGCAATGGGCATTTGCGAATAGTCGACAGCAGTGCATCCGCACGAGGAGCGCACTCTTTCGATCGTTTCTGTTTGCGTTCCCGTGTTGCGGCATACGAACGTGTGGGACACTTTTCCGTTTTCTTCTCGGATTGTGCCAAAATCCCATTCGCTTTCTGTCCACGAAAGTTCGGCATTTGCAAAACCCGCGAGGAGAAAGATGGCGGCAATAGTGGCGGAGATGCGGCGCATGGCAGGGGGTGTCGGTTAAGGGATGACGTTTCCTTTGATGCGCAAATGCACGTTGCCGGCATTCGTCTTGACGGTCACTGCCTTGTCGAACGGGCCTTGTCGGCCGGTCGGGATGTAGGTCACGCCGATTTTCCCTTTTTCTCCCGGGGCAATCGGCTTTTTGGGATAAGTGGGGAGCGTGCATCCGCACGAGCGGCGCACTGAGATGATGATCAGAGGAGCGTCGCCGGTGTTTTCAAATTCAAACTCGTGCGACACGTTTCCGGCCGTCTCTTTCACGTAGCCGAAATCGTGGATGCGCGACGCGAACCGTATTTCCG
The DNA here is from genome assembly GCA_900541555.1 of uncultured Porphyromonadaceae bacterium. Taxonomy (GTDB): domain Bacteria; phylum Bacteroidota; class Bacteroidia; order Bacteroidales; family Muribaculaceae; genus Limisoma; species Limisoma intestinavium. Next base: position 24,720 of record UQKE01000027.1, on the reverse strand, counting down.
CTTTTTCTTTGGCGGAAACGGGAAGGCAGACAGCAAAAAACAACAAAAGCAAAAGATATTTTTTCATTGCTCCAATGATTAAAAAAAAACGACATGTTTGCCAATGCAAACTTACGAAAAAAAACGCAATTGGCGAAATGTCGCCGCGTGAAGAAAAAATGCGATTGCAACGTTGTCTGTATTCGACAAATAATGACTACCTTTACACCCTGTTAAAAAAGGCATTCAGAACGCATCGCGCACGAAAGGATGGAGGAAGGGCAAGTGTATCATATTCCGGCCTTGGCAGCCGAAACAATCGACGGATTGGACATACATCCCGATGGGGTTTATGTCGATGTCACGTTCGGCGGCGGAGGGCATTCGCGGCTCATCATGTCGCGGCTTGGACCGAAAGGCAGATTGTTCGGGTTCGATCAAGACATGGATGCCTATGAAAATCGCATCGACGACGAGCGATTCACGTTTGTCCACGGGAATTTCCGCTATATAGGCAATTTTTTGCGTTATTACGGCGTGGAGCGCGTTGACGGCATCCTTGCCGATTTGGGTGTCTCGTTTCACCATTTCGACGATGCCGCTCGTGGTTTTTCCTTTCGTTACGGGGAAGGGATGCTCGACATGCGGATGAATCGCGACGGCGGCATTCCGGCGCATGAAGTGGTTGCCAAATACGACGAAGAGCAGCTTGCTACGCTGTTTCGCTTGTATGGCGATTTGAAAAATGCCCGTCGGTTGGCTTCGGCCATCGTGAAAACTCGCGCGACGACAAAGATAAAGACGGCAGCCGATTTGACAGCAGTGGCGCGGCCGTTTGTCAATCCGCGGCAAGAGAAAAAAGAGTTGGCGCAAGTGTTTCAAGCCTTGCGGATGGAGGTGAACCACGAAACCGACGCCTTGTCGGAATTTTTGGTGCAAACGACGCAGCTCTTGCGGGAAGGCGGCCGGTTGGCGGTGATTTCATATCACAGCGTCGAAGACCGCATGGTGAAGAACTACATGCGTAGCGGCCGTTTGGACGGGAAAGTGGAAACTGACTTTTTTGGCAAGGCGCACGTGCCGTTCGAGCTGGTAAACAATAAAGTGATTGTGCCTTCCGACGACGAAATTGCGCGGAATCCGCGTGCCCGAAGCGCGAAGTTGCGCATTGCTCGAAAAATGAAAGCGTAGGTGGAAAATGGGAGAAGGTAAAAAAAAGAGTTCCGCATTCAAGCGGTTTCGCCAAGGCCGCTGGCTGTCGCTTTCGACATACAAGCGAAATGCGATAGCTGTGGTCATTATAATGTCGTTGTTTTTCATTTACATCACGTTTAAATTCAGCGTTCAAATGAAATTGGACGAAATCATATCGCTTCGCGAAGAGCTTTCCAATGCGCACACTGAAATGATAAAAGTTTCGGCCGAATACAACAATCGCATCCGTGAAAGCGAATTGATCGAATTGCTGGATTCGTTGCATCTTGGGTTGAAAGAGGTGGAGCAGCCTCCGTATTATTTGGATGAAGAAAATGGCGAAAGAGAAGAATAAAAAAAGTCGCATACATGAAAGCATAATGAGCCGTTACAGGTTGATATTCGTCCTGATAGCGGCATTTGCTTTGATCATTGTCGGCCGTTTGTTTCGAACGACTGTCGTCGACGCCAAGGAGTGGAACTTGAAAGCGGATTCGCTGCTGACAATACAAAATGATTTGTTGCCCGAACGAGGCAATATTCTTGCTGCCGACGGTTCGTGGCTTGCTGTGAATGTGCATTTTTATGAAGTGCGATTGGATTTTCGGTCCACAATATTTGACGAAGACGAATTTCGGGCGGCATTGCCGGCTCTGTGCGACAGCTTGTCGGTCATGAAGGAGGGAAAAACGTCCAAACAATGGATGGACGATTTCAATAGGGAGCTTGCCAAGCCGTCGGAAAAACGCACGCGCGCCTTTTTGATTGCGCAAGAAATGACAGACTCGGAATGGAACCGACTGATCAAACTGCCATATTTCGCGAAAGAACTGAAAGGCCATAGAAAAGTTTCGCTGTCAAAGACTTTGCGGGAGAAGCGCATGAAGCCTTATGGAAAAATGGCTTATCGAAGCATTGGAAATATTGTGGAACATGAAGACGGAAGCTGGCATGGTAGTTCCGGATTGGAAATGGCGCTCGACTCGTTGCTTTTCGGCGAATATGGGAAAAGTAAGAAGGAACAATTCGCCAACGGCATTCGCGACTGGGAGGAAGTGGCGCCGGTGCGCGGCTTTGACATCAAGACGACAATCGACGTGAGATTGCAGGACATTGTGGAAAACGAGCTATATGCCATTTGCAACGAGACAAAGCCCGATTGGGCAACGGCAGTGTTGATGGAAGTGTCGACGGGCGATATCAAGGCGATTTCCAATTTGTCGTGGAACGAATCGTCGCAGGACTATGTCGAGTCGGTCAACAATGCGTTGCTGTCGTGGGAGCTTGGCTCTGTGATGAAGCCGATTTCTTTGATGATAGCCCTTGAAGACGGATATGCCGAGCCTTCCACGGTGGTCGAGCTTCCGGTCAAGAACAGATATGGGAAATTGCAGGCGGTTTGGGACTATGCCGGCGCACGGCCTATTACCGACGACCATTATATTGGAACATATCCGACCGTTGTCGATGTCCTTGCCGGTTCGAGCAACGTCGGGACAGCGAAAATAATAACAAAAGCATTCGACAAGCATCCGTGGGAGTTTCGCAAACGATTGGAGGACATTGGCTTTTTCGACAAGTTGAATATAGGATTGGCAGGGGAATCCAAGCCGGTGATACAGGAATTGGGGTCTCCCGACAAGAAATTTCGCAACGAATGGCGCATCAATCTTTCCCGTTGCTGCTATGGGTATGCAGTGCAGATACCGCCGATCCACATGCTCGGTCTTATCAACGCCATTGCCAACGGCGGGCGGTTTGTGCGTCCGCGCCTTGTCAGCGAATGGTATCGCAACGACTCGCTCTATCGCTCCATACCGGTAGACTACGTGCGTGAACGCATTTGCAGCGAGGAGACGGCAAAAGAAATTCGTGCCATGATGAAAGATGTTGTTTGGAGCAAGAAGAAAAAAGTTCCGACAGCGCCATTGCTTCAAAATAATTTTGTCACGCTTGCAGGGAAAACAGGCTCGTCCAGAATTTTTGTGCCGGGAAAAGGTTATAGCACCCGATTGCGGCTCACGTTTTGCGGATTTTTCCCATACGAAAAGCCGCAATATTCCTGCATCGTGGTATGCAACGGGACGCGAACAGTTCGCGGCCCGCAGTATTGCAGCGGCAAGGTGGTGATGAACGTGGCATTGAAAATGTATGCTCGCGGAATGTTGGGCAACAAGTCGGATTATCGTACAGAAAAGGACAATAGCGGAGAAAAAGCGATTTTGACAAGGATGCCGTCGGAACAAATCGATGCGATTGTCAAGAGTTTGGGACTTTCCGGCTATGAGCGCTACAAGCAACGCGACACGGCGGAGGGAACAGTGCCGTCGGTGGCGGGAATGGGCTTGCGCGAAGCTGTTGCCACATTGGAACGAGCCGGACTGCGCGTAGTGGAAGTGAAAGGTGCCGGACATGTCGTGGGACAGGTGCCCAAAGCAGGTTCCGTCATCAGGAAAAATGAAAAAGCAACATTGCAATTATCAAGTGATATATAACGTATGATGAGCATAACTTTAAATCGTCTGTTGTCGTCGGTTCGCCCGATTGCCATAGAAGGCAATGCTGACGTGGAAATAACCGGAGTGGAATGCGATTCGCGAAAGGTGAAGCAAGGGGACTTGTTTGTTGCCGTTCCCGGAGTGACGACCGACGGGCATAAATATATCGAAGCCGTTGTCGAGGCGGGCGCGGCGGCAGTGGTTTGCGAACATTTGCCGGAGAATCGGCGTGCGGGTGTCGCATACGTGCAAGTGGCATCGTCCGCATCGGCCTTGGGGCATATTGCATCGGAATGGTACGGCCGTCCTTCCGAGCAGTTGAAATTGGTCGGCGTGACGGGCACGAATGGAAAGACGACGACAGCGACATTGCTGTACGAAACAGCGCGATTGGCAGGATTTAAGGCGGGATTGTTTTCGACGGTGTGCAACTATGTGGACGATCGCCCGTCGCCGGCCACGCAAACGACGCCCGACCAGCTGACGCTCAACCGATTGATGCGCGAAATGGTCGATGCCGGTTGTAAATATGCGTTTATGGAAGTGAGTTCCCATGCTGCCGACCAATGCCGTATCGACGGATTGCGGTTTGCCGGCGGCATATTCACCAACCTGACTCGCGACCATCTCGATTACCACAAGACGGTGGATGCCTATATGCGGGCGAAGAAAAGATTTTTCGATTTGCTCCCTCCCGACGCATTTGCGCTTGTCAATGCCGACGACAAGGCAGGGCAATTCATGCTTCAAAATACGAAAGCCTCGAAATACACTTATTCTTTGCGGGCGCAAGCCGATTTTCGTTGCAAGATTGTGGAGAGCCGTTTGAATGGCACGCTTTTGGAAATCGGCAGGCATCAGGTGGAAGTGCTTTTCACGGGGCGATTCAATGCCTACAATCTATTGGCAGTTTATGGCGCTGCGCGGCTTTTGGGCTTCGACGAAGAACGGTTGCTCGTCGACATGAGCCGGCTGATACCGGTGGCCGGACGTTTCCAAACGTTTGAATCGCCACGCGGCTACACGGCCGTGGTCGATTATGCCCATACGCCCGATGCGCTTGTCAATGTGCTCAATGCCATTCGTGATGTTGTCGGAGCGACAGGAAAAATCATTACGGTCGTTGGCGCCGGCGGAAATCGCGACAAAGGCAAGCGGCCGATGATGGCGAAAGAGGCAGCGCGATTGAGCGACAAATTGATCCTTACGTCCGACAATCCGCGCTTTGAAAATCCCGACGATATTTTGAAAGACATGGCTGCCGGACTCGATGGAGAGGCGCGCCGCCATGCGCTCTGCATTGCCGACCGCCGGGAAGCCATTCGCGCGGCGACGCAATTCGCTCAAAAAAACGACGTGGTTCTTGTGGCCGGAAAAGGGCACGAGACCTATCAAGAAGTCAACGGAGTGAAGCATCATTTCGACGACAGGGAGATTATTCAAGAAATATTTTCAGAAGAAAAATAAGATTGAGGAATGCTATACCATTTATTTGACTACTTAAACGAATTCAATGTTCCGGGCGCTCGATTGTTCGGCTATCTGACATTCCGCTCGGCGGCGGCATTGATACTTTCCATATTCATTGCAACCGTCATCGGGCGGCGGATCATCGATCGCCTCCAATTGATGCAAGTTGGGGAAATCGTGCGCAATCTCGGGCTTGAAGGGCAGATGAGCAAAACGGGAACGCCTACGATGGGCGGCATCATCATTATCATATCCATTCTTGTGCCGTGCATTTTGTTGGGCGATTTTTCCAACGTGTACATGGTGTTGATGATCGTGTCGACATTGCTGTTTGGCTTGTTGGGTTTTCTTGACGACTACATGAAGCTTGCCCGCCACAACAAAGACGGATTGAAAGGCAAATTCAAAATCGTGGGGCAAGTGGGCGTCGGGCTGATTGTCGGGGTGACAATGTATTTGAGTCCCGACATCGTGGTGCGCGAGAACATAGAAACGCGCAGTGCCGACAACAGCCAAATCGAAGTGACCTATAAGTCGGAAGAAGAAAAACAGCCGATCACCACAATCCCGTTTGTGAAGGGAAACAACATGAATTACGCATGGTTCACGCAATGGATGGGCGACAAGGCGGAGACGGGAGGATGGATACTGTTCATATTGGTGACAATATTTGTGGTGGCTGCCGTTTCGAATGGCGCGAATCTGACCGATGGGTTGGACGGATTGGCGACAGGCACTTCGGCCATTATCGGCGTGGCGCTTGCAATCATGTGTTATCTTGGCGGCAATATCATTTATTCTTCCTATTTGAACATCATGTATATTCCGGGCAGCGGCGAACTGATGGTTTATGCAGCAGCCTTTATCGGCGCTTTGGTGGGATTCCTTTGGTATAATGCCTATCCGGCGCAGGTGTTTATGGGCGATACGGGCAGCCTTACGCTCGGAGGAATCATTGCGGTGTTTTCGATTTTGATTCGGAAGGAGTTGCTGATTCCGATTCTTTGCGGAATCTTTTTGGTGGAAAATTTGTCGGTGATCATCCAGACCGCTTATTTCAAATATACGAAAAAGAAAACAGGTGTCGGGCGGCGCGTGTTTAAAATGGCCCCGCTTCACCACCATTTTCAAAAGCAAGGCGGACAGGGGGCGGATGTCGTTTGGAATCATCCGGCGAATCCTGTGCCTGAATCCAAAATAACAGTGCGTTTTTGGATTATCGGCATATTCTTGGCAATTTTGACGTTTATAACTTTAAAAATACGATAATGTCTCGGAAAATAGCAGTGCTTGGGGGCGGCGAAAGCGGAGCCGGAGCCGCAGTTCTCGCAAAAACGAAAGGCATGGATGTTTGGCTTTCCGATTCGGGGCCAATCAAAGAAAAATATAAGCAGCTTCTCAATGAATACGGTATTTCTTGGGAAGAAAACGGGCATACGGAATCAAAGATTTTAGATGCCGACGAAGTGGTGAAAAGCCCGGGGATTCCGGAGTCGGCGCCGATTATGCAGAAAATAAAATCGAAAAGCATTCCCGTCATTTCTGAAATTGAATTGGCCGGTCGCTATACGGATGCGAAAATGGTTTGCATCACCGGTAGCAACGGCAAGACGACAACATCAATGCTCACCTATCACATTTTGAAGGATGCGGGCCTCAACGTAGGTCTTGCCGGCAATGTGGGGTCGAGCCTTGCGTTGCAGGTGGCTACGGAGAAGCACGATGTGTATGTCGTGGAGTTGAGCAGTTTCCAACTCGACAACATGTATGACTTCAAGGCTAACATCGCTGTGATTTTGAATATCACGCCGGACCATCTCGACCGTTACGACCATCAGATGCAGAACTATGTGAATGCAAAATTCCGGATTCTGCAAAATCAAACGAAAGACGATGCTTTCATCTATTGGGAAGACGACCCTGTCATCGCGGAGCAATTGCATCATATCCGCGTGGAAGCGCGCATGTTGCCTTTTTCCGACAAGCCGGAGGACGGGGCTTGCGCCTACAAGGATGGGGAAACGCTTCATTTCAACGCGGAAGGACATGCCGATTTTGAAATGTCGGTGGATGAGTTGTCGCTCCATGGCCTTCACAATCTCTACAATTCCATGGCAGCGGGACTTTCTGCATCGTTGCTCGACATAAAAAAAGATGTGATTCGCAAAGCGCTTTCCGATTTTGAAGCGGTGGAACATCGGTTGGAATACGTGGATACAATCGGCGGCGTTCGTTACGTCAACGATTCGAAAGCCACGAATGTCAACTCTTGTTGGTATGCCCTTGAAAGCATGACGACACCCGTCGTGCTCATTCTTGGGGGAAAAGACAAAGGCAACGATTATTCGGAAATTGAAAAATTCGTGACAGAAAAAGTGTCTGCGATTGTGTGCATGGGCAAAGACAATGAAAAAATCAAGCGCTTTTTTGCAGGCAAAGTTCCGGTCGTGGCCGACACGCATAGCATTGAAGAAGCCGTGAAAGAATGCGCGCGAATAGCCAAGCAGGGAGACACGGTGTTGCTGTCGCCATGTTGTGCAAGTTTCGACCTTTTCAAAAGCTACGAAGACAGAGGACGGCAATTCAAGGAACAAGTTAGGAAATTAAAAGGATAGGGCATTCTTATGGCGGAAACAAATTTGGCAAATACAGACAAATCGACGACAGGCAAGCCCGACACCTACATTCTCGGTATCTTCATAACGCTGTGCATAGTGTCGATAATCGAGGCATATAGCGCGTCGAGCCGCGAAGTAGCCATGACCGGAAGCATCTTTTCTCCGATATTGAGACATATTGTGCTTCTGACGGTTGGCGTGGCCATTATGATTGTCGTGTCTCGAATCAATTATATCCGAATGATATTTCCGTCGATGGTGCTTAGCGTCGGTGCGGTTGTCGTCCTTGCCCTGACTTTGTTTTTAGGAAATACGATCAACGATGCGCAACGTTCGATTTCAATATTCGGGATTCCTGTCCATGCGTCTGAATTGGCAAAAATTGCCGTCGTTTTTACATTGTCCTATATCCTTGCCCTTTTCATCGACAAGCGGGAAGGGACGGTGAAGGACAAAGGTCTTTATTGGTGTGCCGGCATTGTGACAATGTTCGGCGGCTTGCTGCTGATGCAAGGCATGACGAATACGATTTTATTCATGGCGATTAGTTTCGCTTTGCTCATCATTGGCGGCACGAAAACGAGCAAATTGGTGAAGATAGTAGGCGTGTATTTGTTGGTAGGATTGGCTTTCCTCATGATAAAAGGATGGATCGAAAGCCGGTCGCTTGCCGATTTGAAAGAAGAGGACAAGCAAACGCAAGTCGAGGAAAAAGGCGCGTTGCGCAATGACACATGGTCGGCGCGGATTGACCGGTATGCGGAACGCTTCTACGGGCCTCCATTGTATAAGCTCCCGATTGTGACTGCCGGCGAGGACAAGAACGATCAGGAAATGTATTCCTATATGGCGCAGGCAAATGGGGGAATTATAGGCAAAATTCCCGGCAATTCGCGCGAAACCAGCCGGTTGCCATTGGCAAATACGGATTATGTGTTTTCTATCATAGTCGAAGATACGGGCCTTGTGGGAGGCGTCTTTTTGATTCTTTTGTATTTCGGCTTGCTGATACGGGCCGGAAACATTGCCAGAAAATGTTCGCGGGCTTATCCTGCGTTTTTGGTGATGGGCATGGCTGTGATGGTTTCGCTGCAAGCCTATTTCCACATGGCCATTACCACAGGAGTGTTTCCCGTTTCGGGACAACCGCTTCCGCTCATATCGAAAGGCGGAACGTCGATTTGGATTACGTGTTTGGCATTCGGGGTGATGTTGAGCGTCAGCCGTTCGGCAGTGCAGACGAATGTGGCGAAAGAGATAAATAAAGAAAAAGAAGCTTTGCCGGAGATGATGCGTGCGGCCAACCCGACAAAGCAGGAGTTTGAATAAAATAGGAAAAGGAAAAGACATGAGCGAGAAACCGAGAGTGTTAATCAGCGGCGGAGGCACGGGAGGGCATATTTTCCCCGCGCTTTCCATTGCCGGCGAAATAAGGCGGCGTTGCCCTGATGCCGATATTCTTTTTGTCGGTGCGGAAAATCGCATGGAAATGGAAAAAGTGCCGGCGGCCGGATATAAAATAGTCGGACTGCCCGTGAGCGGTTTCGACAGGCATAATTTATTGCGCAATTTCAAGGTGCTTTTCCGTTTGTGGAAAAGCATGCAGATGGCGAAAAGGATATTGCGTGATTTTCGTCCGGATATTGCGGTGGGCGTGGGCGGATATGCCAGCGGCCCGATGCTGAAAGAAGCGCAAAAGCGAGGAATCCCGACCCTTATACAAGAGCAAAATTCTTATGCCGGAGTGACCAACAAGTTGCTTGCGCGCAAGGCGGATGCCATTTGCGTGGCATACGAGGGAATGGAACGGTATTTCCCTGCCGATAAAATTATGCTTACGGGCAATCCCGTGAGGCAAAATATCCTTGAATGCGCATTGTCGCCGCAAGAGGCGCGAAGAAAATTCGGGCTTGATCCGGACCGTCGCACGTTGCTTGTGGTGGGAGGCAGCCTTGGAGCGCGCACGCTCAATAACTGCGTGAAAGCGGCGCTTTCGGAAATTGCAGGATCGGACGTTCAAGTCATTTGGCAAACGGGAAAGGCTTATAAAGACGAGGATTCGACTCCGCCAAATGTCGTGAAAACAATGTTTATCACAAATATGGACGAAGCCTATCGCGCTTCCGACCTTGTGGTGTCGCGGGCAGGAGCAAGTGCCATTTCGGAGTTGCAATTGCTTGGGAAAGCGGCGTTGCTTGTGCCGTCGCCCAATGTCGCGGAGGATCATCAGACGAAAAACGCCATGTCGCTTGTCGAGCGTTCGGCGGCAGTGATGGTGGCCGATGCCGAAGCCGGAAAGGATTTGATGCCTACGGCGCTTGCGTTGTTGAAAGACGATGCAAGATTGCACTCGCTGTCGGAGAATATTAAAAAAATGGCGCTCCGGAACGCGGCAGGCGCCATTGTCGACAAGATTTTCGAATTGAGCCGAAACAAGCGTCACTGATATGGATAAGAATAATTACAAGAATGTTTATTTTGTAGGCGTGGGCGGAATCGGCATGGCTGCGCTTGCCAGATACTACCTGTCGAAAGGATGGAAGGTGGCGGGCTATGATCGGACTCGCACGGAATTGACCGACGAACTTGCCGCCGAGGGCGTGGAGATCTCTTATGAGGATTCGGCCGAGGCGATTCCTTCATATTGTCGCAGCAAAGAAGACACGTTGGTGGTCTACACGCCGGCTGTCCCTGCATCGCATCCGGCGCTTTGTTATTTTAGGGAAAATGGCTTCGATGTGATGAAACGCGCACAAGTGTTGGGGCTGATTACGCATGATTCGAAAGGATTGTGTTTTTCCGGCACGCACGGAAAAACAACTACTTCGAGCATGGCGGCTCACATACTTCATAGCTCTCCGATTGGCTGCAATGCCTTTCTTGGCGGCATATTGCGGAATTACGACAGTAATTTCCTGCTCGATTCGTCGAGCCCGTACACTGTCATCGAAGCCGATGAATTCGACCGTTCGTTTCATTGGCTGAATCCTTATATGGCAGTTGTCACGGCTACCGATCCCGACCATCTCGACATCTATGGGACAGAAGAGGCGTATTTGGAGAGCTTTGCCCATTTCACGGAATTGATTCGTGCCGGAGGCGTTTTGCTGTGCCACACGGGGCTTAAATTGAAGCCGCGCCCGCAGCAAGGCGTGACGGTTTATGGCTATTCGCGCGACGAGGGCGATTTCCATGCTGAAAACATTCGGAAAGGAAATGGAGAAATCGTGTTTGACTTTGTCGCTCCGGACACGACGATACGCGATGTGTCGCTGGGCGTGCCCGTCGACATCAATATTGAAAATGCAGTGGCGGCAATGGCGATATGCCATCTTGCCGGCGTTTCCGACGCTGTGATGCGCGATGCCATAGGGACGTTTCTTGGAGCAAAGCGGCGTTTTGAATTTTGGTTGAAGGAATCCGGCGAAAATGGCAAAGTGGTTATCGACGACTATGCCCATCATCCCGACGAATTGAAGGCAAGCATACGTTCGGTGAAGGATCTTTATCCCGATAAGGAACTTACAGTCGTGTTCCAGCCGCATTTGTATTCCCGCACGCGCGATTTCGCGCCGCAATTTGCCGAAGCGTTGTCGCATGCCGACAACGTCATATTGCTCGACATTTATCCGGCGCGCGAGCAGCCTATCGCGGGCGTGACATCGGAACTTATTTTCAAAGACATAAAATGCAAAAGCAAAATGCTTTGCAAAAAAGAAAACTTGGTAAAAACAATAAAAAATTATAATTTTGACGTGTTGTTAACGGCAGGGGCAGGTGATGTGTGCAACTATCTGCCTTCGATTTGCGAAGCGATAAAGGAAAGGCGTTGAAAAAATTAGTGTTCTACATATCGATGGTATTGGTAGCCATTTATGTGGCGACCTCGTTTTTTTGGACCGGCGCAATGGCTCGGACAGAGCAATGCCGCGGCATTCGCATCGCCGTAAGAAACGATTCGATGTCGATAGTCTCTCCGCGCTTTATCGAGACGGAAATAAAGCGGTTGGGATTGCAAGCAGACGGAAAGCAGTTTGCGGCAATCAATGCAGAGCAGATAGAAAAGGCATTCGGCAAGCAATATTATGTGGAATATGCGCAATGCTACAGGAGCAACGACAATATGATGTGTCTCGACATATATCCGGTGAAGCCGGTGCTTCGCGTGTTTGAGCGTTCAGGGGCATCGTACTATATCAACAGAAGCGGCAAACGAGTGCCGGTTTCTTTTAATATTTTCACCGATGTGCCTGTGGCAGCAGGGGCGTTTTCCCGCCAGTATCCGCCCGAACGGTTGATGCCGTTGCTCGACTATATGCGGGAAAATCCGGAAATCGACAACTTGGTGGGCGCTATTGAAGTGGCAGATTCGCAAAACGTGTATATAATTCCGAATATAGCGGGACACGTCGTGAATCTTGGCTCGCTCGACAATTTGCCGGCAAAATTCGGGAAATTGTTTCGATTTTATAAAGAGGTTTTGCCTGTCAAAGGATGGAACATTTACGATACGATTTCGCTGAAATGGCACAACCAGATTGTAGCCGTCAAGCGTAAGGCGGTTTCAAGGTTATGGATTCAAGATGAAAACTTGGGACATGAAGAAATGCCCGACCCGTTGCAGGATGTATCGGTGTATGACAGCTCCGACACCTTGTCGGGCGAAACGAAGAAAAAGGATGTGAATTAATATATTTTCAGAATATGGAAAACAAACAGTATATTGTCGCATTGGAAATAGCCAGTTCCCATATTGCCGGCGTGGTGGCAAGCGTAGGCGGGGAAGGTCATCGCGATGCTTCGATTGTGTGCTATCACGAAGTGCCGATTGTCGATTGCGTGCGTTATGGCAGCATTGTGAATGTCGACGAAGTGTGCGGGAAGACCGGCATGTTGCTCGACAGGCTTCAATCTGACAAGCGGCTTGCTCCTCGCAAAATTAAAAGCGTTTATATCGCGCTTTCCGGACGCTCGCTTTGTTCGCACCCGATTGCCGTAGCTCGCGACATTGACGAACAGACGCCCATCAGCAAAGAGTTTATTGGCAGAATCGAAAGGGAAGCTGCCGCGCAAGTCGAAAAAGCAGACGTGCTTGCCGTGATGCCATGCAAATATGAGCTTGACGGCGTGGAGGTGGCCAACCCGATAGGTTCGCTGGGCGCTCATTTCTGTGCATCCATGAATGTGGTGACATGCCGTCCGCAAATCAAGCGAAACATCCAAATGGTGTTCAATCGCTTGCATGTAGAAATAGCCGGTTACGTGATTGCCCCGATAGCAGCGGCAGCTGCTTTGTTGACGGAAGAAGAACGCCGTTTGGGCTGCATGCTGGTCGATCACGGAGCGGAGACAACGGCGGTGACTATTTACAAAAACAATCGGATGGCTTATGTGAATGTCATTCCGATGGGGTCGCGCAACATAACGAAAGACTTGTCGACGCTCAACATCCTTGAAGAGGCCGCAGACAATATCAAGCGCAATTATGGCGACGCGATGGCTTCCGCCGGTTCGGATTTGCAGAAACTCGATATTGGCGGCGTTGGCGCATTGGATGTCGCAAACTATGTGACAGCGCGTGCCGGCGAGATTGCGGAAAATGTGTTTAACCAGCTTTCCATAGCCGGACTGACTCCCGAACAATTGCCTGCCGGAATTGTGGCCATTGGCAGAGGCATGCGCTTGAAAAATATGCGCGAATTGCTGAGTTCTGTTTGCAAAATGCCGGTAAGGAACGGGATGATAAATGGCATAGACGAAACGATGGAGTTGTCGAAAATTCCGCAACTTTTGTCGGTGGTCAACGATATTGCTTCGCATGGCGAACAATTGGTCGATTGCGTTGTTGCTCCAATGCCGGTGTCGGTCGAGCCGGAAGAGCAGGAACAAGACACGAAGCATGTCGAGGTTGTGGCAGAAAAGAAAAAATCCGGTTTGGGCTTTGGCAAGATTTTCAAAAAGCTCAAAACGACGATCGATGATTCCTTCGACGATGATGAAGACGACGAAGAAACGGATAAAAGAGGCAGATTTTGAAAAAAAGGAAGACTATGAATTGTTCAGATATAGCAAAAAATTCCACAGTTTTTCCGAGTTCCCAATTTACGGAAAAAGAGAGTTTCAATGAAAATGGAACTCCCATCATCAAGGTGGTTGGCGTAGGCGGTGGCGGCGACAATGCGGTCAACCACATGTATAAACAAGGAATTCCGGGCGTTTCGTTTGTTGTGACCAACACAGACAGGCAGGCGTTAAACAATTCTCCCGTTCCGGAACGGCTTTTGCTGGGACCCACCGTAACAAGGGGGCTTGGCGCCGGCAATAAGCCGGAGCGCGCGAAAGCGGCGGCCGAAGAAAGCGCTGCGGAAATAGCGGAACTGTTCGACGAAGACACGAAAATGGTTTTCATCACAGCCGGCATGGGCGGCGGCACGGGCACAGGCGCCTCGCCTGTCGTGGCTCGCATAGCCCGCGAACGCGGCATGCTTACCGTGGGAATTGTCACCATCCCGTTTCTTTTCGAAGGCGAAAAGAAAATCATGAAGGCGCTTGAAGGGGCCGATGAGATGAGCCGTTATGTCGATGCGATGTTGGTGATCAACAATGAGCGTTTGACAGAAATTTATAGCGACTTGAATTTTGAAAATGCCTTCGACATGGCCGATGAGACGCTCACCGATGCGGCTCGAAGCATTTCGGAAATGATAAACACAAACGGTAAAATCAACCTCGATTTCGAGGATGTCAATACGACGCTCAAAGATGGCGGAACGGCAATTATCAGCACAGGATACGGCGAAGGGGAAAATCGCGTGACGAAAGCCATTCAGGATGCCCTCAATTCTCCGCTCCTGAAATATCGCGACATTCAAACGTCGAAGCGGTTTTTGTTCAACCTTTATTATTCGCAGGATGCCGACAAGCAACTGACGATGGGCGAAATGAACGAAATCACAAACTTTATGACGAATTTTGCCAAAGATGTGGATGTCATTTGGGGAACGTCGGTCGACAATTCGTTGGACGGCAAAGTGAAAATCACGATTCTTGCTTCGGGCTTCGACATTAGCTTGGGCAAAGAGTTCCATTATAAATCGAAAGACGGCGGACGGCATGGCAAGAAGCAAGAGCCGGAGTCGCAAATTTCGTCGGCGCGCATTGCCGAAGAATACGGGCAAGAGAAAGTGGCGGAAATCACGCGCATCAAAGCCAGCGCCAATTACATATTGCTTTCGCCGGAACAAATGGACAACGACGTGCTGATTAATTTCGTGGAAAAGAATCCTACTTATCGTCGTGGCGCGGATGTGAAACTCCGCGAGGAATGGAAGGCATTGTGCGAGATGCAGGCGGAGTCTGCGCAACAGCAGCCGGCAGCATCGTCGTCGGGACTGCATGGAAGAGTGGTCGAATTTGATTAATGTAAAACGTAAAAACAGAATAATATGGGTTTGTTTGAAAAAGTAAGCGAAGACATTAAAGCCGCCATGCTTGCACGGGACAAAATGCGTCTCGAAGCATTGCGCGGGATAAAAAAAGAATTTCTCGAAGCGAAAACAGCCAAAGGCAGCGACGGCGAATTGAGCGACGAAACAGCCGTGAGGATTCTTTCAAAAATGGTGAAACAACGTCGCGAGAGTGCGCAAATCTATAATGAGCAGAATCGTTCGGATCTTGCACAAGAAGAATTGGCGCAAGCTGCCGTCATCGAAGAGTATCTTCCGAAACAGCTTTCCGATGAGGAGCTGGCTGCCGCTTTGAAAGAAATTATCGGTCGTGTCGGCGCGACATCGCAGAAAGAAATGGGCAAAGTGATGGGCGTTGCCACAAAAGAACTTGCCGGAAAAGCGGAAGGCAAAGCCATTTCTGCCAAGGTGCGCGAATTGCTCGCATGACAATATTTATTGAAAAGACGAATCATTTGTTAGGAGACAGACATGTTAACATTATCTGCAATCAAAGAAAATCCGCAAGAAATCATTCGCCGTTTGGCGGTGAAGCATTTCGATGCGGAACAACTGATCAATGAAATCCTCGACTTGGACAAAACGCGCCGTTCCGCGCAAGCCCAATTGGATCAAAATCGCTCGGAACAGAACAAGCTCGCCGCGCAAATCGGCGCTCTGATGAAAGCCGGAAACAAGGATGAAGCCGAAAAGGTGAAAAATGAGGTGGCATCGTTGAAAGATTCCGCCAAATCTATCGAGGAAGAATTAAAAACCGCAGCCGACAAAATCACGGAAATATTGCTCAATATTCCGAATACGCCGTGCCCGATGGTGCCGGAAGGCGATTCTGCCGACGACAATGTGGTCGAAAAGACAGGCGGGGTAATGCCCGATTTGCCCGAAGACGCACTGCCGCATTGGGATTTGGCCAAAAAGTATAATTTGATTGATTTCGAACTTGGCGTGAAAATCACGGGAGCCGGTTTCCCTGTGTATTTTGGAAAAGGCGCGAAGCTCCAACGGGCGTTGATCCAATTTTTCCTCGACGAGGCATCCAAGGCTGGATATTTGGAAACGCAGCCGCCTTATGTCGTCAACGAAGCGTCGGGAATCGGCACGGGCCAATTGCCCGACAAGGAAGGCCAGATGTATCATTGCAATTTGGACAACCTCTATTTGATTCCGACGGCAGAAGTGCCGGTGACAAATATTTATCGCGACGTCATTTTCGACGAGAAAGACCTGCCGAAAAAGAATTGCGCTTATTCGGCATGTTTCCGCCGCGAGGCAGGATCGTATGGCAAAGACGTGCGCGGGCTGAACAGGCTTCATCAATTTGACAAGGTGGAAATTGTACGGATTGAAAAACCTGAAAATTCGTATGCTGCGCTTGAAGAGATGAAAGACCATGTGCAAGGATTGCTCGAAAAGCTTGAATTGCCGTGGCATATCCTTCGCCTTTGCGGTGGCGACATCAGTTTCACGTCGGCCATCACGTTTGATTTCGAAGTTTTCTCGGCAGCGCAAAAGCGTTGGTTGGAAGTAAGTTCCGTTTCTAATTTCGAAAGCTATCAGGCCAACCGTCTGCATTGTCGGTATCGCGACGCGAACAAAAAAATTACGCTTTGCCACACGCTGAACGGGTCGGCTCTTGCATTGCCGCGCATCATGGCGGCTTTGCTCGAAAACAACCAGACGCCCGAAGGCATTCGAATCCCGAAAGCATTGGTGCCTTATACAGGATTCGAGATAATCGATTGATTTGTGTAAAAATTGATTTGATATAGGAGTGCGGCGGCGAGATGTTCATGTCTCGCCGTCGTTGTTTTTATGTGATTTTTTCCGATTGTTTTACGCGAGGCTTGCCGTATATTTGCATGAGAAAAACGAGTGGCGATGAAGACTTATTTTGTCAAAAGTTTGTTCGAAAAGTTGGTGGATTTGTTGCGATTCGTGTGCCATGAGATTGCACGATTCTGGCGTTGGTACAAGCGGACGTACAAGCAAGCGCGATGGTATGCCAAGACGGGGATTGTCATGGCGAGCTTGGTCGCGTTGTTTTTGATATACTTGTTGATGGTCGACATTAATTTCCTTTGGCTTTTCGGGAAGTCGCCCAGTTTGGAAGCCATCGCGCATCCGAAGCAAGATGCGGCATCGATTGTTTACAGTTCCGATGGTGTCGTGATGGGCCGTTACTATCGGGAAAATCGCATCCCTGTGACCTATGAGGAAATATCTCCGATGATGATCAAGGCGCTTGTGGCTACGGAGGATGAGCGGTTTTATGAGCATTTCGGGATTGATTTCGAGGGTGTGGCGGCAGCCGTGAAGGACATGGTTGCCGAGGGCGATGCGCGCGGTGCAAGCACGATTACGCAACAGTTGGTGAAAAACATGTTTAAGACTCGAACGGAATATTCGACGGGATTGATGGGCTATATACCCGGCGTCCGGTTGTGCGTGATGAAGACAAAAGAATGGATTACGGCCGTGAAGCTTGAAATGTTTTTCTCGAAACAGGAAATACTGACGATGTATCTCAACACGGTGGATTTCGGAAGCAACGCATACGGCATCCGGACGGCCGCTCAAACTTATTTCAGCACAACGCCCGACAAATTGACAACGGAACAATGTGCCACGCTTGTCGGGATGCTGAAAGCCACTACGACCTACAATCCGCGGCTTCATCCGGAGGCCAGCCGGCAAAGGAGAAATGTGGTGTTGCACAATCTTTATCAGAAAAATGGAATAACGAAAGCCGAGTACGATTCGTTGTCGGCGTTGCCGCTTGTTTTGAAATACCATGCGACAAAACCGGGCGACGGGATTGCCCCGTATTTCCGTCAGGCGCTTGCCGAAGAGTTGAACGAATGGTGCAAGGAAAACGGTTATGACCTATATGGCGATGGATTGAAGATTTACACGACGCTCGATTCAAAGATGCAAAAATACGCGGAAGAGGCCGTGGCAGAAAAGATGGAGCAAGTGCAGCGCAACTTCAATGCCGATTGGGGCAACGAGAATCCGTGGCACGACCGTTCGAAAGAAGGGCAAGATCGGTTTGTTGAGAATTTGGCGAAAAAGACAGATGCTTATAAGCGATTGTCCGCGCGATTTCCGAACGACCCCGACTCGGTGATGCGCTATCTGAATATGCCCCATCGTGTCAAAGTGTTCGATTATGAGCTTGGAACAAAAGACATGTATCTTAGCACGATGGACTCGATCCGCTACATGACGCGCTTCATGCATTGCGCTTTCTTGGCCATGGAGCCTGCCACCGGCGACATAAAGGCATGGGTGGGCGATATCGATTTCGACCATTGGGAATACGACAAGGCGACGGCTGAACGCCAACCCGGGTCGACGTTTAAAATGTTTGTCTATGCTGCTGCAATGGAAGCGGGCCTCGGACCGTGCGACGATCGCGTGGACGAATACAGGCAATATGATGCGTTCGATGCCGGGCATAATCCCATAAAGTGGGCTCCGCGCAATTCCACAGGAGTTTACACCGGCGCGCCCATGTCGCTGAAACATGCTTTCTCCAATTCTGTCAATTCGGTGGCTGTGGCCGTGGCGGAAGAAGTCGGGATGCAACGGGTGATCGACGTGGCAAAGCGTTTGGGCATCCGGTCGCCATTGCAAAACACTCCGGCATTGGCGTTGGGTTCGTCGGACGTGACGTTGCTCGACATGGTGAATTCCTATTGCACGATCATGAACGGCGGACGGCGCAACATGCCGTCGTTTGTCACGCGAATTGAAGACAAGGATGGCAATGTCGTGTATCGGCATGAGCCGGAAAACAAAAGAGCCGTCAGCCGTGAAACGGCATTTCTGATGCAACAAATGTTGCTTGCCGGAATGACAGAGCCCGGCGGAACGTCGATGGCGCTGTGGGGCTACGACATTCATCGTTACGACACGAATTTCGGAGGCAAAACCGGCACGACAACCGACAATAGCGACGGATGGTATGTCGGCGTGACAAAAAATCTTGTTGCCGGATGTTGGGTTGGCGGCGAATACCGCAACGTGCATTTCCGAAGCGGGCGGATGGGGCAAGGCAGCCATACGGCATTGCCTATGTTCGGGCGTTTCATGGAGAAAGTGCTGGCCGATCCGTCGTTGTCGCGCTATCGCGGCCGGATTCCCGACAAACCGTCGTTTGAGGTGGACCGTCCGTATGATTGCCATACTGTATTGCCGCCCGATACGACTTCCGTCGATTCGTTGCCTTCGGCGCAATTTGCGCCCGGCATCGTGGATGTGGAAGAAGAATCGGCAGCCGGCGAAATAGAAAAGGCGGAATAAGCATCGCGGGCTGCGATGTATTGCTCAACTTGCTGCGCTTCCGCACGCTTCTAAAACCTGAGAAGAAAAGAGCGGATGAAAAGAAAAACTTGTTTTTATTGAAAATTCATATCGGAAATTTGTCGATTTTTGATAAAGTTTATACTTTTGTAACGCACAGTCCGCCTTGAAAGGGCGGAGTGGGTGACATATTAAAGAAACGCGTTCTATTGCGTTTATCTTCTATCCTTTGAATCTCGCAAATTTTAAAGACAGGGAAGATAATAGCAACGACCGTTTGCGTAGGATATGATTTGCTTGTATTCCCCCATGGGGGAATGTGCTTCATATCTGCGTGGGCTGGCTGTGTTGCTTATCCTCTGTCGAGGCAATGCGAGAGCCTAAGGGTGGGGTAAGCTGATAGGTTGGATCCCACGCTTTTTTTATTATGTGGCAAACGAATCATTCTTTTTTCATTTGTCTTCCACGGGATCCGAAGGCAGCCTAACAGTTGCTCCCGTCACGAACATAGGGAAAAGAAAATGAAAAGAATCGCATTGCTGCTCGGCCTCGCAGTTTTCGCCACCGTTGTTATGCAAGCGCAGCGCAAAACGACCCAACAACGGGAAGAACATGCATTTGAAGAGGCTGTCACTCGCGCAGCCGAGCCGGAAGTGAAGGTGTTCATCCATCCATTGATTGCCGATTTGCAAATGATTGAAACTGAACGCCAGCCATACGGCCCCTACACTTACAAAATCAAATCGCCGGAAAATTTGACTATCGTCGAATTGGAAAACTTCAAAAAGCGCGCGCTCTACCAAGCGGTGCAGATTTCGGATGCCGACGTGCTGATAGAGCCTCTTTTTGATTCGTATATCGACGAAAGCGATCCCCACAAACTTGTCATCAACCTGACGGGATTCCCCGCCAAGTATGTGAATTTCCGCAATCTTGGCACTTCGCCGGACGATTTGGAAATGGTGCGCGTGGTTTATCCGGCAGCCTATTCCCCGTCGTATGTCCGCAGCATAAACACGCGCGACGAAACCACACAAGCTGTGGATAGCAAATAGCAATTCGTATAAGAAACTTAAAAACAAAACGATATGAAAAAATTATTGATTTTTGCCGTTATGGCGACAATGGGGCTTTCAGCCCAAGCGCAATTGATGCGCAGCACCACTTTTTATGAAAAAGAGCGTGTCCCGGCTACGTGGTATCTTCGTGCCGGCATGTCTGTCAACAATGTGGCCGGAGCCAATGAATTTACTGATAATGGAGAAGGGAGAAGCATCGGTTCGAAGCTCGGATACGATATTGCAATTGGATTTCAAAAATCGATAAAGGATAAAGGCTTCTATTGGGGCATGGAATTCGGATTGGGAACGCGCGGCGCGAAAAACGAGCGTTCCAGCGAAACATACTCATTGAAAAGGTCGTTTGTGGCGCATGATATTAAATTGACGCCCTTGATGTTTGGCTACAAATATGCTTTTTCCGATGTGTTGAGCTTGGATGTGCATTTGGGTGCATTTGGCGGATTTGCATACGCGGGCAAAGGGAAGGAGGATCAAAAGTGGTCAAGCACGAGTGAAGAAGAGAAAGACTCGAATGAATATGGGATTGACCATGCGCTCGACACGCGTTTTGACGCCGGAATCCAAGCCGGTGTTGGCGTTTGGTTAAGCCGGTTTAACGTTGATTTGACTTATCAACGCGGGTTTATGTCAATTAACCCTGTCATGTTTGGCTATGAATATGGCAAGTCGAGCAATTTGATTCTCCGTGTCGGTGTGTCGTTTTAATTGAGCAAGCATGACGAAAGTAATATTGTTTTTGTCGTTGTTGGTGATGCCGCTTGCCGTATTTGCAACCGATGGGGCAGCCGACGACGCGACCGACGATCTCAACGCATGGGCTCGCGAACGCTCGGAGACAGATCCGGAGGTTGTCGATGGTGTGCGGATGTTTCGTCCGGCTCCGTCCGACGGGAAATTGGTAGTGTCCGATTTTTTCGACCTTGCCGGCATTTCGGATGAGGATATTTTCGTCGGCGCTTTGGTTTACGCTTTCGATCATCTCAACAAAGAGACCGATGTCGTGGAAACAATCGAGTCGTCGGCGAAGCGTTTTGTCGTAAGCCGCTACGACTTGTATGGCAAAGGACGCGATGAAATGGAATTCGCTTGCGAGACGGCATTTCAAGTTGTCGACGGAATGCTGTCGTTTGTCACCTACAACATTCAAACCGCATACAAGGAGAAAGGCATCCTTCCGCGCAAAATGGCCATTGAGAAATTAAAACCGCAGGAAAAGGAGCAACATAAAAACGTGGTGGAAACATTTTCTTATGTCAACTCCAAATTTCTGCAAGAAATGGTGGAATACGTGAAATCGGCACAGAACCAGCCGGTAACCCATTGGGAGGAGATAGAAACGGGCGATGTGGTGAAAGGCATGAACGAAACGGAAGTGAAACTTGCCGCCGGACGGCCGTCGACCGTGCGCGAGCAAGGCAACAAAACACGTTGGATGTATAGCAACACGTTTGTGGTTGTTTTCACCGACGGAGTCGTCACTACGGTAGTGATGTAAGTATTTTTATGGGTTTTAAAGAATCGAGGCGGAACTTGCTGAAAGCTGCCGCCTCGGTTTGTTTTGATTGGCGCGGCATGCGTTTGCGCGTCAATATTGCTCTTTTCGCGGCAAAATGGCCTCCAAGAAGCGGAGTCGGGCAGCGATAAAAGAAGCAAATGGAGCAAAGGAAAACTTATGGAAGCATATTAGTCGAAAAATATGTCAGTTTATGACAGTTTTTTCGATTAGCAATTGGCGGTACGGTATGGAATTGCTACTTTTGTAATCGAAAACTCTGTCATAAATTGACATAAAATTCGGTTAGCATGGTGCATATAGAAAGAAAAAAATATCTGGACGAACTCATATCCCTGCGTCATAATGGCATGATCAAGGTTGTAACGGGCATGCGCAGATGCGGCAAGTCTTATCTCCTTTTTGAGATATTTGCCTCTTGGCTCGAAAAAAACGGCATTGCTTCGGACCATGTCATAAAATTAGATTTGGAAGATTATAAGAATCGGGAAATGAGAAATCCTGACAATTTGTTTGCATACGTGGAAAGTCGCATTACGGATGACGCCATGCATTATCTCTTGTTGGACGAGGTGCAGATGCTCGGTCACTTTGAGGATGTGTTGAACGGTTTTTTAAGAATGCGTAATGTAGATGTGTATGTGACCGGCAGCAATGCAAAATTTCTCTCCAAAGATATAGTCACGGAGTTTCGAGGGCGTGGCTTTGAAGTGAAAATGTATCCATTGAGTTTTAGCGAATACATGTCGGTTTATCAGGGCAGCGTACAAGCCGGCTTCAATGAATATATGTTGTATGGCGGCCTTCCGCAGATATTGTCGTATGCTACGGAAGAGCAGAAAGCAAAGTTTTTGAAATTGCTGTTTGACGAGGTCTATATCAAGGACATCAAAGATCGTTACGAAATACGCAAGGATGATGATTTGGAAGAACTTATCAATATTATGGCTTCCGGCGTTGGGTCTCTCACGAACCCGAACAAGTTGGCGAATACATTCCGGAGCGAGAAGAAGTCGGGCATATCATACGATACTGTCAAAGAATATATCGACTATTTGTGCGATTCATTCCTTGTCGAAAAATCCACACGCTATGACATCAAGGGGAAACGCTATGTAAATGCCCCTTACAAGTATTATTTCATGGACTTGGGATTGCGCAACGCTCGCATCAATTTCCGTCAGTCGGAAAGAAGCCATTTGATGGAAAATATGGTATACAACGAATTGCGGATACGGGGTTTCAATGTGGATGTAGGCATAGTTCCGGTGGTAATGGCTGATGAAAGCGGCAGGCAGCGACGTTTTAGTTTTGAGGTAGATTTCGTTTGCAATTTGGGAAGCAGAAGGTATTACATCCAATCGGCTTATCGGATGGGGTCTGATGAAAAAATCAGGCAGGAAAGAGCATCATTATTGAAAGTGGACGATTCGTTCAAGAAGATTATCGTTGTCGGCGAAGAAAGTCCTGTCACAAGGGATGAAGTTGGCATTACGACCATTAGCATTTATGATTTCCTATTGAAGGAAAATTCCCTTGAATTGTAATCGGAATCGGAGCTCCGATGCTTGATAGCCGACGGGGTCGTCACTACGGTAGGGGTGTAAGTATTTTTATGGGTTTTAAAGAATCGAGGCGGAGCTTGCTGAAAGCTGCCGCCTCGGTTTGTTTTGATTGGTTCGATATGCGTTTGTGCGTCAATATTGCTCTTTTTCGTTGGGGAAATCGGCTGTTTTCACATCGTCGATATATTTCGACACGGCATCGGTAATCACAGTGCCGAGGTCGGCATACCGGCGCAAGAAGCGGGGAGAGAATCCCTTGTTGATGCCCAACATGTCGTGCATGACCAGTACCTGCCCGTCGACGCCACCGCCGGCGCCGATTCCGATGATTGGGATGGACAGCATTTTTGCGACTTTTTCCGCCAATACCGCTGGTATTTTCTCCAATACGATTGCAAAACAGCCTATCTCTTCAAGCATACGGGCATCTTCTATCAATTTTTGCGCTTCCGCCTCTTCGCGAGCGCGGACGGTGTAGGAACCGAATTTGTTGATTGATTGAGGCGTAAGCCCGAGGTGTCCCATGACAGGGATGCCGGCACAAAGAATCCTTTCCACGGATTCCCTGATTTCTGCCCCGCCTTCGAGCTTCACGCAGTCGGCATGGGTTTCTTTCATGATTCGCACGGCAGAAGCGAGCGCTTCTTTGGAATTGCCTTGATAGGTGCCGAAAGGCATGTCGACGACAACCAATGCACGGCGCACGGCGCGCATGACCGATTTGCCGTGGTAAATCATTTGGTCGAGCGTCATGGGCAATGTCGTTATGTTGCCGGCCATTACGTTGCTTGCCGAGTCGCCAACGAGGATAACGTCCATGCCGGCTTCGTCAATGAGCCGGGCCATGGAAAAGTCGTAGGCAGTCAGCATGGCTATTTTTTCTCCGCGTTGTTTCATTTCGAAAAGGCGGCGTGTCGTCACTTTCCGTTTGTCTTCTGTGTAGGTTGACATTTTTTTGTGTTTTTTATTGGGCAGCAAAGATAGTGAAAGGTGAGTGCAGAAGAAAAAGAATTCATTCATTTTTCTTCTG
>UQKE01000026.1 GCA_900541555.1 uncultured Porphyromonadaceae bacterium | reverse complement strand
AAAGGGTTCTGCTGCCTTATGCAAGAAATAAAAAATGGAATTGATAGAACCCACCTTAAGACTACAACTATGCCAACTAAATGCATCGGTATTTTGACTTCCGGCGGCGATGCCCCCGGCATGAATGCGGCTATTCGCGCCGTCACTCGTTCCGCCATCTTCAACGGAATTGCCGTCAAAGGCATTTACCGCGGATATCGCGGGCTCGTAACCGACGAAATTGTCGAATTCCATACGCAAAACGTATCCAATATCATCCAGCAAGGCGGCACCATCTTGAAAACCGCGCGTTGTGCAGAATTTAAAACAGCAGAAGGACGCAAAATCGCCTACGAAAACATGACCAAGCACGGCATCGACGCCCTTGTCGTCATCGGCGGCGACGGTTCGCTCACGGGCGCCCGCATCTTTGCCACAGAGTTCAACATTCCGGTTGTCGGGCTTCCGGGCACAATCGACAACGACTTGTTTGGCACCGACACCACAATCGGCTACGACACGGCGCTCAACACCATCATGCAATGCGTCGACAAAATACGCGACACGGCGACATCCCACGAACGTTTGTTTTTCATCGAAGTGATGGGGCGCGATGCCGGATTCCTCGCGCTCAACGGCGCAATCGCGGCAGGCGCTGAAGCTGCCATCATTCCGGAAATATCCACGGAAGTCGACCAATTGGAAGAACTCATCAACAACGGATTCCGAAAAAGCAAAAACTCTTCGATAGTGCTTGTTGCGGAAAGTCCCGTCACAGGCGGAGCAATGGCTTTGGCAGAACGCGTCAAAAACGAATATCCGCAATACGAAGTGCGCGTGTCGATTCTCGGACACCTCCAACGCGGAGGCTCGCCCACTGCCCACGACCGCATCCTCGCTTCGCGCATGGGCGCGGCTGCCATCGATGCGCTGCTCGAAGACCAAAGAAACGTGATGATAGGGGTGGCAAACGACGAAATCGTCTACGTGCCGTTTACGAAAGCCATCAAAAAAGACAAGCCTATCAATCGGGAATTGCTCGACACTTTGCGGAGATTGTCCATTTGACATTTCCCCGACATCGCCATACGCCGTCCGGACAAACAGTTCGGGCGGCTTTTATTTTCCCCTGCTCCATTCCGAAGCCGGCGATTCCCTGACCCATTCCTCGCGCGACAGGCATGTGAAACATTCTGCCGCCACGCCATAAGCGGCTCCTTCGACATGATGAAACCGGAAACCGCATTTCTCCGCAACGCGTCGGGAACGCTCGTTCCCCTCATAATACGCGCACCACACCGTGTCGATGCCAAGCGTGCCAAACGCCCGTTTCAGCAAACACGCCACAGCCTCCGGCACAAGTCCCCGCCCCCAATAAGGCACGCCTATCCAATACCCGATCTCCGCATCGCCATCCTTCATTGACGCCCGACGCTTAAACATCAAACCGACGCAACCCACCGGTTCTTTTGCCGTTTTCGGCACAATGGCATAAATCTCCGGCGCGGAAAAAACAGTCCGTATCACCTCCTCGCTTTCTTCTATCGACTTGTGCGGCGGCCATCCGGCAGCATCGCCGACAGGCTCGTCTTTCGCATATTTGTATAATGCGGCCGCATCCGACTTGCGCCATGGGCGCAATATCAGCCTTTCCGTTTCGAGGCGAATTTCAACAGGACGCTTGGCACTTTCCATATCCGTGTCGTCAACGAATCTTCAAACGCGCATAATGCTTCGAAGTAAACAAGAAATAGACAGCGGCACCCACCACGCAAAGGCCCAAACACAACCAATACACCGTGTGGTAGCTCGTGCCCTCTGCTATGTATCCGGCAGAAAAGATGCCGATGCCGGCTCCTACATCCCACGAAGTCAGATACGACGAATTTGCCGTGCCTCGCCGGCTGTTCGGAGCAAGATTGATAAACATCGACTGATACGACGGGCACATCGTCCCATAGCCCAGCCCGATGACAAACGCGGAAATGTAGTAGGCAGCAAGGCTTTGAATCCCGACAAACAAGAAAAATCCCGCGATGACGAGCAGCATGCCGGCTTTGACGTTTTCAACGATAAAGCCGCGCCGCACCCATTTGTTCGTAAACACGCGCGACATGATCAAACCGCTTGCCATCACAAGGAAATAAATCCCCGAACCGGAATACAATCCGAGTTCCTGCGTGCTGTAAATTGCCAAATAGGTGGTCAGCGTCGCGCTGGCAAATGCGAATGTGGTCAGCGTCAAGCCCTCCGGAACGCTCTTTACCAGAAAGAAACGGTCGAGCGACATTGGCGTCTGCACCTTGACAAGCGCGCGGGGACGGTTTTTGACGGCCAACACGCAAGCAAACCCCAGCATGGCAGACAGCAACGGCACAGAAAAAACGATCTGAATATTCGGGATATGATGATATAAAAACAACGCCACCGAAGGACCTACCGCCATGGCGAGGTTGTTGCTGATTCCATAATAGCCAATACCCTCATTCCGACGGCACGAAGGAAGCACGTCGATAGCCACCGTGCTGTTCGACACGGAGGTAGACCCAAACGCGAATCCTTGCAACGTTCGAATCAAAGCGAAAGCCAAGACTGTCGACGCAAAAATATAACCGAAATTAAACAGCATGAACACCAAATAGCACACCATCAGAACTTTCTTGCGAGGGAAACTGTCGACCAAAAAACCGCTAAACGGACGCACCATCAAGCCGGTGACGATAAATCCCCCCATCACCTTTCCGATGATGTCGCGACCGGCATGAAGCTGCTCGGACAAATAAATCGGCAATATCGGCATCAAGCAATAGAGAGAAAAAAACAGCAAGAAATTTGCCGTCATGACAAGAATGTAATTGCGATTCCACAACCGCGTGTCCCCATTGTCTATCGCGTACGGGTCAAAGTCGTCGGAAGCCAATTTCTTGTTATCGTCCATTTCCATTTGGCGCAAACGTTTATTCCACAGTCTCTCCAAGCAACGTAGCCGACGAAGCGTCCACCACTTTCACCCTTACAATATCCCCAACCTTGTAATTGCCGCGCCGGAACACGACCATCTTGTTCTGCTCGTTGCGCCCGCACAATTGATCGGCAGAACGCCGCGAACGCCCTTCCGTCAGCACCTCAAACGTCTTTCCAATGTCGCGGCGGTTGCTCTCGGCCGACAATTCGTTTTGCAACGCAATCATCCGGTTCAGGCGGTCGATTTTCACCTCTTCGCTCACATTGTCGGGCAGGCAACGAGCCGCATAAGTGCCGGGGCGTTCGGAATACTTGAACATAAACGCGCTGTCGAACCTCGCTTCGCGCATCAAGCTCAAAGTTTCTTCAAAGTCGGCTTCCGTTTCGTCGTGGAAGCCCGTAAACAAATCTGTCGAAATGCCGCAATCGGGCATGGCGCGGCGAATCGACTCCACGCGGTCGAGATACCATTCGCGCGTATATTTCCGATTCATCGCTTTAAGCACCTTGTTGCTCCCCGATTGCACAGGCAAATGCACATGGCGGCAAACATTCGGCACCGACGCTATCACGTCGATGATTTCATCCGTCATGTCCTTTGGATGGGAAGTCGTGAAGCGGACGCGCATTTCCGGAGCGGCTTCGGCCACAATCCGAAGCAAATCGGCAAACCCGACAATCGACCCGTCGACTTTCAAATACCGGTAAGAATTGACATTCTGGCCCAACAAAACAACTTCCTTGAATCCGCGCCGACGCATATCGTCGAGCTCGTTGAGTACGCTGCGTGGCTCGCGGCTGCGCTCACGTCCGCGCGTATAAGGAACGATGCAATAGGAACAGAAATTGTTGCACCCCCGCATGATGCTGATGTAGCCGCTCACGCGGCTATGCCCTATGCGCCGCGGGATGATGTCGCGATAAGTTTCCGTAGTTGACAATTCCGCATTGATGGCCTTTTCTCCCATCTCGGCAGAAGCAATCATCTCCGGAAGCGACAAATAAGCGTCCGGACCCGCGACTATATCGACGCCATAATCGGCAATCAACGCATCTTTGACCCGTTCTGCCATGCAGCCGAGCACGCCGAGAATCAGCTTGCGGCCGCCGCGCTTTTTCCGCAAAGAAGCAAAATATTCGAGACGGGAATATATTTTCTGCTCCGCATTGTCGCGAATCGAACAGGTGTTCAGAAAAACAGCATCCGCCTCTTCTGCCGTAGCGACAGGATCGTAACCGGCAGTTTTCATAACGGCAGCCACCACTTCGCTGTCGGCAGCGTTCATTTGGCATCCGTAGGTCTCGATAAACAATTTCTTTTCTTCGTTCATAAAATTTCTGTCCGTTTTATATGCCGAATATATTTGCCGGATGCTGCGCAAAAAAGTCTATTTCCTCTAAAAAATGCCTTATTTCGACGTTTTGCATAAAACAAAATACGTTTCGCCAAACTTTTTATGCAAGCGCAAGCATTATGCACCCGATTTTCACTACTTTTGCAGTCAAATATGGTGCAAACTTACGTAAAATCCGCGATACCCTTACCGACTATGCGTAGAAAACAACATACTTTATGCTGAAAAACGAGACAAAAACAAAATAAATTTATCATCTAACATACAGAGGATATGGCTTTTCCTATTATTACTGCGGCAGAAGCCGCCGAATTGGTAAAAAATGGCGACAGTGTCGCATTTTCAGGATTTACCGCTGCCGGAACACCCAAATTCGTTGCTCCGGCTATCGCCGAAAAAGCGATAAAAGAACATGAAGCAGGCCGACCGTTCAAAATCAACGTGTTCACCGGCGCTTCGACCAACGACTACACCGACGGTGCCCTCGCCAGGGCCAACGCTGTCGAATTCCGCACCCCGTACCAGTCGTGCAAAGACACGCGGGCGCGGATCAACAACCACGACATCAACTACGTCGACATGCACTTGTCGCATCTCGCGCAAGACATGCGCTACCACTTTTTCGGGAAAATAGACCTCGCCATCATCGAAGCCTGCGAAGTGAGCGAAAAGGGAGAAATCGTGCTCGGCCCCGGTGTCGGAAACATCCCGACTTTCGCGCGCATGGCCGATAAAATAGTCATTGAACTGAACGAGCATATTCCGACGGCCATAAAAGGATTGCACGACATTTACATGCCGCTCGATCCGCCCTACCGTCGCGAAATACCAATCTACAAACCGAGCGACCGAATCGGCGATCCGGTTTTGAAAGTCGACCCCGCAAAAATTGTCGGCATCGTCAAAACCTACAACACGGACCACGTGCACGGGTTCACGCCCATCGACGAAACGACAATGCGCATCGGCGAAAACGTCTGCAAGTTCCTGATCGGCGAATTGAAAGCCGGCCGAATCCCAAAAGAATTCCTGCCGCTCCAATCCGGCGTGGGCAACATCGCCAATGCCGTGCTCCACGGACTGGAAGCAAGCCCCGAAATTCCGCAATTCGACATGTACACGGAAGTGATCCAAGATGCCGTGCTCGACTTGATGGAAAAAGGGAAATGCCGCTTCGGAAGCACTTGCTCGTTGACTTTCTCCGACGAAACGATGGATCGATTCTTCAACAACATCGACTTCTTCCGCGATAAAGTGTTAATCCGCCCGGGAGAAATTTCCAACAATCCGGAAGTGATTCGCCGCCTCGGAGTAATCTCGATGAACACTGCCCTCGAAGCCGACATCTTCGGCAACGTCAATTCCACACATGTTGTCGGAACGAAAATGATGAACGGAATCGGCGGCTCGGGCGACTTCACCCGCAACGCCTACATTTCAATTTTCAGCTGTCCGTCGGTCACGAAAGAAGGGAAAATCAGCAATATCGTGCCGATGGTTTCCCACCTCGACCACAGCGAACACTCCGTATGCGTTGTCATTACCGACCAAGGCATCGCCGACCTGCGTGGCAAAAGCCCGATACAACGCGCAGAAGCCATCATCGAAAACTGCGCGCATCCCGACTATCGCCCGCTGCTCCGCGACTATCTGAAAATCTCCAAAGGCGGACACACGCCCCACACGCTGCGTGCCGCTTTTGCTTTCCACGAAGAATTCGGCAACTCGGGCGACATGTCGAAAACCGACTTCTCAAAATATTGCTAATCTACGAAGCGTTTGCCTCCGGCAAGCTTCGTCGCCTCCATATTGCAGCCGTTTGCCCTCAATGCAAGCGGCTGCTTTTTATTGAGAAATTTACTTTATGAATTTCCCGCGTTTTGGATGCAATTGAACTGCAATTTTGTATTTTTGTATCCTAATCGGATGTTTTCATTATTCACTATGACAAAGGCAAAACCGTAGTGCCATGCAAAACGCTTGCAATGCTCATCGTATGGACAGAAGCACCCGCAAGCAAACGCATTGAACCCTTAACAATAAAAATATGAAACAACACGAAGCAGTCATAGAAACATTGGAAAGGCTTGGAGGCGTTGCCACATTGGGCGACTTGAACAAAGAAGTCTTTAAGATTAAAGATTGCGAATGGAAAACAAAAACTCCATTTGCAAGCATCCGCCGTATTGTTCAGCAAACCAAAGGCATTTATAAAATAAAACCGGGATTATACGGACTTGAAACATACAAGAAGCAAATAGAAAACAGAGGCATCATTGCAGAGACCGACAAAAACAAGGATTCGGATGATGTGAAAATGTTTAACCACACATATTATCAAGGAATCCTGCTGATCATAGGAAAATGCCACAACATGCAAACCTTTGTGCCCCATCAAGACAAAAACAAAAAATTCTATGACGGGAAGAAATTGCAAGAACTGTCCACGCTCGACGAACAACCGCGCTATTCCTACCCCCAAATAATAAAACGAAGTTCCACCATCGACACGATATGGTTCAATGAGCGCAACATGCCTCACTCATTTTTTGAAGTAGAACATTCCACCGACATCCAAAATTCGCTGTTGAAGTTCCACGACCTGCAAGATTTTTATGCGAGAATGGCGATTGTTGCCGACATAAAAAGAAAGCAAGAATTTGAAAACAAAATGAAATTTCACGCATTCGACGAATTGCGCCGGAACAAGCGGGTTTCTTTTTTAAGCTATGATGCTCTCATCAAGCAATATGAAATGGAATTAGAAAAGCAATCTTTGGAATTCATCCTTTAAGAATGACCGCCTTCGCTTTCCCCAATTTTGCAAACTTGACAATCTTTAAAACTTTTCATAAGACGGTTCGGCAATACAAATCGAGCAAGCTCTTTGTATTGCTCTCAACTTCTATCTTTAAATAAGATAGGCTGCGCCTCGGAAGAACAATTTCAAACTAAGTTTGATTGTTCTTCACTCGGCTTGCACTATCTTTGCCCTTAAAAAGAAAGAGAATGGAAAGTTGCGACTTGACGGGGGTGAGAAATCTGCTGTTCGACCTTGGCGGTGTGATTATGGATATTCGCCGCGAAAATTGCGTAAAAGCATTGACCGATTTAGGGATGAAAGGCGCGGACGAGCTGTTGGGTCTTTATCGGCAATCCGGACCGTTCCTTTTGCTCGAAGAGGGGAAAATGTCTGCACCGGATTTTCGCAATGAGATACGCCGTCGAGCGGAAACGGCTCTGACCGACGCGCAAATCGACGCAGCTTTTAATGCTTTCTTGATAGGCATCCCGATTGAGCGATTGCATGCGCTCGAATCGTTGAAAACAAGCTATCGCATCTATATGCTTTCAAATACGAATCCCATTATGTTTGAAAGCAAAATTCGCGACGAATTTGCAAAAGACGGCAAATCGTTGGAAGATTATTTCGATGGCGTATGCTTGTCGTATGAAGAACATTGCGCGAAGCCCGATTCTTTGATTTTTGAACGATTGACAGCCAAATTTGGCATTCTTCCGGAGGAAACTTTGTTTTTCGACGACTCCCAAGCTAATATCGACGCTGCGAAACAAATGAATTTCCGCACGTGGCTCGTCGCGCCGAACGCTGAATTTATTGATGTGTTTAAAAAGCCATGAAAATCGTTGCTTCGACCGATACGCCTCAAAAATTGCCGTCGGCTGCAACAATCGGCATGTTTGACGGTGTTCATGCCGGACACTTGTTTCTCTTGTCTTTTCTCAAACGCGAAGCGTCCATGCGAGGGTTGGCAACGACAGTCGTCACCTTTTCCCGCCATCCCCAGCAAGTGTTGCATCCCGAACACGGCCTTAAATTGCTAATGACCACCCAAGCGAAACTGGACGCGCTTTCCCAAACCGGCATCGATCGTGTTGTAATGCTCGATTTCACCAAGGAACTTTCCCTGCTGTCGGCACGCGATTTTCTTCGGCTGCTGCACGACAAGCATGGAATAACGATGCTGGTCGCCGGATACGACCACCGGTTCGGGCACGACCAATCTTGCACGTTTTCCGATTATGTAGCCTACGGCAAAGAAACGGGCGTGGAAATCGTTCGCGCTCCGGAAATGCCGGGCATGCAGCATATCAGTTCGTCGGCTATTCGTCGGGCTTTGTTGGATGGCAACATGGCAAAAGCCAACACGATGCTCACACGGCCCTATGCGCTCGAAGGCACAGTTGTCGCCGGTTTTCGAAACGGGCGGCGCATCGGTTTTCCCACTGCCAATTTAGACATGTCCGGTTCTCCGCTCCTCATACCGGCCGACGGCGTTTACGCTGTTCGTGTCGCGTTGCCCGACGGTTCAACGCATGGCGGAATGCTCAACATCGGAACTCCGTCGGTCGAAAAAGAAAGCAGCCGCACTGTCGAAGTGCATTTGTTGGATTTTTCGGGCGACCTTTACGGGCAGCACTTATCCGTTTCGATTCTGGAACACGTGCGGAACGAGCGGAAAATGGGAAGCCTTGACGAGTTGAAAGCGCAATTGCTTGTCGACAAAATGCAGATTATAAATATATTAAAACACCATACAACATGAAAGTCATAAATTTTGCAGAAACACGCTCGCTTGTCAATGTGTTCATGCGGGAATTGCGCGATGAAAACATCCAAAAAGACATGATGCGTTTTCGCAGAAACATCGAGCGCATCGGGGAAATTTTCGCATACGAAATTTCCAAGACATTGCACTACAAAGAAACCAAAACCACCACTTGCCTTGGAGTAGCAACCGGACACATTGCAGACGAACCCATCGTGCTTGCAACCATTTTGAGAGCCGGATTGCCGCTTCATCAAGGATTGTTGCGTTATTTCGACACGGCAGAAAATGCATTCGTTTCTGCATACCGCAAATACGTGAACGACAACGATTTCAGAATACATATCGAATATATTGCCGCGCCGCGCATCGATGGAAAAACATTGGTGATTGCCGATCCGATGCTTGCCACCGGCTCTTCGATGGAACTTGCCTACGAAGCTCTCCTGACAAAAGGGCATCCGAAAAAAATCCACCTTGTGTCGGTCATTGCCTCGCGCCAAGCCATCGATTTTGTTCGCAGCAAATTCCCCGACGACACGACATTGTGGGTTGCAGCTGTCGACGACGAAATAAACAGCCACAAATACATCGTGCCGGGCCTTGGCGATGCAGGCGACCTCGCTTTCGGAGAGAAAGAAGGATAATGGGAACGCCACCGCGATCTTCATTGCAAGACATTATAAACCTCATAAAACTATCTGAAATGAAAAAAACAGGACTTTTGACAATATTGCTTTCCGTTGCATGCCTTGTCGCAAATGCAGCAACCGACATTCCGGCCAACGACTCTCGTATCAGCTATTCGGGAAGAATCTGCTGGCGCGATTCCTTGTCGCCGGCCTTCTCTTACCCCGGAGTGAGCGCAACGCTTCAATTCACGGGGCAATCGATAGCCATGAAAGCAAAACCCGGAAGCGGATATTTCATGGTGGAAATCGACAACCGCCTGCCTTTCAAAATAAACTTCACTGAATCAGACTCCATCCTGACTTTGGCCGAAGGCCTTCCGGAGGGAACACATCGCTTGCGCGTGGTTTACGCCATCGAAGGGTACGACAAAAAACCAGAATTTAGAGGATTCATTTTGCCTGATGGAGGAACTCTCGAAACTCCCCCTGCAAAACCAAACCGGCGCATTGAATTTATTGGCAATTCCATCACTTGCGGTTATGGAATCGAGGCTGAAAGCGAAAAAGACGATTTTTCGTATGCCACTGAAAACCATTATTATTCTTATGCGGCACAAACGGCACGCAATCTGAACGCCGAATACGTGACAGTCGCAAGATCGGGCTATGGCGTATATCGCAACTACGGCGGCCCCATTGAAGGAAATCCCGATTGCATTCCCGCGCTCTACGATCGCACTCTGTTCTACGACCCCGATGTGAAATGGGACTTTTCCGAGTTTCGTCCGGATGTGGTATGCGTCAACCTCGGCACGAACGACATGAGCCTCAACAAATGCGACACGGTGCGTTTCGAAGCGGCATATCGCGATTTTCTGTCGCGGTTGCGGGCTTATTACCCCGAAGCTAAAATCGTCATGCTGACCGGTTGCCTGCTGACGGGCGAAAAATTGACAACAAGCTGCCGCATCCTCGACAGGATTGCCAACGACGCCAGAAAAAACGGCGATGAAAATGTATTCCGCTTCGACATGTCGCCCCACGACGGAACCCTCGGCATCGGAGCCGACTACCACCCCTCGCTGCGCCAATCAAACAAAATGGCCGACGAACTGACTGCATTCTTGCGTAAAATCACAAACTGGAAGTAACATGAAAACAGAGAAAAAAGACGGTTACAATCTTGTACGCCAAGAAAATGGACCGGATTTAGGATATTCGTCCACGTCCGGAGTGAAAATAATAACAGTCGACGGATGCGCTTTCAAAAGTTTTGACGGAAGCGACACATTGTTGCCCTACGAAGACTGGCGATTGCCCGCCGACGTTCGCGCTCGTGACCTTGCAAGCCGCATGTCGATCGACGAAATAGCGGGGCTGATGCTTTACAGCATCCAAAACAAATTGCCGATGCCCAACGACACATACGGCGGAAAGCCTTTTGCCGAAAGCGGAATGCGGGCAAGCGATTTGAGCGACGCGCAAATACGTTTTTTGACAGAAGACAATCTTCGGCATGTGCTTGTTTCAACTGTCGAAAGCCCGGAAACGGCAGCCCGTTGGAACAACAACGTGCAAGCGCTAATCGAAAGCCGGACGCACGGCATTCCTGCCAACAATTCATCCGACCCGCGCCATTCGGCTTTTGCCGATGCCGAATTCAGCCCCGGCAGCGACGGAAGCATTTCGCTTTGGAGCAACATGCTCGGCTTGGCTGCCACGTTCTCACCCGAGACAGTGGAAGAATTCGGACGCATTGCCTCGACGGAATACCGGGGATTGGGACTGGCAACGGCATTGTCGCCACAAGCGGATTTGGGAACAGACCCGCGTTGGTACAGATATAGCAGCACATTCGGGCCGGAACCGAAACTGGTCCGCGACTTGACTCGCGCTTATTGCGATGGATTCCAAACGACAGACGGGACGGCCGACGGCTGGGGAAAAGACAGCGTAAACGCCATGGTGAAGCATTGGCCGGGCGGCGGTTCCGGCGAAGGCGGCCGCGACGCCCACTACGGGAACGGCAAATTTGCCGTTTACCCCGGAGGGTGCTTTGAAACGCACAAAATGCCTTTCCTCGAAGGCGCATTCCGCCTTGCCGGAAAAACGGGCAAAGCCTCTGCCGTTATGCCTTACTACACCATATCCTACAATCAGACAAGCGAAAATGTAGGCAACGGTTTCAATCGCGACATCATCACCCGCCAATTGAGAGAAGAGGCCGGTTACGATGGCGTGGTATGCACCGACTGGATTATCACAGGCGACGAGGAGCATCCCGGCATCCATTCCGGAAAGCCATGGGGCATGGAAACAAAAAGCGTGGCCGAACGCCATTACAAAGCGTTGATGGCCGGTGTCGACCAGTTTGGCGGAAACAATGAAAAAGCGCCTGTGCTTGAAGCCTACGAAATGGGCGTGCGCGAGCACGGCGAGGCATGGATGCGCGCTCGTTTCGAACGATCGGCATGCCGCCTGCTGCTCAACATGTTCAGGACCGGACTGTTTGAAAATCCTTATGTCGACGTCGAACAAACGAAACAAACGGTTGGAAACAAAACGTTCATGAAAAAAGGCTACGAGCAACAGCTTCACAGCATTGTCATGATCAAAAACCACGGAGATGTCCTTCCGTTGCGCGAGCGCAAAAAAGTCTATATCCCGCAACGGCGTTCGCCCGAAGGTCCCAACTATTGGCGCATGATTTGTCCCGAACGCATCTACGATCCGGTGCCGGAAAAAATACTTGAAAAATACTACGACAAAGCCGTATCGCCGGCAGAAGCGGATTTCGCCGTCGTCTTCATCGAATCGCCCCACAGCTACCTCATGGGCTACGACCCGCAAGACGTGGAAAAAGGCGGCAACGGATATATTCCGATCAGCCTGCAATATTCCGACTATACGGCGACCCACGCCCGCAAGCATAGCATCGCCGGAGGCGACCCGTTCGAATCGTTTACCGACAGGTCGTATCAGGGAAAAACTGCCCATGCCATCAACGCTTGCGACTTGTCGCTTCTGCAAGAAACTCGCCGCCGGATGGGCAACAAGCCGGTTGTGTTGGTGCTCATGATGTCCAATCCGACAGTCATGCAAGAAATTGAACCGTTGGCCGATGCCATATTGGTCGGCTTCGACGTTCAAGCGCAAGCATACATGGATTTGATTTCAGGACGTGAAGAACCGTCGGCATTGCTTCCCGTGCAACTTCCCGCCGACATGCAAGCCGTGGAAGAGCATTGCGAAGACCGCCCTCGCGACATTCGTTGTTATCGCGATGCCGATGGCAATGTCTACGATTTCGCATTCGGCATGAATTGGAAAGGCGTCATCGACGACGAGCGTGTCAGAAAATACAAATAATCCCCGCGCACTTCGAGCGCAGGCAAACCGGCAAACTAATCCAAGGATTTGCCTGCGCTCGAAGTTTTTGGCAAAAAAAGAAGAAGTTTTTTAAGATCTTGCACACAACTTCTATCTTTCGATAAGATAGGTTGCGTTTCGGCAATACAAATTGAGCAAGCTCTTTGTATTGCACTCAACTTTTTCTCTCTTTAAATAAGATAAGCTGCATTTCGGTATAATCGCTCAAACGAGTTTGGCGCTTCTGCTCTCGATTTGCGGTATCTTTCGATAAGATAGGCTGCGCCTCGGAATAACAATTTCAAACAAGTTTGATTGTTCTTCACTCGGCTTGCACTATCTTTGCAGTATCGAACAAGCAAAGAATGAAAGATTTGCATACGCGCGAAAATCGATTGAAACAAACCGTAGCCACGCTTGCCAACGGCAAGTCGTTGGAGCAAATGTGCCGCATGTGTGAAGTCGAAGGGCGTCTGCCGTCGCAGATGTCCATTAAAGAAATCGTCTCATTGTGCCGCGCCATTTTGTTCCCCGGTTTCTTCGGCGACGATATCAATGCATGCAATTTGGAATACAGCATCGGCGTGAGATGCGAGCGATTGTACGCTTTGCTTGCCGACCAAATCGAAGCCGGCTTTGTCATGGAGCACGACGAAAAAACGCAAGCGCGGGAAAAGGCATGCCGCATAGCGTCCGAATTTGTGGACACTTTGCCTTCATTGCGCGAAACGCTCCACACCGACGTGGTTGCCACCTATCGGGGCGATCCGGCTGCAACGGGAACAGAAGAGGTGATCTATTGCTATCCGGGCATTCGCGCCATCACCAATTATCGAATAGCCCACGCGCTGCTGGGGCTCGGCGTTCCGGCCGTCATCCCGCGATTAATCAGCGAAATGGCGCATTCCGAAACCGGAATCGACATTCATCCCGGCGCCGTCATTGGCAAATATTTCTCCATAGACCATGGCACGGGCGTCGTTATCGGAGCAACTGCCATTATTGGCGACAATGTCAAGCTTTATCAAGGTGTCACGCTCGGCGCAAAAAGTTTTGTATGCGATGCCGACAACAACCCCGTGAAAGGCATTCCCCGCCATCCCATCATCGGGAACAATGTGGTGATTTATTCCAACACGTCGGTGCTCGGACGCATCACGGTGGGCGACAATGCAATCATCGGCGGCAATATTTGGGTGACGGACGACGTTGCCGCAAACGAGAAACTCGTACAGGCGAAAGCCAACAACATATTACGACTTAAGCAAGATTGAGGAATGGAAGAAAACATGGAACTTGTTGCCAAAACATTTCAAGGGCTTGAAGATGTTCTTGCAGAAGAATTGCGCCGGTTGGGCGCGGAAGACATCCGCCAAGGCACACGAATGGTGGCATTCAAAGGCGACAAAGCAATGATGTATAAAGCGAATTTTTGTTGCCGCACAGCTTTGCGCATTTTAAAACAAATTCATACGTTTCATGCAAGCGATGCCGACGTGCTTTATGAAGAAGCAAAGAAATTCGAATGGGAAAAACTCTTGTCGCCGGAAAAAACATTTGCAATCGACTCTGTGGTTTACAGTGAAGAATTCCGGCATTCGAAATTCGTGACCTATCGCGTGAAAGATGCAATCGCCGACTATTTCACGGAAAAATACGGACGGCGGCCTTCTATCCGCATCACCAATCCCGACATCCGCCTGAACGTGCACATCTATCGCGATGAAGTCACATTGTCGCTCGACAGTTCCGGCGAATCGCTCCATCTCCGCGGCTATCGCGTGGACCAGACAGAAGCGCCAATCAATGAGGTGCTTGCTGCCGGCTTGATTTTAAAGACAGGCTGGGACGGCAATAGCAACTTCATCGACCCGATGTGCGGTTCCGGCACGTTTCTCATCGAAGCTGCTCTCATCGCGCGAAACATCAACCCCGGAATATTCCGTTCCAATTTTGCGTTCGAAAAATGGCCTGATTTCGATCAAAGCCTTTTTGAATCGATCTACAACGACGATTCCGGAGAAAGAGATTTCAACTATAAGATCTATGGCTCCGACATCTCTCCCAAAGCCATTGCCATCACGGCAAGAAACATCAAAAGCGCAGGGGTGGGCAAATACATCGATTTGAAAATACAACCGCTCCAAGACTATGAGGAAGCGCCACAACCCGGCATTCTCGTCACAAATCCGCCTTACGGCGAACGGCTTGTCGATGAAGATATCGATGCGCTCTACGAGGCAATTGGCGAACGGTTGAAAAAGGTATTCAAGGGCTACCATGCTTGGATTATCAGCAACAAATCGGAGCATTTCGACAAAATCGGGTTGCGCCCGTCGGTTCGGATTCCCGTGCTCAACGGCGCTTTGGAATGCGAATTTCGCGAATATGTGATTTTCGACGGCTCGCTTTCCGAATTTAGAAAGCAAGGACGCTCCATTCGCAACGAAAATTTCGAGAAAAAAGAAACATCTGCACGTCCCTATCGCAAAAACGAGAAAAACGCTCGGGACAACCGCGAGAAAAACGGCGCGCGCCAATGGAAAAACCAAGGCGAAAAATTCCGTGGCGACCGCGATTTCCGTCGCGACGACGATTCCCGTTGGGAACGCGACCGTCGCGGCGTGCGACGCGAACGTCCAAAAAATGCTTTGGAAGAAAAATACCACAAGCCTTACCACGAACGGATGAAAGAAGAGCGTCGCAAGCCTTTCCCGCATCGCAACGAAGTGTTCGACGATGAAAAAGTGAGACGGGCTGTGCGATTCCGCCGCCCGCGGCTTTTCGACGAGTCGGAAATGGAAAATCGCGAAGTGAAAATGCGTCATCGCGAGAAAAAAGAAGATACAGGAAATAACAACGAAACTTCTACGCAACAATGAAAAAACATACAGTCCTCTTGCTCGGTTCCGGCGGCCGCGAATCGGCATTGGCTTGGAAAATCAACCAAAGCCCGCTATTGGAAAAGTTATACATCGCACCCGGAAACGGCGGCACTTCGCAATATGGCGAAAACGTGCAGCTGTCGCCGCTCGATTTCCCAGCGCTCAAACAATTTGCCACGGAAAAGGGCGTCACCATGATTGTG
The DNA here is from genome assembly GCA_900541555.1 of uncultured Porphyromonadaceae bacterium. GTDB lineage: Bacteria > Bacteroidota > Bacteroidia > Bacteroidales > Muribaculaceae > Limisoma > Limisoma intestinavium. The sequence continues at coordinate 13,778 of UQKE01000026.1, read as the reverse complement.
GTTGGCAATGAGGATCCGCTTGTGGCAGGAATCTACGATTATTTTGCTGCAGAAGCTCCGGCCATTCCGGTGATCGGGCCTTCCGGAGACGCAGCCCAATTGGAGGGAAGCAAGGATTTTGCCAAAGAATTCATGTCGCGCCATGCGATCCCGACGGCACGCCATTTAAGCGTGACGGCGGCAACCGTCGACGACGGCATTGCCTTCCTCCACGAAATGAAAGCTCCCTACGTCTTGAAAGCCGACGGTTTGGCAGCCGGCAAAGGCGTGCTCATTTTGCCGACGCTCGACGAAGCCGAACGCTCGCTTAGGGAAATGCTTGGCGGCATGTTTGGAAAATCGTCGGACACTGTCGTGATAGAAGAATTTCTTTCCGGCATAGAATGTTCCGTTTTCGTGCTGACCGACGGCAATTCCTACAAATTGCTGCCCGTCGCCAAAGACTACAAGCGCATCGGAGAAGGCGACAAGGGGCTGAACACCGGTGGAATGGGTGCCGTTTCGCCCGTCAGCTTTGCCGACGAAGCGTTCATGGAAAAAGTGAAAACACGGATAATCGAACCCACTTTACAAGGGCTGAAAGAGGAACATCTCGTCTACAAAGGTTTCATTTTCTTCGGTCTCATCAACGTCGACGGAAATCCGTTAGTCATTGAATACAATGTGCGCATGGGCGATCCGGAAACAGAAGTCGTCATGCTCCGGCTCGATGGCGACTTGCTCGATTTGCTCGACGGCGTGGCATCGGGCACGCTTGCCGATCGCAAAATGGCAATCGACCCGCGTTATGCGGTGACAGTCATGATGGTGTCGGCCGGCTATCCCGGGCATTATGAGAAAGGAAAGCAAATCGCAGGCCTCGATTCGGCGATGAACAGCATCGTATTCCACGCCGGCACCAAACAAGCCGATGGCAATATCGTCACAAACGGAGGCCGTGTGCTTGCCGTGAGTTCCTATGGCTCGACAAAAGACGAGGCATTGGCGCAATCGTTTGCATCCATCGAAAAAATCAATTTCGAAGGCAAATATTTCCGACGCGACATCGGGTTCGATCTACGATAGGGCCGAACCGTGGTAAGGCGTTGCCGGCGGCTCGATAGAATATCGAAGTGAGTAGTAAACCATTTTTATGGCTGTTTCTGCCGCTTCCGCGCCTTTGTTGCCAAGTTTCCCGCCTGCCCGTTCGAGTGCTTGCTCTTCATTGTCGACCGTCAACACGCCAAAAATAACGGGCACATCCCCGTCGGCATTGAGGGTGGTCACGCCTTGCGTTACGCTTTGGCACACGTAGTCGAAGTGAGGCGTATCGCCACGGATAACGCATCCGAAGACAATAATGGCATCAATGTCCAGCATGTTAATCATGCGAGCCGCCCCGAAAGTCAGCTCCACCGTTCCGGGCACATGGTCTACCAAAATGGAATTTTGCGAATAGCCTTCTTTCTCAAACACATCGAGAGCTCCTTTCAGCAGGGCTTCCGTGATATGTCCGTTCCATTCCGCGACGATGATGCCCACTCGCAAATCGGGAATTTTGGGCAATTTCCCTTTCTTTTTGTTTTTCTGCAATTGTGTCGACATATATGAGAAATTTTTTGTTACCGCATATCGTTTCCGAGAGAACCGGCGAAAGCCGTCGTGATGACATTTGCGCCGCTTTTCGCGCTGTCGGCGGCAAAATCCATTGCCGTGTCGGCCACCCGATTCCAATCACCTTCGGCAAGCGATTCGCGCCCGATGCCCGACTGGATGAGGCCGTAGACAAACCCAGCACACACCGAAGCGTTCCATCCGAGCGCATTCGTCGGCTTGGCCTCTGCGGTGCGATGTATCTCGGCATTGTCAGCATAAAGCGATATATCGTATTGGTTGTTTGAAAAAAGGAAATACCGGCTGTAAAAACGGATATGTTCGTCGTAGCATTTTTTAGAATCGCTTTTTTCGAAAATCTTTGCCATGTCCGATTCGCGTGCTATCACAATGTCGGCCATTTCCAAATTTTCAAAAATATAAGGCATCACGCGCGTGATGCGGCTGCACAATTCCGGCTGGAATCCCGGAAGGTAAACCAACAATGCTTTCCGTTCTTGCGCATAGGCGAGAAACTCCGAAAGAGGTTTTCTCACATTCTCGTCGATGGAAAAATAAGAACCGAAAACGACAATGTCGTCTTCCTCAATTTTCGGCCATAAAATATCGAATCTCGTTTTTGGATATTTCACGTATTCCGAATACCGTTCGCGTCCTTCCGCGTCTCGAAAAATCAACGATATCGGCGAAAGCCCTTCCGTGAATCGGTCCACGGATTTTGTTCCGACGCCGTTGCTTTGCAAAAAATCGACAATCATGTCGCCCACGCTGTCTTGGCCGCATTCGCTGACATATTCTACCGGCACGCCGGCTCGGCTTAAAGAAGCAGCCATGTTTGCGATTCGCCCGCCCACATAGGACATCGCCGGTTTGTAATCCACATGGACAATGTCTATGCACGACTGCCCGACGGCGATCACTTTCCTCATTTGTCGTCCTCCTTTTCTCCTCGGCTTTTTTTGCCAAGATACCCGCCATGGTGGCGCAACGCGTACATCTCTTTTGTAAAGCCGGTGGTTTTCATTGTCCCGACCACCAAAACGTCGCCAATCACAGTCATCAGCGTGGTCGACGTGGTCGGCGTCAACCCGAGCGGGCAAACCTCCGGCGACGCGCCGGTCCACAGGCACACATCCGCAATATGGGCCAATTCGCTGTCGGCATTGCCGGTAACGACGATGATTTTCAATTCATTGTTCAGCCGCTTCGACAATGTGACAAGCTCCAATATCTCGCGTGTTTTCCCGGAATTGGAAAGGAGCAGCATGATGTCGTTTCCTTGCATGACGCCCAAATCCCCATGTTGCGCTTCGCTGGGATGAAGGAACACGGCAGGAATGCCCGTCGATGAAAAAGTCGTGGCAATGTTCATGGCGATTTGCCCTGCCTTGCCCATGCCGGAAGTGATGAGTTTCCCTTTCTTGTTCCACACTTGTTCCACTATCAATTCCACGGCGCGGCGATAGCCGTCGGTCACCGGTATGGATGCCACAGCCTTGCTTTCGGCCGCGAGAATGTCGCGCATGCATTGCGATATGTCTGTCATAGATTTATGTTTTTATCGTTCTGTCTTTTCTTTTTTGCTTTCAAGCAAATTCCGGCCTTCGTATTCGCATATCAACTTTACCAATTTCATCGGAATTGCCGTCGCCGTGCGATTACCGGAATCGTAAGCCACCATGATTGTTTCGCATTCGCTCTTTATTTCCTTCGTCACCACGTTTATCAATCGCTGGTGCAACTTGAAGCTCTTCTCGTGGATCCATTCCACTCTCGTCACCACCGATACCGGCTCGCCGAAATACATCGGAGAATAAAAATTGCAATTGATGTTGGCAGCCACCAGATCCGGACGACTCCAATCTATGCCGGTTTTGCGGATTGCAGTGAAATATGCCGTTTTTCCAAGATCGTAATATGAAAAATATACGGAATTATTGATATGACCGAGCACATCCGCATCGTTGAAGCGCATCTGCACCGGAATGGAATGCCTAAAAGCAGGCGCGTTTTCCAATTTCAAATCTTCTTTTTCCATCTCTATGCAATTATTAAGCAGATCCACAACCAAACCGCTGCGAACCTATATGCAAAGATAGTGCAAGCCGAGTGAAGAACAATCAAACTTGTTTGAAATTGTTATTCCGAGGCGCAGCCTATCTTATCGAAAGATAGAAGTTGAGAGCAATACAAAGAGCTTGCTCGATTTGTATTGCCGAAACGCAGCCTATCTTATTTAAAGATACCACAAGCCGAGTGAAGAACAATCAAACTTGTTTGAAATTGTTTTTCCGAGATGCAGCTTATCTTATCCAAAGATAGAAGTTGAGAGCAATACAAAGAGTTTGCTCAATTTGTCATGCCGGACGCAATTCATCAAAATTTTTATATGCGAATAAATCATTGCCGCAATTTTTTTATAATTTTACGGCAATAATACCGAAGCAACATGAAATTATATGTGAATTCCCGTGACGAGCTTGTCGTATTGGAACTGGACAAAATCGCCTATATGCAGGCAGACGGCAACTACACGCGCATTGTTTACATCGAAGGGATGGAAACGATTGTGGCGCTCGGGTTGTCGAAAATGGAAGAATTGATTCGCAAAACGATGCCACGCGAAACGCAAAGTCCTTTTGCTCGTTTGGGAAGAAGCTTCATCGTGAATCAAAATTTCTTGACACACATTAATGTGTTGAAGCAACGCCTGACGCTTTCCGATTGCCAATCGCATTCCTACACGCTCGACATGCCGAAGTCGTTGCTGAAAGCCTACAAGGAATTGCTTCGCAAACGGTTTGTGGCGGAAGCGGCAAAACTTCATGGCGAAGAAGCCAAACAGTAAAACAACCTCTGAAAATACGAAACGCATGGCAACATTTGAAGTCATAGTAGGAAAACAAGGCACTCAGAAATTCCCCATTAAAAATGCAGGCGTAAGTCGCCAACATGCACGCATCATTATCGACGATCGCGGGCAATGGGTGCTTGAAGATCTCAATTCCACGAATGGCACTTTCGTGCGCGATGAAAAAGGCGAATACCAGCGCGTGAGCCGCATCGGCATACAGGAAGATACCGTCATCCGGCTTGGCGATGAGAGCAACAACGGGTATTCTTTCATGGCGCACCACGTCGTAGAGGACGACCCCGACAATTACGCATACGAATTTGCCCGTATTCGCCAATGGCGAGAGGATTTTCGGAAAGAGCGCGACCGTTGCCAATCGCAGACACGCAACAAGGGACTCATACAGATATTTCTTTCCGTTGCGATCATAGGAATCACGTTTATTCCGGCCATCGAGCAACGCATCCAAATGATGATTTTGCGCATCGGCATGTTGTTGCCGCCGCTTTACAATTTTTTCGTACAGGGGAAAAACAAGATGCAAAAGATTTACGAACGCCAACAACGGTTTCTCGTTTGTCCCCGATGCGGCCGTCCATTGACCGACTATGAGATAAGCAAAGAGATTTGCATGTCGTGCAAGGCGCATTCATAAACATTATGTTGTATAATTCATAAATCAAATAAAATGAAACGATTCTTTTTATCTGCATTTTTTGCGTTTTTGCTTTTGGCCGCGCTTCCGGCAGAAGGCCGCACGTTTGTGCTTGCAGCAGGCGTGTCCGATTATGAAAATCCGGAAATCCCCGATTTGAAACGCCCGGGAAAGGATGCCATGTCGTTTGCCCAAGTGATGAAAACGCAAACGCCGGATGTCACGACGCTCACCAGCCGCCATGCGACGCGCGAAAACGTTTTGGCGGGGCTTACCGCTTTATGCAACCGCGCACAAAGCGGCGACCGCATTGTGTTTTATTTCAGCGGACATGGTTCGGACGGGCAAATTTATCTTTACGACCGGCCTATTTATTACAGCGAATTGTCGCAACTGTTTGAATCTACGGATGCCGACGAAATAGTTTGCTTTATCGACGCTTGCTTTTCCGGGTCGATTGCCAACGACTTGAAGAATACGGATAAAGACATTGTGTTCTTCCTTTCCAGCCGTCCCGACGAAATGTCGATGGAGGCTGCCGATTGGGTCGGGGCCGGCTATCTGACGCAAGCGCTCATGAAAGGCATCCAAGGCAAAGCCGACAGCGACGGAAACAGAGAAGTGACTGTCATCGAATTGTTTAAATACATCTATGCCGACGTGCAGCAACGTATTCGAGAATTCAACAAATTGATGGTAGCATCCGGAAATGAAAAAACCAGCCAACATCCGCAGCTGATCGCCGCCAAGAAGTCGTTTGATTTGGTTCTCGCCAAATGGTAGAAAGATTGTCGAAACAAGAAAAGGGGGTGGTTCGTACAGAAACCCCACGGCTTCATCCAATATGCCAAAAAATGTTTGGATAAGGGATGCGCGCTTCTTTATCTTTGTGCCAGAAACAATTAAAACCAGCAATTATGGAAACTAAAAGGACTAACACCGAGGCGGCTGTCGAAATACAACTCGACGGAAGAGTCAACGAAAATGCTTTTGTTGAAAACGCAAACGAGAATCAAAAAACGTCGAAATCCGGCATGGTGGCATCTGCCGCCGCAGGGATCGCCGCCGGAGCTGCCATAGGTGCCACGGCTGCCGCAGTGGTCAATGGCGACCTTGATTTGGATTTCGGACGAGAAACGGTCGCTGCTGCCCCTGCATCAGAAGGTGCGGTCGATAATGATGCCCACGACGCAATTGCCGGTCTTGCCGGTGATGAGCCTTACGTGGAGCCGCAACCCATAGAAATGCCCGCTCCGGAACCGGTGGCAGTCGAGCCGGCAGTGGTAGAAACTCCTACTATTGCTGCGCCGACAGTCGATCCCAATGTGGTGGCCGAAGATGAGCTTGCTGCCGAAATGATCGATCCGACCGATATCAATGCAGCGGAAGCGCAACTCACCGTGAACGACATCAACGACGTGTCGTATGTCTACACGGTCGATGGAGAAAGACTGACAACTCTTGCCGTGCAAGATGCAAATGGGGAGGACATGTATATGGTCGATATCGACGGCGACATGATTTTCGACGCGATAGCCGATGCCAATTTGCAACCAATCGACATCGTGGCAGGCGGAGCATCGTTGAGCGACATCGAGCTGATGCAGCAACAAGGGCAGGTAGGCTATATGGCGCAAACCGATGCCGATGCCGAAATGATGAACGACGATTCGTTCGAAGCCGATATTATTGACCCGTCAACACTTGCATGACAATGGAAAACGCCACTATCGTAATTGCTTGCCCGGATTGCCGGAAACAGATGCGGATGAACAATCCGGGAAAAGCCGGCGTGTATAAAATCACATGTCCGTTTTGCTGCAAGCAATTTTCCGTGAAAATGGTCGACAATGCCAATCAAAAACCACAGCATGCCGACGAAGCTCCCGTGTTTGTGCAACATTGCACGAATTGTGGCGTCAAAATGCGCATTCGGAATCCGCAACAAGGAACGCATTCCGTAAAATGCCCGAATTGCCAATCCGTTCAGACTTACTCCTACCGCTCCGACGCGGCGCAAAGCGGCACTCATGCCCCGCAAGAGGCTAAAAAAGAAGAATACGCTCCAACGAAGACGCTGCCTAAAAACTTCAATCTCGCGCAAGGTTGCCTCGTCGTGCATCGCGGGCGTTTTGCCTCGAAGCAGGTTTACGAACTGAAAGGCAAGGAAACGATTGTCGGCCGTGCCGATTCCGAAAGCCCGAGCGATATTTCCGTGGCAGGCGACCCGACGATGAGCCGCCGCTCGATTTGCATATCGACGGAAGCGAAATCGATGGGATTCCTTTACAAACTGACGGTACTAAACGCCACCAACAAAGTGCTTTACAACAATCGCGCTTTGGCAAAAGGCGATAGCGTCTATCTCAACTTTGGCGATCGCATCATGTTGGGAAAGACATTATTTTCATTTGAAAAATCACAATAGACCTATTTTTATGGAAATTCGATTAAACCAGCCATATTCGTTTACGCAACTCGGGCAGCGCGGCAATCAGGAAGATGCCCGCTATCCCGACAGTGACGAGCCGAAAGGCGCGAAACCTTTCTTTGTGGTTTGCGACGGCGTGGGAGGCAGCAACAAGGGAGAAGTGGCAAGCCGCACGGTGTGTGATGCTTTCGGGCAGGCGCTTTCCAATACCGACTGGTCGAAAGAGTTCACCATTCGCGATTTCGAGAAAGCGCTCGATTTCGCATTTTCGGCCCTCGAAGAAAAAACCACGCCCGAAAACAAAGGCATGGCCACGACGCTCACTTTCGTGGCGTTCCACAAAGGCGGATGTTTCATCGCCCACATTGGCGACAGTCGCGTCTACTACGTGCGCCCGGGCGAAGGCATTGTCTATAAAACCGAAGACCATTCTCTGGTAAACGCATTGGTGCGCGCGGGGGTTATCACGCAAGAGGAAGCGGCAACGCATCCCGATCGGAACGTCATCACGCGTTCGGTTTGCGTGCCGGAAGGCGATCAAGAACGTTCGACAGCCACGACTGTCAATATTTCGGATGTCAGAGAGGGCGATTATGTGTTTCTCTGTTCCGACGGCGTTTTGAAGAAATTGACGGATGGGCGCCTTGTGGATATTTTGTCGGCTTCCGCATCCGACAAGGACAAGCGCGACGCGATTGCCGGACTCAGCAAAGACAGCGACGACAACAACACGGCCTATCTCGTGTCTGTGGCCGCCGTGACCGGCGAAGCGCTGATCGTATCGGTCGACGACAGCGCAGAATCTTCTGCCACGCATGTGATCACGCCGATTGTCACGCCGGTGGAAACTTCTTCGCGCCATGCAAAGCCGGCAAATTCAAAGTCGCGAATGCCCTTGATCGTAGTGGGGGTTGTTGCTATTGTTGCCGTGATTGCCGGATTTTTTATTTTTCAGGCGGGCTTCTCCGACAATAAGACGGAAACCGTGAAAGAAAAGCAAGACAAAGGAAATCCTGATCTGCTGGAAACTTTCTCCGGCGACAATGAAGAAGACGATAGCGATGACGTCGTGGACAAACCTGACACGCGGGCTGAATTCCGCGGCGGCGACAAGGCTTTGAAAGCGTTTATCAACGACAACAAGAATTATCCGGACGACGCATTGAAAAACAAGAAAGAGGGCACGGTTCATGTAGAGCTTGTGATTGCTGCCGATGGCTCGGTGAAAGATGTGGACGTGAAGCAAGGCGTTTGCCCTTCGCTCGACGAGGAGGCGATACGCATTTGCAAACAGTTGCCGAAATTCCGTCCTGCTGTCGACGACGGACATGCAGTGGCATCAAAATACTTGTTGATAATCGAATTCCGTTTGCCGAAAGAAAAAGAAAAGCCTGCCGTTACGGCTCCTGCTGCCAATCCTGACAATTCGCAACAGGGCGAAGTGAAAAACGACAAGGAAAATGGCGATGGAAAACAGCCCAACGACGACAAGAACGAACGAAACTCGACACAAACAAAGCCGGAGGAGAAACTTGAATTGACCAATACTGTTTCTGTATGATGCGACGGGCTACAATATCGGCAATATTGCTGGCTGCCACGATAACCGCCACAGCCAACAGCGAGGGAAATAAAAAAACAAAGTCTTATAAGCAACATAATAATGAGAGAAGATACAATGTGTGATTTTGCGCTGAAAAAGGGCACGGTATTGCAAGGACAGAATCAAAAATATACAATTGAAAGAGTTCTTGGTATTGGCGGTTTCGGCATAACCTATAAGGTATCGTCTGTCATTAAAGTCGGCAATATTTCAACAACAATGAATTTTGCCGTGAAAGAGCATTTTCTTAAAGAATTTTGCGAACGAGATCCTAACAATGGAGATATTACTTGCTCAAAACCTGTTCGTTTTCGTGTTGAAGAAAGCAAAAAAGATTTTCTTTCGGAAGCAAAGCGATTGAATTCTTTAAGTGGGGTAAATGCTAATATAGTACCTGTCAATGAAGTGATAGAAGCTAACGGCACTGCTTATTACGTTATGGAATATTTCGATGGAGGATCTTTGCGCGATTATGTCAACGCTCATGGTCCTCTTTCTGAGAAAGAAGCGATTTCGCTAATTGTTCCAATTGCAAAAGCGATAGGTTTTTTACATCAAAATAAGATTAATCACCTTGATATAAAACCTGACAATGTAATGTTCCGCATAAACCAAACAGACAATACACGTGAACCAGTATTGATTGATTTTGGTTTGGCAAAACATTTTGATTCGCATGGCAATCCAACTTCCACCATTCGCGTGCAAGGTTGCTCCGATGGATATGCCCCCATAGAACAATATGCAGGGTTGCGCAGCTTTTCACCGCAAGCCGATATTTATGCATTAGGCGCATTGCTTTATTTTATGCTTGTTGGAAAATCTCCTGCTATTTCCACTGAAATATATGGCAATATGATAGAAACATCTTTGCCATCGTCGGTCTCTAAATCGACAAAAAATGCCATTATTCATGCCATGCGTCCAAGCAAGACCGATCGCACAGTGTCGGCCGATTGTTTTTTGCAAGAGATAGGAGAAGTCCCGAATGATTTTTTTCCCAAAAAGGACATAAGGCAAATCAACGATATTAAACAACATGGGAAAGAACGTCAAACAATGCCTGTTGATAGCGCGAAAGCTATATCGCCGTCCTTAATTATGCAAAATGGGAAACAAAGCCGGCAAACAATATTTATGGAGAATGAGAAAGTTGCATCACTCTCTATCGGAAAAAGAATTCTATTTTTTGCATTAGGTATTTTTGCCGGTTTGATATCCCATGTCTTATTAATTTTATTGTTTTACCATTTGCGCATGCCGTCACTTCTTCCCATTTGGTTGTCTTTGCCTTTATTGCTCTTATGGTTGCAGGCTACTTCATGTAATAATATATATAACAGACAAATATATTATATTATCATCGGAAGCGTTTTTTATTATTCGTTTTTGCATTGTTTTTTCCTCTATCCTGAAAGTCTAATTAATTGGAGTATCGATGCAGGATTTCTTTTATATTATGAATTTGACGGATTAGAAATTTGCACATTTGTATTGTTGATTGCAAGCATTGTTAATATTTTCACCAATCAAATAAGGGATTATTATTGGTTGATCCCATTGGGTTATGTTTTTTGGGATTCATGGTATTTTCGGACTCCTTGGCTCATTGTGCCCTATATGCTTGGCTTATTGCTTATTATCACCTTTTTTATCCAAAAGAAGCTCAATAATGAGTCGAATTCAAAGGTAATGATTAATAAGACATATAAAATATTGATTCTCTTGAATTTTATTTATTTATTTATTTGTTTGTTTCTTTATTTCTTTATTTGATATGGGATTATTCTTATCAATATGGTTTGTACTTATAAACATTGCAACAGTAGCCAACAGCGAGGGAAACACTGTGTTGCAGCAAGCCGAAGCGGGCGACGCGGAGGCGCAAAACACCGTGGGCGAATGGTGCTACAATGGCAGCAACGGGATGGAGCACGACTATGTGGCTGCCTTGCAATGGTGGGCGAAAGCTGCCAAGCAGGGCTACGTGGAAGCCGTGGGCAACATGGGCATGTGCTATCGGTACGGTCATGGCGTGGAGCGTGATTCGGTCAGGGCAATGCAATTGTATTTAAAATCAATCAAGGACGGAAACGATTCGTTGTTTATCGCTTCGCTCGATGCTGCCGAGCAACGCGACAGCCTTTTCGATGGCGTGCTGGCGGCTCTTTGCTACCAAAAGGGCAACGGAGTGAAACGCAACGCCCAACGTGCGGAACAACTGTTCACGCTCGCGGCACAGAATGGCTCTGCCGACGCGCAACGCGAGTTGGCGCTGTTGCTGCTCAATTCGCGCAGGGAAACGGAGTCGGTCGGTTGGTTTTTGCAAGCGGCGTCGCAAGGCGACGTGTCGGCAACATATTTTTCCGGAATGCTTCGCATGGACGGCATCGGCATCGAAAGGGATACAATCGCCGGTTTCGCTTATATTCGGAAAGCTGCCGACAAGGGGTTTCCGCAGGCGTTGTTCGATTTGAGCCAACGATATGCGTCGGGAATCGGCGTGGAGCGCGATTCCACGGCAGCTCGCGATTGCCTTCGCAAAGCCGCAGCCAAAGGGTCGGGGCGCGCACAATGGGAATATGCTTGCCGGTTGCGCGACGGCCGCGACGGAGAAAAGCAAAACTTCGACATGGCTGTGCGGTGGATGGCAATGTCGGCGGAAAACGGTTATGAATTTACTTTCCAACGGCAATATTGCAATCGCAACGTGCCCGATTCGACAGCGTTTTTCTATTTCTTGAAAGGCATGGCATTGATGGATCGCGAGAGGTTCGACGAGGCTTTGGAAGCCTTTGCCCGCGTCGAGGATGCCGGCATTGCGGAAGGCACGACAATGCGCGGGATCGCGTTGATAGGGAAATCGATGATGCTTCCCGAACTAAATAGCGATTCATTGATTGCAGAAGGCATGGAGTGCCTTAAAGCGACAACCGACAAGAATGACCTCGCCAAATACTCACTTTTTCTATTGTCCATTCCTGCCGATTCGACAGCAACGGAGGCAAAACCCGACGTAGAATTGCTCGAAGCTGCGGCAGCCAACGGATATCCGCTTGCATTGTGCGAATTGGGAACAGCTTATTATAAAGGCATTTATGGACTTGCGCAAGATTACGCGAAAGCGGTGGAATATTTTCGTGCCACCGACGAAATCGGCATGATCGACGAAGAAAGCGCAAAGCTCTATGCGGATTGCTTGCGCAAGGGGCTTGGCACGGATGCAAATCCCGCAGAAGCGAAAGCAGTGACGGAAAGGGCGCAAAAGAACGGCGCTTTGAAAAAATTATTTGAACCGTTTGCCAAAACATGGCTCGGTGAAGAACCGGAATAAAAAAAATCTCCTGACTCAATAATTTTCAGACTGGGGCTGTGTCTAAATCTACCATTTTGACACGGCCCCTTAGGCGTGTTGGAATTGATATGCGGAGACAGTTTATGGTTGAGAGATTGGCAATGCGGTAATGTTGATCTATGGCTAATGCAACTGCATTTCATAGCTAAAACATTGAAACACAACAATGTCTACCTCTGTTTGCGAATAGGGGGAGTCCGCGCTTCGCGCGGGTAGGGGTGCCGACATAATCCGCAAGGATTATTTTCCGCATAAAAATGACACTCTAAACACTAGCCGCTACCGGCGAATGTCTCCCCCTGTGTCGCGCGTCAGCGCGATATAGGGGAAGTGGCTCGTCAGAGCCGAAGGGGTTGACCGTCAGCCGCGAAGCGGCTTTTCTGCAAGGTTGCCAAAGCTGCAATGTTGATTCTTTTTCCCAACCCCTCCGGCGCTCCGCGCCACCTCCCCTATCCGCGCTCCGCGCGGCAGAGGAGGACATTGCTACGCATCCCACCTTTTACAGCCACTGCCACAGCGCTCATAAACATTGCCACATTCCAACTCTAAAATTTGTTTTTGCCACTTGCAGCAAGCTTCTTCTGTGATTCACTTTTCCTCCGCAATTCTTCTATTACGCCCTCTATTGATTCTAAAACGGCCGGTTGCAACCGAAATACCGTTTCATTCTCAAAATGCAACACCTTTATTCCCAACGAGCGCAAGTATTTGTCGCGAAAATAATCATGGCGAAGGCCTTCTTCCGTAAAATGTCCCTGCCCGTCAAGCTCTATGCACAATTTCAGTTCAGGAGCATAGAAATCCAATATATACGGACCTATGGAAAATTGCCGACGGAACTTCACGCCATGCAATTGTTTATTTTTCAACAAATTCCACATGGATGCCTCATACATTGTCCCTCCGTTGCGAAGCGCTTTCCTGTCTTGCTGCAAGTCGAAAGTATTATGCAAACGTTCTTTTTTCATGCCATAAAATTACAATACACATTTCTATCGCGCAAGCTATTAAACATTTAAAGGTGATATTGGGGCTAATAAAGATCATGTGCGCTATGGCGAAAAACTATTAAAACAAAAATGGAAATCGCTGCAATGTCTCCCTCTGTGTCGCCGCAACGGCGGCGAGATAGGGGGAGTGGTCCAACGGACCGAGGGGGTTCTTCACTCACAGCGGCAAAACAACTTCTCGACAATTCCGCAAAGCAAAAAAACAGCAACTTTGGCTATTTTCCAACCCCTCCGGCGCTCCGCGCCACCTCCCCTATCCGCGCTATCGCGCGGCAGA
>UQKE01000025.1 GCA_900541555.1 uncultured Porphyromonadaceae bacterium | reverse complement strand
TGAAATTGTTATGCCGAGGCGCAATTTATCTTATTCAAAGATAGCGAAAGCCGAGAGCAGAACAATCAAACTTGTTTGAAATTGTTATGCCGAGGCGCAATTTATCTTATTCAAAGATAGCGAAAGCCGAGAGCAGAACAATCAAACTTGTTTGAAATTGTTATGCCGAGGCGCAATTTATCTTATTCAAAGATAGCGAAAGCCGAGAGCAGAACAATCAAACTTGTTTGAAATTGTTATGCCGAGGCGCAATTTATCTTATTCAAAGATAGCGAAAGCCGAGCGAAGAACAATCAAACTTGGTTTGAAATTGTTATGCCGAGGCGCAAAATATGTGCGGATAGGGAATGCGGAGACAAATAATCCGAAGCATGTGGAAAAATTCGTGCAAGATGAGTACCTTTGCAATCAAAATCGAATAATGTTATGAATGAATTAGCGACAAAATACAATCCTGAGCAAGTCGAAGGGAAGTGGTATGCTTATTGGTTGAAACACAATCTTTTCAAATCGCATCCCGATGGGAGAGAGCCTTATACGATCGTTATTCCGCCACCCAACGTGACTGGCGTGCTTCACATGGGCCACATGCTGAACAATACGATTCAAGACATCTTGATTCGTCGTGCGCGGATGGAAGGCAAAAACGCATTGTGGGTTCCGGGCACCGATCATGCATCCATCGCTACGGAAGCGAAGGTGGTGGCTCGGCTTGCCGAACGCGGCATAAAGAAATCCGAGCTTTCGCGCGATGAATTTCTTCGTTATGCTTGGGAGTGGAAAGACGAGCATGGCGGGATAATCCTCGAGCAATTGAAGAAACTCGGAGCTTCTTGCGATTGGAGCCGCACGGCTTTCACGATGGACGAAACGCGCTCGAAAAGCGTCATTCATGTCTTTGTCGATTTGTACAACAAAGGGTTGATCTATCGCGGCGTGCGAATGGTGAATTGGGATCCGGCGGCGCAGACGGCTCTTAGCGATGAGGAAGTCGTTTATAAGGAAGAGCATGGAAAATTATACTATCTTCGCTATAAAATAGTAGGCGAAGACGGGTATGCGATAGTGGCTACGACGCGCCCCGAAACAATCATGGGCGATACTGCCATGTGTATCAACCCGAACGATCCGAAGAATGCCCATTTGAAAGGTAAAAAGGTTATCGTGCCTTTGGTGAATCGGGAAATTCCGGTCATAGAGGACGAGTATGTCGATATAGAGTTCGGAACAGGTTGCTTGAAAGTGACTCCGGCCCACGACGTCAACGACTATATGCTTGGCGAGAAATACAATTTGCCGAGCATCGATATTTTTAACGACAATGGCACATTGAGCGAAGCGGCCGGCTTGTATGTGGGCTTGGATCGTTTCGAGGTGAGAAAGCGCATTGAGGCAGACCTTGCCGCTGCCGGATTGCTTGAAAAAGTGGAGGCTTATACCAATAAAGTAGGCCATTCCGAACGCACGAATGCCGTCATAGAGCCGAAACTTTCGATGCAATGGTTCTTGAAAATGGATAAAATATCCAAGCCTGCGCTCGAAGCCGTCATGAACGACGATGTGAAATTTCATCCGGCGAAGTTTAAAAACGTTTATCGCCATTGGATGGAGAATGTGAAAGATTGGTGCATTTCCCGTCAACTTTGGTGGGGACATCGCATCCCTGCTTATTTCCTTCCGAAAGGCGGCTACGTCGTTGCGGAAACTCCGGAGGAAGCATTGGCGCTGGCAAGGGAGAAAACAGGCGACGAAACACTTCGGATGGAAGATCTTCGCCAAGATGAAGACGTGCTCGACACATGGTTTTCTTCATGGTTGTGGCCCATATCTTTGTTTGACGGCATCAAAAATCCGGGAAACGAAGAAATTAAATACTATTATCCCACCTCGGATTTGGTGACAGCACCCGATATCATATTCTTTTGGGTGGCGAGAATGATTATTGCCGGTTATGAATATATGGGCGAAAAGCCTTTTAGAAATGTTTATTTCACCGGCATTGTTCGCGACAAGCTCGGCCGAAAAATGTCGAAATCGCTTGGCAATTCGCCCGATCCGTTGATGCTTATCGAAAAGTATGGGGCAGACGGCGTGCGTATGGGATTGATGCTCGCCGCTCCGGCCGGCAACGATATATTGTATGACGATGCATTGTGCGAGCAAGGCCGAAATTTCAACAATAAAATATGGAATGCTTTCCGATTAGTGAAAAGTTGGAATGTCGGCGATGTGCCGCAACCGGAATCGGCGGCAATGGCTGTCGATTGGTTTGACGCCGTGCTCAACAAAGCGTTGGCGGAAGTGGCCGATCTGTTTGGCAAATTCAGATTGTCGGAAGCATTGATGACGGTGTATAAGCTGTTTTGGGACGAATTCTCTTCGTGGTACTTGGAAATGGTCAAGCCCGCTTACGGCGCACCGATCGACCGAACGACATACGACGCCACACTTCGATATTTCGATGTGTTGCTTCGTTTGCTGCACCCGTTCATGCCGTTTATTACAGAAGAATTGTGGCAACATCTTGCCGAAAGGAAGGAAGGGGAGAGCATTATGTATGCTTCGCTTCCGGTGGCCGGACAGTTTGACGAGCATTTGCTATCGGACATGGATGTGGCTAAAGAGATAATTGCCGGAGTGCGTACGGTGCGGTTGCAGAAAAATTTGCCGAATAAGGAGACTTTGCCTTTGCAGGTTGTCGGAGGCAAGGCGTCGGTTCCATGTGTTTCCGTTGTGAAAAAAATGGCGAATTTGTCCGACATATCTGAGTCCGATACGAAGGATGCCACCTCGGTTTCGTTCCTTGTCGGCACGGTGGAATACGCAGTCCCGCTTGGCGGAAATATCGATATCGATGCAGAGCTGAAAAAACTCGAATCGGAATTGGCATACAATGAAGGCTTCTTGCAGAGTGTGTTGAAGAAACTTGGAAATGAGAAGTTTGTGAACAATGCTCCGGCAAAAGTGATAGAAATGGAGCGCAAGAAGCAATCGGATGCGGAAGCCAAGATTGCAATGTTGAAAGAAAGCATTTCAGCGCTGAAAAGTAAGAAATGATAAAATCTCGCAGTTCTTGCCGGCGGTAGGAGCTTGCCGCAGATCTGTCGGACCGGAAAATTGGCGTGTGTTTATGTTGCGGATAAAGGAATTGTGCATATTTCTTTGGTGCGTGTCGCATTCGCTTGTCGCTTTGTCGGATGCGCATGATGGCGATATTGCAATGAGAATCGATTCGTTGATGGCATCGCATTTTCCGGCTGCCGGCGAGCCCGGCGCGGCGATTTTGATAAAATGCGGGGATTCGATTGTAATCGACAAGGGGTATGGAGTGGCCGACATCGTTTCGTCGCAGCCGATAGATGGGAACACGATGTTTAATATCGCTTCCATTTCCAAGCAGTTTACGGTCGCCGGCATTTTGTCGCTTGCCGATAAAGGACTTTTGTCGGTAGGCGATTCCGTTGCAAAATACATGCCCGAATATGAAAGCGGGCAATGGAAGAAAATTCGATTGTCGCATTTGATGAGCCATTCGTCGGGTGTGCCGGATTTGCGGAGACGATTGAATCGCGAGCAAATGATTTATGCCACCGATGAAGAAAGCGTTGCTTATTTGGACACGCTTCGCACGTTTCATTTTGAACCCGGCGCAGCTTATGAATATGTGAACCCCACTTTTTTGTTGCTTGGCAATATCATCGAACGTGTTTCGGGCGAAAAATTCGAGGAATTCCAACAAAAGAATATTTTTGGACGTGTGGCGATGAGGGCAATCTACTTTTCTCCCGATATAGTTATTCCCAATATGGCTCATGGCTATGTGAAAAATACTTCCGGAGGCGAGCACGACAACAGCAACAAAGTGTCGTTTGAAGGCAAAATCGTGCGTAGCGATTCTGCATGGAAAGAATATGACTATGGCGAAGAAACTTTTTTCGCGACAAAAGCCGACGGCGGGATTTATACTTCGACGCACGATTTCCTGAAATGGGTGGAGGCTTTGGAATCGGACAGCGTGATTAGCCGTCGGGCAAAGGAATCTGCCTTTTCTGCGCATGTGCCGGTGTATGGGAGCAAGTACAGTTCGTATCAGAATCGGCCGAATACGTGGTATGGGTATGGATTTTTCATAGACCGCACGCCTAACTATCCGGAAAAAGTATATCACACGGGGGATAATGGCGGATTTCAGAATTATGCGGCAATGTATCCGAGATGCGGCGTGGCAATCGTTTTATTTGCGAATCGGAATGATTTCGACCGTTGGGCATTGGTAAAAGAGATAGACAAGATATTGCAAGAAGAGGGCGCATTCGAAACGTGCGATTAAAAAAATAAACCGGAATAGATATGATTGAATACGTAAAAGGCGAATTGGCAGAGATAACTCCCGCTTATGCAGTGGTCGATTGCAATGGAGTGGGGTATTTTCTCAATATATCATTGAACACGTTTGCAAAGCTTCAAAACGAGAAACAGGCAAAATTGTTTGTGCATGAATCGATTCGCGAGGATGCTTACGTTTTGTTCGGCTTTGCCGAGAAGCAAGAACGCGAATTGTTTGCACTTTTGATTTCGGTGTCGGGCGTTGGGCCGAACACTGCGAGAATGATTCTGTCGTCTTTTTCAGTTGCCGATTTGCAATCGGTCATAGCTACCGGAAACGTGAATTTGCTGAAAGCGGTGAAAGGCATCGGCGCAAAAACCGCCCAACGCATAATTGTTGATTTGAAAGATAAAATAAAACAGGGGGATAATCCGTTAATACTACAATTGGAAAGCAAGTCGGAAACATACGAAGAGGCGGTTGCCGCCCTCGTCATGCTCGGATTCCCCCAACAAGCTGTTCAGCGAGCTGTCGGCAAGTTGTTGAAAGATAATCCGGCAGAAAAAGTTGAAGACGTTATAAAATTGGCGCTGAAAATATTGTAGCATCCGTAAGTTTTGCCGGATGTATTTTTTTCATCCGGCGAGTAGAAACAATAGGATGTCGCATATCTGAATGAAAAAATTTGGATTGAAAAAATATTTTTGGGCTGTCGCATTCGGGATTATGATTTATTCCGTGTGCGAATTTGCCGGATATGCGCAGTATAAACAGTCGGACAAAACAACTCCGCCTCCCATACTTTTTTCGGGCAGAAGCGAAGCGCAGGATTCGTCGCGATTGCAATACGACGTAAAGCCGACTGTCACTCCGGGATACGATGAGCTTTTGAATGAAGAAGGATACCCCATCGATTTGAAAGATCCTTCCAATATCACGATGGAGCCTGTTTATGATTATGAAACAGACACTTATGTCATTCATACGAAAATCGGCGAGCGAGAAATCACGACACCTTTCATTCTTTCGGCATCGGAATATGAAAACATGGAAATGAGAAAATCCATGATGGATTATTACCGAAAGAAAAATTCAGAACTATACGAGCAAAAAGACAAGGAAAAATTCAATCTGCTGGACATGAAATTCGCCCTCGGGCCGTTGGATAAGGTGTTTGGCCCGGGCGGAGTGCAATTGAAGACGCAAGGTTCTGTCCAGATACAAATGGGAATAAAATCGAACAAGACCGACAACCCCGCATTGCCGGCAAGCGCACGGCGGAAAACGTATTTCGATTTCGATCAAAAGATACAAGCGACGGTGGACGCGTCGGTGGGCAGCAAGTTGAAATTCAACATGACGTACAACACGGATGCGACGTTCGACTTTGATTCAAAAAATTTGAAACTGAAATACGACGGTGAAGAGGATGAAATCATAAAATCGATTGAGGCCGGAAACGTGTCGATGACAACAGGTTCTTCTCTCATTCGGGGAAGCACTGCATTGTTCGGTTTGAAAACAACAATGCAGTTTGGCAAATTTACGATTACGGCATTGGCTTCGCAGCAAAATTCGGAAACGCAAACCGTCAACACAAAAGGCGGCGCGCAGACAACGGAATTTTCTATCAATGCCGACGATTACGACAAAAACCGGCATTTTTTCCTTGGTCATTTTTTTCGAGACAATTATGACAATTTCGCGTCGAAGCTCCCGTATGTGTCGTCGGGCGTGAATATTACCCGCATAGAAGTGTGGATTACGAATCAGCGGGGCACTTACGACGAAGCCCGCAATATCGTCGGATTTATGGATTTGGGCGAAAACCGCGTGTTGTCCAATACGCATTGGGTTGCCGACATGTCGGCGGCAAATCCGCGCAACAATGCGAATAATTTGCTCACGGAGATAAAGACAAATTATCCTGATGCCCGCCAGATCAGCCAAGTGTCGCAGGCTTTGGAGCCGTTGACGGCCTATGGGATAGAAGGCGGTCGCGATTATGAAAAAATCGAAAGCGCGCGGCTGCTTTCGTCGTCGGAATACAAATTAAACGAAACTTTGGGTTACATCTCCCTAAATGCGGCGCTAAATGCGGATGAAGTGCTTGCCGTGGCCTATGAATATACGTATCAAGGACAAGTGTATCAAGTCGGTGAATTTTCCAGCGATGTTTCCGATTCGAGCCAATCGCTTTATTTGAAACTTTTGAAAGGTTCTACCGTGTCGCCCCAATTTGCCAATTGGGATTTGATGATGAAAAACGTATATTCCCTTGGCGCATATCAAGTGCAAAAGGAGAATTTCAAATTGAACGTGAAATATCTGAGCGATTCGACCGGCACGACTGTGCAATATTTGCCGGTCGATCCGATACGCAACAAGCCGTTGCTTCAAGTGCTGAATGTCGATCGCTTGGATTCCAACGAGGAAAGCAATCCCGATGGCTTTTACGACTTCATAGAGGGATATACGATCATTGCTTCGCAAGGAAAGGTGATTTTCCCTGTGGTGGAGCCGTTCGGGTCGTATTTGGAGAGCAAAATCACCAATCCTGCGGATGCAGAAAGGTATTGTTACCACGAACTTTACGATTCGACGCAAACGATAGCAAAGCAATTTCAGGATAAAAACAAATTTATTTTGGAAGGCGAATATCAGGCATCTTCGGGCTCGACGATTCGACTGAATGCGATGAATGTGCCGCGAGGCTCTGTCGTAGTGACGGCCGGCGGCGTGACGCTTACGGAAAACAGCGATTACACCGTGGACTACAACATGGGTATCGTGACAATTACCAACCAAAGCATCATTGATTCGGGCACGAATATCAGCGTGTCGCTCGAAAACCAATCGATGTTCAGCACGCAACGGAAGACGCTGCTCGGCTTGGACATGAACTATGAAGTCAATAAAGACTTCAATATAGGCGCGACGTTGATGCATTTTTCCGAAAAGCCTTTGACTGAAAAGGTGAATTTGGGGGATGAATTGATAAACAATACTATATGGGGACTGAATTTCTCATATAATAAGAACTTCATGTGGCTGACAAACTTGCTGAATGCCATCCCGACAGTCAATGCCACCGCGCCTTCGACCGTAAGCGTGCAGGCTGAATTCGCGCAATTGATACCGCATAAGAAAAAAACCGGTACAAATTCGGGAAGTTCCTATTTGGATGATTTTGAAACATCGCAAAACACAATCGACATACGCTCGCCTTATTCTTGGTTTCTTGCGTCGACGCCCTATGATCCCTCGGGCGGCATGTTCCCGGAAGCCGGCTTGTCGAACGATGTCGCTTATGGCAAGAATCGCGCTTTGTTGGCATGGTACTATATCGACCGCATGTTCACGCAAAAAAACTCGTCGCTTTGTCCCGCTTATATCAAAAACGATTTGGAGCAATTGTCGAGTCCCTATGTTCGGGAAGTGACAACGCGCGAAATTTGGCCGAATCGTGAATTGAATTATGGCGAAGCCTCAGCAATCCAAACGCTGAATTTGTCGTTCTATCCGACGGAACGAGGACCGTACAATCTCGACGCAACCGACATAGATGCGGAATTCAATCTTTTGAATCCCGAAAAACGTTGGGGCGGAATCATGCGCAAGTTGGACAATACCAATTTCGAAACGTCCAATATCGAATATATCCAATTCTGGATGATGGACCCGTTTGCCGTCGAAGGCGATAACATCGAAGGAGGGGATCTGTATTTCAATCTTGGCGAGTTGAGCGAAGATATTTTGAAGGACGGGTTCAAATCGTATGAAAACGGCCTGCCCATCAATGGCAGCACGGAGGGCACGAGAGAGACCGTGTGGGGGCGTGTGCCGCTCGAAACATCGCTCACCTATGCTTTCGACAATACGGCCGGAGCTCGCGCAAACCAAGATGTCGGGCTTAACGGCTTGTCGACAGCGCAGGAATTTGAATTCCCGACGTATAAAAATTATTTGGATGCGTTGCGGTTGAAGCTTTCTCCCGAAAAGATCGCCGAAATGGAATCCGACCAATTTTCACCTTTCAACGATCCCTCAGGCGACAATTATCATTATTTCCGCGGCTATGACTACGACGAGCAGCAGAAGACGATTCTCGAACGCTACAAGCGTTACAACGGCACAGAGGGCAACTCGCTGGGCGAGGACGACCAGCGCGACCAACTCTACCAATCTTCGCGAAGCGTTCCCGACGTGGAAGACATCAACCAAGACAACACGCTGAACGAATACGAGCGCTACTACCAGTATCATATTTCGTTGCGCGAAGAAGATATGGAAGTCGGGCAGAATTACATCACCGACCGTCAGACAGCCACAGTGAAATTGGCAAACGGGAAGAGTCAGGAAGTGGTGTGGTATCAATTCAAGATACCTTTGCGCGATTATGAGAAGGTGGTTGGCTCCATATCCGATTTTTCGACTATCCGGTTTATGCGCATGTTCCTTACCGGATTCAAACAGCCTGTGCATTTGCGCTTCGCGACGCTCGAACTTGTCAGGGGCGATTGGCGCACTTACGATTATAATCTGAATATGCGCGGCGATGCGCCGGCAGAAGGCGAATTGGACATGTCGGTGGTCAATATCGAAGAAAACGCCGGACGCGAGCCGGTGAACTATGTGCTTCCTCCGGGAGTGAATCGCATTGTCGATCCGGGGCAATCGCAAATCACCCAACTGAACGAACAAGCCTTGTCGTTGAAATTGACGGGCTTGCAGCCGGGCGATGCGAGAGCTGTGTATAAAAACACATCGATGGATTTGCGCTTGTACAAACGTTTGCAAATGTTTTCTCATGCCGAACGGTTTATCGACGATGTGGCCGGCGACTTGCAAGATGGCGATTTGGCGGTATTCCTCCGTTTAGGAACGGACATTAAGAATAATTATTACGAATATGAAGTGCCATTGCGTTTGACTCCTCCGGGACGGTATAATACGTACGATACGAATCAGCAATACATCGTATGGCCGGAAGAAAATTTCATGGACATTGAAATGAGCGTGTTCACGGAATTGAAGAAGGCGCGCAACAGGGCGAAACACGATGATACCCAACATGTCTCCAACACGACGCTTTATACCGGATACGATCCGAACCATGAAGGCAATAAGGTCAGCGTGCTGGGCAATCCGTCGTTGAGCGATGTGCGTGTCGTGATGATTGGCGTGCGCAATAATTCCAATAAAGAGAAAGACGGTGAAGTGTGGGTGAACGAAATGAAAGTGACCGACTTCGATGAAGATGGCGGATGGGCAGCAAAGGCCAATGTGAATTTGGGCATCAGCGACGTGGCGACAGTGAATTTTGGAGGACATGTAGAAACGATTGGTTTCGGCAATGTCGATCAGAATCTGTCTTCTCGCCGGATGGACGATTATAAGCAATACAACATCGCGACGCAAGTCGATTTCGGCCGGTTCTTGCCGGAAAAGGTGAAATTGAAAGCGCCGGTTTATTATTCCATTTCGAAAGAAAAGATATCTCCGAAATACAATCCGTTGGATCAAGACATATTGTTGAAAGACGCGTTGGCGGATGCAGCCGACGAGGCCGAGCGCGATTCGATTCGGAATTATGCCATTGAGCAAACCACGGTGAAGAGTTTCAGCCTTTCGGGCTTTAATTTCGGTGTGAAAAGCAAGGTGCCCATGCCGTGGGATCCGGGCAACTTCACGCTGAATCTTTCATTCAACAAGCAAGAAAACATATCTCCGACCGTCGAATACGAGCATATCAATGATTATAGGGGCAGCTTCCAATATAGCTATTCTCCTTACGTGAAGCCGTTTAAACCGTTTTCGTTTATTAAGAGCAAGTCGAAAAACTTGAAATTCTTCAAAGATTGGGAATTGAATTATTTGCCCACTTCGATTAATTTCTTGACAAATATGTCGCGTTACTACTACGAGTTGCAGTCGCGCAACGAAGCCGACGTGGAAGTGGACGTGCCGGTGTCGGTGAGCAAGAATTTTTATTGGGACAGGCAATTTGCGCTGACGTGGAATATGACGCAGTCATTGTCGTTGTCGTTCAATTCCAATACGATGGCGCGCATTGAAGAGGCAATCGGCGCTGTCAACAAGAAATTGTTCCCCAATGAATATCGGGAATGGAAAGACACCGTGATGCAAAGCATAAAAGATTTTGGGACGCCATGGAATTACAGCCAATCGTTTACGGCTTCCTACAAAGCTCCGTTCAACAAAATTGCTTTCCTCGATTTCTTGAATGGAAACGTCAGCTACAATGCCACTTATCGATGGGATCGCGGTGCCGACATCGATGGCGAAGTGGTGGGCAATTCGATTGCAAACAATGCCGTTTGGAATCTCGATTCGAAAATCAATCTCGAAACGCTATACAATAAAAGCAAGTACCTGAAAGAAGTGAACAAGCGATTCGCCTCCAACACGCGCGGCTCGCAGCGGGAGCGCAAGCCGAAGAAATTCCAGCGCACTTATCAATTGAAAGATACGTTGATCGATGTGAAGCATAATTTGCGTAGCAAGAAGGTGAAAATTTCTGCGACGACGCTCGATGGGAAGCCATTCACATTGAAAACGAAAATTGTCGACGAAAACAGGCTGCAAATCCTTTCCACCGGCAAAGAAACCGTGAAACTTGTCGTGACGGAAGATTTGACGAAGGATGTGAATATCTGGAAAGAAATAGCCGACTATTCTACGCGCTTTGCCATGTCGGTGCGCAGCGCAAGTTTCAGGTGGCGCAATACGCGCACGTCCAATATCCCGCAATTTGTTCCCGAAGTGGGCGATTTGCTCGGGCAAAGTAAAAACTACGGGCCGATGTCGCCGGGATTGGATTTCGCGTTTGGCTTCACGGACGAATCATATTTGGAGAAGGCGATGAAGCGCGGTTGGCTGCTTGGCGATGAAAACCAAACTACTCCTGCCATATTTTCGCGCACGACTGAATATAATTTCGAGGTGCAATTGGAACCGATTCGAGGATTGAAAATACAACTTACAGCCAATCGCACAGACAACCGCACGAATCAGATTCAGTTCATGTACGACTATATGCCAACTTCGCGAAATGGCAGTTTCACCATGACTACTTGTGCCATAGCAACGGCCTTGCGTGGCGCGTCGGCGAAAGATGGCTACAATAGCGACGCGTACAATAAGTTCTTGGAATATATTCCGCAGGTGGCTCAGCGATTGGAGGGCCAATACAAAAATATGAGGTATCCGAATGCGGGCTTCCTGAAAGGGTCGTCCTATGCAGGGCAGCCTTATAATGCGGAAAATGGAGGCGTGAATCAAGCAAGCAGCGACGTGATGATACCGGCATTCCTTGCAGCTTATACGGGCAAAGATCCGGCGAAAATCACGACATCGCCATTCCCTTCGTTGGCGCAGATATTGCCGAATTGGCGTGTCACGTACGACGGATTGATAAAAATCGGCAATTTGAGCAAAATATTCCGAAGCCTGACGTTGACACATGCTTATCAATGCACGTATAGCGTAGGGTCGTTCTCTTCCTATCTGAATTGGGTGGATGCCGGCGCCGGCGATTACGGGTTCACGCTCGACGAACTGACGCAACGGCCTGTCCCGTCGTCGCCCTACAATATTTCGTCGGTGTCGATTACCGAGCGTTTTGCTCCGCTTCTCGGACTTTCGGCCACGCTCTACAACAATTTGACGCTGAATGCGGAATATCGCGACAGCCGGACGCTGACGTTGAATTCCGATGCGGGACAGCTTGTAGAGGCTTCCCAAAAGGCAGTGACGGTGGGCGCCGGTTATAAAATTGCAAATTTCAACACGATATTGAAGCTGAAAGGAAGTCAAAAAGGAATTAGCAACGACTTGACGCTGAATGCCGATTTCTCATTCCAAAACAATCAAGCTTTGATTCGGAAAATGCAAGAAGGCACGAGCCAAGCCACGAGCGGCACGCGGTCGATTGCAATCAATGTGACGGCAAGCTACGTGTTGAGCAAGCGCATCACATTGTCGGCTTTCTTCGACCATCAAATAAACAAACCGCTGATTTCGTCGAGCGCTTACCCGACGGCAAACAGCAATTATGGCATCTCCGTTAATCTTTCTTTGGCGCAGTAGGATATGAAGAAAAGGCAGCAAAAGGTGGCTCGTTCGCGTGAAAAACAATCAAAGCCCGACGACAAGACGGCGACACGCATCGTCGCGTTTTATCGGCGGCATTTCAAAACGGCGAATGCCGCGATATTGCTTTTTATTTTTGCGGCATGTTTTTTTGTACGGTTGAATTGCATCGTGCATAAGACGGAATTGCATTCCGACGAAGTGTTTTCCATGATGCTGAGCACGTGCAATCCTTACTACAATCATGCATTGCCCGATGGCGATTATAGCGGAGAGGAATTGAAACGGCTTGCCGTGTTGTCCGGCGAAGACGGCTTGCGGGGCGCTGTGGCCGACATCGCGCAATTGTGGCGCAATAATGGCGACGCGCCGCATGCCAGCCTCTACTATATGGTTTTGCGCATGGCATTGATTGGGTATGATTCGTTTGATGTGCATGAATATGCCATGCGGGGCGGCATCTTGAATTTGTTGTTTTTTTCGCTCTCGTTTTTCTTTTTCTACAAACTTTTAAGACGCATATTCGGTGATCGGATGCTGCTGGTCTATGCAGGGCTGGCAGTTGCGTTTTGCAACGTTCTTTCCATACGCAACACGATGCTCGTGCGCGAGTATCAAATGGCGGAAACGGCTGTGATTGCATTGACGTGGGCGGCGGTGGACCTTGTTTGCCGTTTGAGGGAAGGAAAAAACGTTCCGTGGCGGAGAGTGGTCGCCTTGCTTGCCGTTTTGTCGGGATGTGTCGTGTCGCTTGGATATTTCAATGCCATTTATGTCATTGCGTTGGGGATTGCTTTGATGGCAGCTTGCGTGCGCTACGGCTATGGCGCGAAAGGAATTGGGATGGTGGTGTTGGCCGGAGTGGCAGGCGTGTTGTTTGCATGGATGCTGTATGCCGGTTTTTTCAATTTCCTTTTCCATGAGACCGTTCATAAGGCAAAAGCGTTCCACAACTTCGCCGGCAGCCTTTCGATTGTTTTCGGCAGGGATTTGCCGCGGTTGATGTATTTGTCCTATTGCTATTGGATTTTGATTGCGGTGGCATTGGTGGCATTATGTTCGAAGAATGGCTTGAAATCGCTGTTGAGCAGTCGTTATTTCGTATGGCTGCCGATTATAGTGTTGGTTTGCATGCCGCTCATACAGTATGCGTCGGTATTGAAGCATCCGCGTTATTATTATAGCTTGCTGCCTGTGTTGTCGCTGATTGTGCCGCAATGTTTGTCGGTCATGTCGGTGTTGTGGCGCCGCTATTTCGGATTGCTTATTTTGCTGTTTTTCCCGACTGTCACGGCGAGGCTGCAATTGAGGGAGCAGTACGGATGGGGCAACTTGTCGCATGAATTGTCGCAACCGGCAACGTTCTATAAATTGAATCCGAACGAATTGGCGCAGTTGCTTCCGGTGCTTTCCGACGATGTGCGCTATGGCGTGGCGAATGACTCCCAATTGGAAGATTTGATGCGTTTGGGAGAGAAAAGGCGTGTCGTCTCCAAACCCGGGAAGTGGAGTGCCGGCGATTTTGAATATACGGGGCATGTGGTTTGGAATAGGAATATTTATTTGTATGATATAGAGTATGTCGGGAATCGTGAATAGCTTCGGGCGATTGCTCGTGTTGGGATTGGTGGCATGGTGTGCGTCGTGTTCAAGGCCGTCGGGAGATGGCTATGTGTTGGAGGGCGTCTTGCCTTCGTCGTTGGCTTCTGCCGACACGGCTCGCTTATACGTTCTTATGCCCGAATACCGGCAATTGGTGCTTGTCGGTGCGGACAAAATAGACTCTTCCCGTTTTTGCTTCACGGGGCATTGCGATGTGCCGGTGGAAGCGTTTGTGACGATTGGCAATGACTCCGTGGCATATTGTTTGGTGCTTTCCAACAATCGCCTGACAATGCGGATCGATGGCGACGGCTATGCCGTAAACGGGTCGGAAAGCAATCGGAAATTATCGCAGCTTTTGGCCAAGAAGACGGCAATGGAGGAAAAGCGTGGCGAGTTGCAAGCGGCATATCGGGAGATGGCGGCCGATTCCACTTTGACGGAAGTGCGCGAAGACTCTCTTTTGCGTTGCTATCGCGCGGAATTGACTGATTTCCAACAAGCGGTGACTGTTGCCGTTATGGAAAATGCAGACAGATATCCATTGATGGGGCGCGTCGCGTTGCGGTCGTTTCAAAAATGGTTGACGCAAGAACAGGCGGATTCGCTCGCCGCTGTGCTGAATCTTGCATCGACACGATGATGTGAAGCCGGAACCTCGGCAAATCCATCAAGTTTGCAAAAGGGTAGTCTGCGCTATTGCGCGGCACAGGAGCGGAGGGACTGCCGTATTCCGGCATGCCGGAGATATATTGAATGATGACAACAGTTGCGCCTTATAGTTGAAAGTCGGAAACGCAGCGATGTTTTTCTCCATGCTTTAAAAATGAAATTTCTCCATAGGTCAACAAGTTTATTCCCATCTTTTTCTGCTATCCCGAAATAATAGAGGAAGAAAGTTTTTGGTTTTCACCCTTTTGCGTATCTTTGCAAAGGTTATACCGTATAAGGAGATTTGCTATGGAGAAGAAAGAAGAAATGGTGAAAGAGCAGCCGAAAAAAAGCAAGATGGAAGAACTGGATGAAGAAGCCAAGAAACAAGGGAAGAAGGTAAGCAAGACTTGGGAAGCCATGATGCGGCTGAAAGGAAGCCTGATAGTAAATGACCCAAAATTCTTGCTGTAAGCATGAGGGTTCTTTTAGATACCAATATTTTTGTATACATGAGTACCGATCCCGAATATCTGAGTCGGGATGTGCTGTCGCTCTTGAAAGAGCCGGACACTCTGCTTTTCATCAGCGCCGAGTCCGTGCGCGAACTGATAGTGGGCTATCGCAACAAAGGCTTGTGCTCCAAACGATGGAAAACAGCAGAGGATATGGTAGCCGCCATCGAAAACGAATTTTATATTCAGATTCTCCCCTTGAAGAAAGAGCATATGGCGACTTACGCACGTATGGAAATCAATGAGGCACAAGGCCATAAAGATCCGTCGGATCATGTCATTATTGCTCATGCCATGACAGAACGTCTTTCGCTCATATCGAGTGATACACGCTTTGAGTTTTACCGAGGTCAAGGGCTTGACTTGATATTCAACGAAAAATAAGTTCGCAGCGCAGGACATATCCTCCATTTGTTTCTTCCCGCCTCTCTCCCCACTGTGAAGAAGGGCAGGACGTTTGTTTTCCTCACCGTTTAATTCCTAATGTCTGGTTTAAGCTGCAAATTATCAGCTATTTACACTTTTATGAATAAAGTCAATCGCAGAAAAAAGTTTGTTTGAAGTGAAAAAAACGGTGCAAATAGTCGTGTGGAAAGGTGAAAAAATATAAATTTGCGAGAAATAAAATTTTATTTGATGAAACCTAACGCCATCGACGAAAAAGAATTGCGGCAAGCCTTGCCGATAGGGACGATCTTGAAAAGTCCGAAATATGATTATCGCGTAGAGGAAGTATTGGGGAAAGGCGGCTTCGGCATTACCTACAAGGTGTCGACAACCGTCCTGTTCGGGAAAGTTCCGATATTCACCTACTTTACGGTGAAGGAGCATTTTGTGAAAGACGCTTGCGAGCGCGACGCCGACGGGGCGGTGAGCTATTCACGCCCGTTGCAGTCGCGGGTGGAGGAAAGCCGCAGCGACTTTTTGTCGGAAGCGCGCCGGTTGAACGAGATCAGCGGCCAAAATCCCGGAGTAGTTCCGGTGAACGAAGTGTTTGAGGCGAACAACACGGTCTACTACGTGATGGAATACCTCAACGGCGGAAGCCTTCGCGACTTGGTGGAGGAGCAAGGCGCTCTTCCGGAGCGGGAGGCCGTCGCCATCATCCGGCAAGTGGCGAACGCGGTCGACTTTCTCCACGGCTACAACATCAACCACCTCGACATCAAGCCTGACAACGTGATGTTTCGGGCCGACTACCATAGCGGCGACCGCCTGCCCGTGCTCATCGACTTCGGGCTGGCGAAGCATTTCGACAAGAAAGGCAACCCGACGTCGAGCATCCGCGTTCAGGGATGCAGCGACGGTTATGCGCCGGTGGAGCAGTATTCGGGGCTGACGAAATTTTCGCCGCGTGCCGACATTTACGCGCTGGGCGCGACGCTCTACTACATGCTCGTCGGCCGCCGTCCCGTGACGGCTACGGAGATAGAGCCGGGGATGGTCGAACGGTCGTTGCCGCCGACGCTCTCTGCTCCGACACGCGCCGCGATAGTCCGCGCGATGGCTTACAGCCAGTTCGACCGCACGGCCACGGTTGCCGACTTCCTTTCCGACCTCGACGGCTCAGGTATTCCGTCGACCGACGTCCAAACGGTTTCCGGCGAATCGGAAAGCGGATTGGAGCAGCCGGCCGGTGGCACGGACGAGAATGCCACGCGCGTCATCGACAACGGCAAGCCGTCATCGGCGACGATGCAACCGCCTTTCCGCGAGGAGGAAGAAGTGAAGAAAAACGATGCCGGCTCAACGGAGGTGATTGGAGAAAGATGGCAGAATCCGATGTCTGACGATGATGACGAAACGCCATCGCGGCGAAAATACCTTTGGGCGATTATAGCTGTGGTTTTTGTCGTTGCGGGAGCAGCCGGCACGTGGTATTTCTTCAATGGCAAGAAGGCTGCCGAAGCCGACATTCAGGTTGTGGCCGACGATTACGCCGAGTATAAGGAAATTTGCGACTCTTGCGAATGGCTTATCAACAACAGCACGTCGGGCGATACCGACAATTTGCTTCGCGCCAAGGAGCTAATGTCGGAGATTGTTTCGATGGAGGACAAGTATGCCGACTATTCCGGTGGCGATTATTCGTTCGATTTCAGTTCGCAGTATGGCGAAAACTTGTATGCCAAGCTTGCCGAGGCCCACGACGCTTGGGTGGAAGCAGCCGAAGCGCAAATCAATTTCACAGGCGACCGCAATCAAGCATTGGAATACTACCGCTTGGCCTATCGGCTGCTGAGCGATTCGGCCACTGCAGCGGCCATCGGGCGGCTTGAACAAGGATATTAGCCCCCTCCCATGAGCAGTTTCGCGATGAAACGGTGGCAAACGGCATTGGCGGCGTTTTTTGTAATCGCTGCGAGCTTATTGGCCGGTTGCTCGAAAGCGACGGATGCGCGGCTTGTAGCTGCCGACAGCCTGATGGCCGTGCGCCCCGACAGCGCGCTTGCCATCTTGCAGGCAATCGCTCCCGAATCGTTGCGTGGAAAGGCCAATAATGCCTATTACGCCTTGCTTCTGACGCAAGCGCAATATAAAACTTATGTTCCCATCACGTCCGATTCGCTCATCGATGTGGCTGTTCGCTACTACGACAATGCCGGAGATGCCGAGAAGCGTACCCGCGCTTACATTTTCAAAGGTGCCGCATTGAACGAAATGGGCGACCATCTTGCTGCCATCGAATGGTATAAGAAAGCTGAAACGGTGGCCGATACCGGCGACTACGAAAACCTCGGCTATATCCACATGAGGTTGGGGGAACTTTATAAGAATACATTTATAGGAAGTGGGGAGGATATTGCCAACTATAAAGAAGCCTTGCGCTACTATCGGCTTGCCGGCGACACTAAATACCAGCAAGTGTGTTTGAGTATGATCGGCGGGCTTTACAGAGGGAGTAGCATAGATAGCGCGTTTCTGTATCTACGTGAAGCGCTTCGGATATCAAGGGAACAAAACGATTCCAATCGTATTTTCTATAATATGGGGATGTTGTCGCGTGCTTATTTTATTGATTCGCAAGCTGTGCGAGCCAAAGACATGGCGGTGCGCGTTATCCGCGAAGGGCGGTGCTACCTCACCGACAACAATCCTTACTATGATGCTGCAAATGCCTATGCTCGCTTGGGCATGGTCGACTCTGCGAAATATTATTTTTTGCAACGAACGAAACGTTCGGAATTGCTTCCGCCGGAAATTGTTTCGGAATTGTTGACACGTATTAATATGGCAAAAGCTTTGGGCGACTATCGCGCAGCATACGTTTATTATGATTCTGTCAATTCTTATGTAGATAATGTAACAAGTCATTCGTTGCAACAAAATTTGTTTGAATTAGAGCGGCGATATGACAAAAAGCAATTGGAAGTAGAGAATATTGAAATGCGTCATCGCAACATGATACAAGCGATCTTTATTGTTGCGATTTGCATTACAGTAGCCGGTGGATTTGTGGTTTTGCATCGACGAAAACGTCGACAGCTGCAAGAAGCCTATATATTGCGCGATAAAATTCAAAGAGAGCACAGCGACGCGATTAAAACCATTTGCGAAAAAGAAGCAGTGTCGGCTGAATTAAAGCATTCGCTTGAAATGCTATTGGATACGATCAAAGAAGTGATCAATTGTTCTTATCTTTATGGAAACAAAGCGACTAAATTCGTTGATAAATTCCATCAAATAGTAGAGCTCAACAATCCCGATGCAGATTTTTGGAAACATATTGAATATTATGTCAATGTCTCTTTCCACGGATTATTGCATAGGATAAAGGAAGAATATCCAAATTTGCGCGAACATGAGATTAAGTTTATAAGCCTTGTTGCTTGTGGATTTTCTACTGTGGAAATTATGGTTTGCATGAATTATACCAACGAACACACAGTAAGCAACAAACGGCTGACGATTGTGAAAAAAATGGGGATCGATACGTCGTTGGACGATTTTATTAAAAAGTATAAGATTTAGGGAAGTTTTCCTTTGTTTTTCGTTAAAATAAAGCAACAAAACAATCGAATGCGCAGAAATGCGCATTTTGTTTTTTATATGCTTGAAAAACAGATATATGTGAATTTAAGAATGCATGGTGAATGTTCGAAAAATAGGGAAGCGTTTTGTTAACTTTGAGAAAACAAATAGTATGTTTATGAAGAAAATTTTCTTTTTGCTTGTTGTAGTGTTTTTTCAATTGCCATTGTTGGCGAGAACTCAGCAAATATATTGTGTGAATATAACTCCTATGGGTGGCGATCGTACAGAGATTGGTGTTCCCAAAGTTTCGTACGATCCGGATATGCAGGTGCTTTCTGTGGCTTTTCAAGCATCCGGCGATTATATGCTCTATATAATTAATGGCAGCGGATTGGCAGAATGTGGTTTTCGGATAACAACGAACGGCTGTGTGCAAACATTTCAACTGCCGCCGCTTCCCGAAAGCGTGTATTTCGTAGTTATTACCAATGGCGATAGCGCCTATAAAGGGATATTGGATACAAGCGGATATTATTACTAACCTGTCAAATAAACCATTATGAACAAAAATTTAATTTTGAGTTTGTCACTTTTCGTGACAATGATTTGCTCCCCGGCTGTATCGGCTATCACAGCCGACGACTACAAGCTGAAAATGGATTCGGTGCTTGAAACTGTCGATTTGAGTTTGATTGACTCCGGCATTTTGGAGGGCTATGGGTTCTCTTTGATCTCTCCGTCGCAACTTGACG
Source organism: uncultured Porphyromonadaceae bacterium (assembly GCA_900541555.1). Taxonomy (GTDB): domain Bacteria; phylum Bacteroidota; class Bacteroidia; order Bacteroidales; family Muribaculaceae; genus Limisoma; species Limisoma intestinavium. The sequence continues at coordinate 9,877 of UQKE01000025.1, read as the reverse complement.
GCATTTCTACGGAGAATTGTGTCAATTCCGACGTAGTTCAGATGCTTTACAGCGGTCTCTACGATTCGCAAATCAATGGAAATCAATTGCCATCGATGTCGCAATTCAACGATGACACAGACGACGATGCTGCTCGAATCGTTTATGTCGACTACAATCAATTGGATCCGGATGCTGAAAGCAAAGGCTGGATAAAGATTATAGACGAGCAGATTATATTAGTGCCTAATAAGCCGTCGCCTTTCATCAAAAAACGGTGTTTCGCAGTTGCGCCGTTCAATTCAGAATACCTGACGGGCAATGTGTCGATTCGTTTCACCAATGATCATCTATATACGAACGTCGACGCGGCGATCACTAAAATTGAAGTAAAGAGCGATGAAGACGATGCGTATGCAAATGTGCCATTGGAAAGCTCATGGAATCATGATTTTGAGACGGCGGGAAAGCATGAGATTTATATTCGGGTGACTTTTTCCGATGGAAAAGTAATGACAAGCCGCAACCAGATTCACGTGCAGCGGATCACAACACCGCGCACGGTGAATGGTAAACTATCAACTGTCGAATTTTTGATTCGCGAAACGTCTACGCAATCTGCCGGAATGATTGAGACAATTTTTTTGAACGAAGCAACAAACGGTAAATTCATTCGACCGCTCATCATCGTTGGCGATGTCGACTTGTCGACTTTGACAGGGAGCGGCAGAACAATCAGCTTGAACGATATTCTCGGGCTTGAAGGCATGCAAGCCACAATCGAGCAGCTCGCTCAAATATTCGATATCGTTTATGTGACAGCAACCAATACCACAGACGATCTTCTGCGGCAAGGCGAAATGTTTCGCACGGCACTCCAATACGTCAATAGCAATCGTTTCACAGTGTCGGACGACAGCTATGTGGTAGGTTTGGGCACGGGCGGCGTAGTGGCTCGCATCGGGATGAACCTGATGGAAAGAGATCGCCAAGACCACCAAGTGCGCAAATTTATTGCGGTCAACTCTCCCTTTCAAGGGCTGAACATTCCTATCGCGTTGCAATTCATGATTAGGCAATTTGCTTCTGTTGCATCACAAGTTAAAGAATATAAAGCGAGTATCGATGTAGGGCAAGTGCAGAAGTACGCGGATATTCTGGATACTCCGGCTATGAAACAGTTGCTGTACTATCGGATAGATGATCAAATGTCAATGACTGCAACCGATCGTGTCGCTTTTCAAAACAATGCTTTAGTAAGCAAAAACCCCTCGCAGTGTGAGACTGTCGCTGTTGCGCAAGGAGGTGGTGATTTGTCAACAATGAGGATGCGATTAATTGATTTTGAGGATAAAATGTCTGTAACCGACTATCATAAATTGGGTTGGCTTGCACCGATTAGATGCAACTTTGACATTGATGGTTTTACATTATTGCCTGCAAGCAATGAATTGATTTATTATGGAGATGTGGATATTACGGTGAAATTATTTGCTTTGATTGGTATTAAAAAGATTTCTGAAAGTGAATTATCATATTCTTTAAATAATGCTAATATTTCATTAGATAGAAGCGGAGGCGTTTTCATTCCACCTTTTGAGATTCCTACAGTTGACAATCTTGCCAATATTCCAATTTTGAATTCGTTTTGCCTTGTGCCGACGGCAAGCGCATTGGATATCGACTACGACGAATATGCGGATTTGAGTTTGTTGGAATTGAAAGAGGCATCGCCATTCGACCGTGCGCATTCGACCGTTGTTTCTTCGTATTATGGCGACATGACGGATTTGTTTCCTTATTTGACAACCGAATTAGTGCCGCATATTGAAGGAAATACGACAGAAGTGCTCGGTACTACAACCTTGACTGTTGCCAACATGCCTGATGTGCCATATATAAATTATACATGGAATTTTGCCAATAATAAGTTTAAAGTAGTTTCGCAAAACGGAGCGAGCGCAACCGTTGCGCCGCTTTCTTATGAATTTGGAACTTCCGACACCGTTTCTGTTTCGCCAAGTCTTGTTTTGCCAATTGCAGGCATTGATTTCTCGCAATTATCGATACCGGCGGTTCGGATTACAGCTGAGCATATTTTTATTGATGGCAACGATTGCATTTCGAACGAAGAAAACCGATATGAGCTATGGGCAATTCCCGAAGATGTGGCGACAGTCAATTGGACGGCAGCGCAAGGTGTCGATATTCAAAACAACGGCGACAATTCGATTAATGCCAGCGTGGAAAATATTGTGAACGATGCTTGGATAGAGGCATCGATGACTTCCTGCGGCGTTACGCACACATTCCGAAAAACGCTTAATTCCGCTGCTCTTGACACGGTGGAAGTTGTTTTGTTGAAACGATGGTGGAGTGAAGATTCACATTCCTATAAATATTATTTTCATATAAATGTCTATCCTGAATATCTCGACATCGACCAATTGGATTTTTGTTGGGATAACGATGTGGAAATAACACCGCCACCGTCTTTGTTGCATAGCATAAATGGATTGGCAGCGATAGAAACAGCCGGTGGCGGCTCGGTCGGCAATTGCATGAGGATAACTGGCGAAATAATTGTCAATCCGGATCTGGGTTTCCCGGAGATTGGCGTGGGTACCAATTCGCTTGAGCCTGAAATGCCGGATCCGATTCCCTTAGACCCGGAGCCTATGGATGCCAACGAAGCAGTCGTGACGATGCCAAGCGTTGATAGCAACGAGGTTGCCTCCGGTTATGTGACATGCTTGATTTCTGATGATTTCGAGCATAGCATAAAAGTGAAAATGCATGTAAGGTCGTCATGGACAGGTGTTTATCATTCTGCACCCAATCCGGTAACGTCAACGCTTTCAATAAGCCGCAAAGGGGAAAATGGAGAGGTGCTTTCTCCGAGCGTAGATGCGATGGCGTTGCTTTATAGCGATTTTGCTTTGGTGCGTTCGGTGGCGCTCGCCAACCCTACGACGCAGATGAATGTGAGTGATCTTCCCAACGGCACTTATTACTTGAACATTGTAGAAAATGGGGAGGTTGTTGACAGGCAAATCGTCATTATTCAGCATTAAAATCAAAAAATTAGAATTTGATGCAGTAAAATGGAATTTTATTTGTTTTGTTAAAAGAGATTTGTTTATTTTACAGAAATTTTAAACAATTAATAAGGTGGTGCTTATGAAAAAGACATGGTTGTTAATGGCATTTGCAGCGATTCTCGCTTTCCCTGCACGCGCAGCGGAGCCGGTTTCGCCTGCGGCGGAAAAGCGCGTTTTGCCGTGGCAAACGATGCGCGGCTACAAGGCGTTTGTCGACGTGGCCTACGGTTTTGCCGTAAGCGATGATTTTGACGAATTGAGCGACAAAATAATCGTTTCGACCTCCCACGGCTATCAATTCAGCAACTTCTTCTATTTGGGCGGAGGCATGGCTTTGGAGTACTATACGCAAGACGGATGGAAGAACGCGGCGTTTCCGTTTTTCGTGGAGAGCCGCATCAACCTGCTGAGCGACAAGCGCCTGCTTCCCTTCATCTCCGGTCGTGCCGGATATACATTGGGATGCCTGCATGGCGCCTACTTCGACATCCAATTGGGAGGACGATTGAAGTTGAAGCAACGCCGTGCCGTATATGCCGCGTTCACGCTGAGCATAATGCCTAACATGGAAGATGAAAGGGTAGACGCTGCCAACGGATTGGGCATCAGAGTGGGTTTGGAATTTTAAAGGCGAAGCATGTATAACATTTAAAACAGAAAGATATGAAAATCAGAATATTGGCTATTGCCGTATCGGCATTGTGGGCCTGTTCGCTGGCCGCATCGGAGCCGGCAGCGGCGAGCGAGGAATTGCGGGCATGGGAGCAACAGCAATGGCAAACGCGCCGCACGATGCGCGGCTACAAGGCGTTTTATGAAGCGGGGTATGTATTCACGCTCGACGACAATGATTGTTTTTTAGCTGAGTCATGTGTTCCGCCAGATTGCAACCGGCTGAGCTTGACTACATCGCAAGGCTATCAGTTCAACAATTTTTTCTACTTGGGAGCCGGAGCGGGAATGGAAGTGAACACTTACCGGAAAAGCAAAGGCGAAGAAGCCGGAGTGTCTGTCCCGATTTTTGCGGATCTCCGATTCAACATTTTGAACGACAAGAAAGTGCTGCCGTTTGTCGTTGTGCGAGCTGGCGGCTGTGTGGGATACTGGCGAGGAGCCTGCATCAATATGCAAGCGGGGATTCGGGTGAAGTTGGATAAAAAATCCCATGCGCTCTATGCGGCTCTCGTGTTTGATGGTCTTGTGGATGATAATGTAATTGATGGCTCTAGCGGTTTGGGGTTCAGGATAGGGTTTGAATATTAGGTGGCAAGCTGGGAATGAATTGTCCATCGGGCGGGAAGGCATCCGATGGGCGAGACAGCGGCTTGCAGGTCTTTCGGAAGCCGAAACGCATGCACGGAATGAATTGTTTCGGGCATGGGAGAGATAAACGACCGTTTCGGGATAACAGCTGATGTGGTTTTCCCCTGTGTTGCTGTTCAATCGGGCGGCAATGCAGGGGCTTTTTGTGGCGAAGGTGCGTTGAGGGTTGTGGGTTTAGGGTTGAGAGTTTAGGGGTGTGGGTTGATAGGTCGGTGATGCTGGCAAATATGTGGTTGTGCGCTGTTGAAGGTGGATACGTAGCAATGTCCTCCTCTGCCGCGCGTAAAGCGCGGATAGGGGAGGGCCGTAGGCGGAGGGGTTCGGAAATGGTTTAGAGTTGAGAGTTTATGGTTGAGTTGCGCATAACAGAGCGTTTCCCAATCTGCCGGTCTCTCAACTCTCATCCCTCAACCCTCAACTGAACAAAGCCGCTTTGCGGCTGTGGGTCAACCCCTTCGGCTCTGACGAGCCACTTCCCCTATATCGCCGGCGACGCGGCGACACAGGGGGAGACATTGCTACGTTTCTGCGTCAAGGAAAGTAAAAAGATCGGGAAAACTGGGAGAACATTGCTATGCCTCCCGATTGACTCTCGACCCTAAACCATGCAAAGCGGCCTAAAAATTTAAATTCACGCCACCCATGAACGTGGCTTTCGGCATGGGATATCCGGCCATGATCTCATAGCGTTGCGCCAAGAGGTTTTCGCCCTTCACGTAAAGGCTCGCGAAGCTGCAAAGCCGATAAGTGGCGCGCAAATTCCACAGCACGAAATTTTCCGTCGTTTCCACGCCTTGCCCGTTCGTCACGACCGACGTGTAAAGTCCGCCGACATACTGCACGCCCGTCGACACGCTCCAACGGCCGCGCGTGAAATCGGCACCGGCATATAGCTTGTGTTCCGGTGCGGCAATCACCGGATTTTCCATGTGCAAGAAACTGTAATTGGCATTGACGCTCCAATCGGAATTGACACGCCACGCCGCTTCCAGCTCGATGCCGCAATTCTCGATGCTGCCCGTGTTGACGTTTCGCGGGCGACCGTCCACGCGAACCGTCATGATCGTGTTGCTGCCGTTGATGTAATAGACATTCGCCCCATAACGCAAGCGGCCGCCGAGCAACCTCTGCGAGAACGACAGTTCGTAGTTCATCAGCCGTTCCGGACGCAAATCCGGATTTTGCGGCGGAAACATGTACATCTCCCGAATGGTCGGATTGCGGAATCCCTTGCTCACCATCGCTTTCAGTTCGGCCGTTTTCGGCAAATGGAAAGCCAAACCGCCTTGCGGCACCAGTTCTGTGCCGACATGAGAATGATGGTCGACGCGAAGCCCCACATTTGCCGACAGCCACGAACCGATGTTTTGGCGCACGTCGACATAGGCGGCAAACTCGTCTTGCTTCTTGTCGACCCCCGGCACTTCTTCGCCGGTTGCCACAACCTTGTTCCACGACCGGCCTCCAAAATGCAAATAGTCAAATCCGAGCGTAAGGCGGTTTCCGGAGAAAAACGCCGCGCTCTGATACCACGACACGCCCATCATCAAGTCTTTGGAGTTGAACCGATCCTCCTGCGGCGCCTCGCCGACGCCGTAGCCGTCGTTGATTTTGTGGCGACCCCAATTGTAGAACACGCTCAACGCTCCCGACGAACGCTCGTAGCGGTTTTGCAAAGCCGCCGAAGCCATTCCGCGCGTGATGCGCGAATCGTTGTCGAAAAGCGGTGCCGACACCGGTCCGGGATTCGACGCGTTGAAATGCGTCACGTTGACATCGCCATAGACATTCCACCGGTCGTTGAACTCCCATCCCAATTTGGCATAACCGCCGTATTGTTCGAATCCCATGTCGACGCGATGGCCGTCGGTGCGGTTGTAGGAAGCCGACACGACACTGGAAAAACGCCCGTGGCGCAAACGATTGGCCACTTCCGTTTCTACCGTCCCGTACGAGCCGGCAGCGGCATGCACGTCGGTCGCCACGCCGTCGGCCTGCTGCTTGCGCGTGACGATATTGACAACGCCGCCCATCGCATTGGAGCCGTAGAGCACCGATGCCGGTCCGCGCAACACCTCCACGCGCTCGGCGAGCATCGACTGGTAGGCATCGGATATGGGATGCCCGAACATGCCCATGTATTGCGGATGCCCGTCGATGAGCACCAGCATTTGGGCGTTGCCCCCGATGCCGCGCACATTGATGCTGCCGGCCGCCCCGTCGGAAACGCCGTAGCCCATCACGCCGCGCGAAGTGACGAAAAATCCCGGCACTTGCTCGTTGAGCACCGTGTAGAGCGACGGATCGTAGCGATTTTCTATCGCCGGCCGCCCGACCACGGAAAGCGTCATCGGCAAATGGCGCACGTCGGTCGCGTTGCGCGTGCCGGTGACGACTACCTCGCCCAATTCCTGACTCCGTCCGAGCGTGTCGGCCGGTTCTGCTCCCTGTCCTGCAACAGGCAAGCCTGCCCCCGCGAGGAGGCAGGCCAGCAAAAATGATTTTTTCATTGCAAATGCCACTGTCGTTATTTCAAATACTCACGATAGAACGCTTCGATTTTATCGAAAGGAATCTTTTCCAAATTGTCGTACAAATCCGTATGGACTGCATCGGGAACAATAAACAATTCCTTGTTGTCGCCTTTCAATGCCTTAAACACATCTTCGCTGAAATAGCGGGAATGCGCCTTTTCGCCATGCACCAGAAGCACCGCGCTGCGAATCTCGCCGGCATAAGCAAGGATCGGCATGTTGAGCAACGAAAGAGCCGAGGTGACATTCCAGCCTCCGTTGGAGCCGAGCGAGCGCTTGTGGTAGCCGCGCGGCGTTTTGTAGTAGGCATTATAGTCCTTCATGAATTGCGGAGCATCTTCCGGCAGGGTTTGCGGGACTCCTCCGGCAAGGGCATACGCGCCGTTGCGGTAGTCGTCGGTGCGTTGCGCATTGAGCTGCTTTTTCATTTCGTAGCGCGTATCGGCATTGTCGGCTTCGTCGAAATAGCCCTTTGCCGTCACCCGCGTCATGTCGTACATCGTAGATGCCACGGTAGCCTTGATGCGCGTGTCGATGGCAGCCGCATTCACCGCGAAGCCGCCCCACCCGCAAATGCCGAGAATGCCGATTTGCTCCGGATTCACATCCTCACGGGTTGAGAGATAGTCTACCGCCGCACAGAAATCCTCGGTGTTGATGTCGGGAGAAGCCACGTTGCGGGGCTGTCCGCCGCTTTCGCCCGTGAACGACGGGTCGAACGCAATCGCAAGGTAGCCGCGCTCCGCAAGCGTCTGCGCATAACGCCCTGACACTTGCTCCTTCACAGCCCCGAAAGGACCGCAAACGGCAATCGCCGCCAACTTGCCGGTCGCGCCTTTCGGCCGATACAAATCGGCTGCCAACGTGACGCCATAGCGATTATGGAACGTCACCTTGCCATGCTCCACTTTGTTGCTTTTGGGGAAAGTTTTATCCCATTCCTGAGTCAAATTCAATTGTTCTTCCATATCATTATTCGATTTTAATTGTTTGTCGGCCGGTTCTGCATTGCCCGTGGCGAAAAAGAAAATTCCGGCCAGCATCGCTGCGCTAAATTGAAAATAAAGTTTGTTCATACGCTTTTTTGATTTCTATGGCAAAGTTAATGCAGCTTCCGCCACACAAAGGTAGACAAATTACGGATATTATAACCTGAATTACAGTTTTGCCAAAGCCGCTGCCACACAAGCCGCAGATCAGTATTTTAGCGGATTGAGAGTTGAGGGTTGAGAGATGAGAGTTGAGAGACCGGTGAAATTGGGAGACGTAGCAATGTGGAAAAAGAGAAAAGACTGCGAAGTTGGCAAACGCGCAATGTCCTCCTCTGCCGCACGATAGCGCGGATAGGGGAGGTGCCGTAGGCGGAGGGGTTCGGCAAGAATCAACGTCGTAGCTTTGACAAGTTCGTGGAAAATAATCCTTGCGGATTATGTTGGCACCCCTACCCGCGCCAGAGCGCGGACTCCCCCTATTGCTTCGCAAACAGAGGGAGACATTGCGCGTTTGCCAACTTCGCAGTTCTCTCGACTCTCAACCATAAGCCCTCACGCCAATGTGGGAAACGCTTTGAAGAATTGCAACAATTGTATTGTTTCTTTCCTCAACTTCGTGCGGACAAATGTTTTCATCTTGCTGTCGGTCAGTTCCCCCAATCCATTTAGCATGTTTTTGTCGCTTGTCGCTTCAAGTTGGTCGATGCACATTTGCAGATACTCGTCCAACGGTTTTCCCGTGCGTTGTTCCACGATGTTGGCATTTACGGCAGTGTGGCGCTGCAAGAAAAACCAGCAGTCGAAAATGTCGCGGTTGGTCACTTCCGAGCGGTCCAACAAGGCGCAAAGCTTGTGTGCGAACATGTCCGGCAACGACATCACTTTCATTTCAATGCCAAGAAGATTTTTAATCTCATAGTGATTGTCAAACTCTCGGTTGGAAATTTCCACTTTCAGTTTTCGTTCGCCCGCGCCATAGTCGAGCACGATGATCGGTCCGTAGAATTTCATGGCTTCGTCGTCGATTTTTCCGTATTTCAACAAGATGCGGCGCATTTTCCCGAATACGGCTTCTTCCTTGCTTCTATCCAACAGGTTGAAGTCCAAATCGACAGAGAATCTTGGCAGATTGTAGAAAAACATCAGCGCGGTGCCGCCCTTGAATCCGAGGCAGACCGACAATTTCCTGTCCGAATAGATGTCTTTCAGTATCTGCATCATGAAAAATTTGTGCTTGTTGATGTCCATGCAATTCCTTCCTTATTTGTCGAACATTTTTTTCACTCTTGCTTCCATGCGTTTGTTGCCGTAGATAGGCAGCAATGCCATGATTTTTCTGTAATCCAACGGCCGCAGGTTGTCGAAATAATACTCCGCGTTCAGGTACATCGTGTCGAGAAACGCCCTTTCCGGCGTGGCGATGTTGATGAGCCCCTTGTTGTCAATGCCGCTTGTGTCGGCAAGGATTTCGCCTTTCACCTTTCGATAGCGGTATTCTTTTCCGTCTGCCTCCACTGTGCGGCTGAGATAGCCGGCACACGTCAGGCAACTGTCGTATTGAAACACCACGCCGGCTTTCTGAAGCACGTATTCCAACGAAAGATAGGACGGAGTGTAAAGCAAGCAAGCCAATTCTTCGGGATTGTAACCTTTCTTTGCATAGATTCCGCGGCGAGGATTTTGCAGCTTGCCTTCCCTCACATAGTAGTTGAGGCGTTTCGACAAGACGCCCTCTCTGCTTTCGCCTGTCAGCAGGGCTATCCCTGCCATTGTAAAGACGGTTTTAGGCGATTCGAAAAGCAATAGGAGTGTGTTGTTTTGTGAACCGTTCATCTAATTTTTTTAGTTTAATAGTTCATATCTGTTCGCAAAGATAATGCAAATCGAGTGCAAAAGCGCCAAACTTGTTTGAGCGATTATGCCGAGATGCAGCTTATCTTATACAAAG
>UQKE01000024.1 GCA_900541555.1 uncultured Porphyromonadaceae bacterium | reverse complement strand
CCGCCTGCGGCACCTCCCCTATCCGCGCTTTACGCGCGGCAGAGGAGGACATTGCTACGCATCTGCCACACTCGCACAGAAAACACGCCTATACGCAAACACACAGAGGGGAGTACATTTGCTACGCTCCAACCGCACACATAAACTTAACAGCGTGTTTGCCAACTTCACCGACCTCTCAACCATAAACTCTCAACCATTTCGGACGTTGCTACGCTCCAACCGCCGCACAAACTTCACAGTGTGTTTGCCAGCTTCACCGACCTCTCAGCCCTCAACCATAAACTCTCAACCCATAAACCAGCCTGCCTTTTCCACCCGCGAAAGAGTATTGAAAAAATCTCACAAAAACAATTGAAATAAAAATATTTTGAAATTTATTGCAATTATTTGATTTTGATTGATTACTTTTGCGTTTATATAGATTATTTTTACATTTAAAACGCTTTAATCATGAGAAAAATCTACCTGTTATTTACGGCATTCGCTTTCATCGCGGGGCTTTCCACGGCGAAAGCGGAGACCGTCAGTCCGTACAGCTACGGCTTCGACGGATTGGACGTGTCGGAGCATGATTTCGCCCCAACAGGGTGGAACCATATCGTAGATTCCTACTCCGGAGATTACGTCTCTTACACCGCCTACGACGAAGGCGGGCAAGACGGCGGCGCATATCTCGGCGTGGGATCGCAAGAACTCGGATATGGCTGGGACGCTCAAGAGGTGTTCGACCTTCTCGTCACCCCGCCCGTCTCCGGCGATGTCAGTTTCTATGCGAAGCAATCTTCTTCGAGCGGTTCCGTGGAAATCTACACCGTGACTAAAAACGGATTCCAATACGAAATGGGCGCAGCCTACGAAGTGGAACTCCCTGCTCTTTCAACGGACGAATGGACGCAAATCGTCATCCCCTCCGTGCCGGAAGGGACAATGCTGGGCATCCGCGGGCAAAACGTGGGCATCGACAGCTTTTCAGCCGCGAGCGCTGAAATAGAATTGAAAAAAGCGATGGCCATCACGGAAATTGTCGGAGAATATGAGGACTACGCGTATATCAACGCCGATGCAGAAGGCAACGTCACGTTCAAATTCACCGTGAAAGTGCAAAACACCGGCGAAACCGTGCTGAATCCGGGCGACGAGGGATATGCCGTCGATATCATCAACAATTCCAAAGACAACGCCGTTGTCGGTACTGCGCAAGTGCCCGTCGCTCTTCAACCGGGCGAAACGTCGGAGGCTTTCGATGTCGTGGCTCATATTTCCGGAATCACCGAACCCGGAGAAAATTATTGGCGTTTCTACCTCAGGGAAAACCTGACAGGCGTGGAGACTTACTACGGTTGGTACTACATATACGCCTACCTTCCCATGCTCGAAGTGGCAATCGACGAAACTTACGACACTGTGGAAAATGGCACGACTGTCGACTTCGGCACATCGCGCGAGCCGGTCGAAAAATTGATCTACATCATGAACAGCGACGGCGGTGCTCCCCTGAACGTCACGGCTATCGACATGCCGGAAGGCTTCTCATACACCTTGAACGCCGTGACCGACAACAACGAAACGGGCGAACCCATCGCCGGCGTTCCTTTTGAAATAGCTGCTCATGGAAAAGCCTTGATGACTGTCACGATGACCACCGACGTTGTCGGCACTCGCACCGGAAACATCAGCATCTCGACGGAAGGTGCCGAACCGTTCGTAATGCCGGTGGCTGGCGTCGTGGTAGATCCGTCTAAGCTGTTTGTCAACTTCGAAGATCAAAAATTCCCCGAAGGCACGTACAACGAGCTTGACGACGAAGGCGAAGTCCATTGGGCCGTGAAAAGCGTCGGAACCTATTCCGAACCCAACTATGCCGCCGACCACGACCGCGTAGGGAATCTCACGAAATTCGTTCTTCCGAAAATGAAAGCGGAAGAAGGCGACGTCATGTCGTTCCGCGCGGCAATGAAAAACACCGGCGTGCATCTGAACGTGCTCTATTCTGCCGACCGCAAATCGTGGACCACGGCAAAAGCCATCTCCGAAGATGCTGCCAACGAAGCCGACCGCTTCTCCGACGAGGGCTATACGAACAACTATGAATTCAAGACGTTCACCGTCGACAATATTCCGGCCGGCGAATGGTATGTGGCATTCGAGGGCGACTACGTGCGCGTCGACGACATCATGGGCTACACCTTGCTGGAAGTGCCCGACTACGATTTGATCGTGGAAGGCGCGTCTTTCCCGTCGACGGCAATGGTGAACTACGCAAGCACCGCTTCGGCAACCATCGTGAACATCGGCAAAGCCGACGTGAAAGAAGGCGAATTGACAGCTAAAATCTATTTGAACGACGAAGAGGCGGCATCTGCTTCTGTTCCGGCCATCGCAAGCGGAGAATCGGCAACGATCGCCATCGCGTTCACGCCTCATCAAGCCGGCGCGACAACAATCCGCATGGCCGTCGAAGGCGTGGCAACAGCCGACGCGACAGCCGAAATGACCGTGGCAGAAGAAACTACTTCCAGCTACGTGCAAGTTGGAGAAGGAAGCTCATTGACTAGCGGTGGCCCGTTCAAATTCTACAATAAACGGAGCATCACGGAAATCATCTACCCGAAAGAAGCCATCAACATCCCCGCCGGAACAAAAATCCTCGGATTGACGTTCAAAGGCTACTACACCGGCAAAAACGCGCAGTCGAACATCAACGTGTATATTGCCAACGAGTCGGGCACGGCATTCAAAGGCTACGACGTGACGGGCATGACGCAATATTCCGGCGTGTTCGACATGACGAACGGCGGCGGTTCTTCAAGTAACCCCATCGACGTGATTACCGTGACCTTCCCCGAAGGCATCGTCTACAATGGCGAAAACATCCGCATCGTGACAACTGCAGAGAGCGATGGCTGGCAAAGTGTATACTTCGAAGTCGACAACAACTACTCGTCAGCTGCCCAACAAAAGGCATCCGACCAGTACGGTTCGTTGGAAGATCTGGAAGCAGACGCATCTTGGAGCGCGCTTTCCTACATGCCGGTTGCATACTTCGCAGTTGAAAAAGACGCGACAACCATCAGCGGAACCGTGACGGCGAAAGAAAGCGGCGCTGCCATAGAAGGAGCGGAAGTGAAACTGACATCGGGCGACGTCGAATACGCCGGAACGACCGGTGCCGACGGACGCTACGAATTTGCCGTGAAGCAAGATGCTTTGACATACGACATGGAAGTGGCGAAAGAAGGCTACTTCACCTATCGCAGCAACGACATCTCCTTCGCGGAAGGAAGCGCAGTGAAAGATGTGGAAATGGACGAAGCCACGGGCATCAACATCATGTCTGTATCCATTCCGGCGGAAGGCGAAGTGAATAGCACGATGATAGTGAAAGCCACCATAGAAAACGGCTTGGAGAAAGAAGCCGGAACCTATACGGCGGTGTTCTATGTCGACGGCGTGGCCGCTGCAGAAGCAGAAGCCGTCGCACTCGAAGCATACAAGAGCTACGACTTTGAATTCGTCTACACGCCGCACACAGAAGGCGAAGTAAGCGCATACGTGGAATTCAAGAACGAATACAACACGGCAACCAGCGAGCCGCAAGCAATCGCCATAGCCGCCGAATCGGCAGACGCGGAAGTGAGAGTCGGCACACCTGCAACATTCGACCGCACAGGGGCTACCAATTTCTATTACAAATACTCTCAAACAGAAATCATCTATCCGAAAGAGTTAATCAATTTGGATGCAGGTGCAAAAATCCTCTCGATTTCGTTCAAAGGCTATACCGAATCGCGCACAGCCGATCCGGTAGTCAATGTCTGGATTGGCAATGTGGCGGAAGGCTCCACGCTGCAAGGCGAAGATGTGACGGAATTGACGCAAGTGACGCCGGAATACGGCACAATGGTCACGATCGAACCCGCCGGTTCGGAAAGCGAACCGATTTCGATTATTTCTATTGATATTCCCGACGGATTCACGTATGAAGGCGGCGACATCCGAATCTTCACACAATCGGAAGCCGACGCTTGGACATATACCAATTATGAAATTGACAACACTGTGCAAGGACAAGCTCAGCAACGCCAAAGCGATTCTTCCATCGACAATGCTTCTTGGTCGGGAATTTCCATGCCGGTGGTTTACTTCGGAATTGTTCCGACGAAAAACATCAGCGGCACCGTGACATTCTGGAAAGACAACGCTCCGGCAGAAGGCGCGAAAGTGACGCTCCGCTCCGGCGAAGTTGAGTACTACGGCACAACCGAAGCCGACGGCACGTATTCCATCGACGTGATCAAGCACAGCTTGGTTTACGACATGATCGTATCGCTCGAAGGCTATGAAGACACCGTAGTGGAAGGCATTTCGTTTGCCGAGGGCGACGTGGTGAAAGATGCCGAATTGATAGAAATTCCTGTATATCCGGAAACAATGTATGTGATGGGCGACGTGGTAGCCGATGCTGATCTTGAAATGACAGCAGAAGGCGAAGGCGTCTACACAATCGAAGACGTTGAAATCAGCGACGCAGGCGAAGGCTACGGCTTCATCAAGTTTGCTGAATCGACCGACAGCGAAGAAACTTACGGACCGGCAGTCGACGGTACTGAACTCGTTGCAGGAACGGCAGGCGACATCGCTGCGAACGGTAATTCTTACAAAGTGGCTGTTGCTGTTTACGACATTAAAGTAGATTTGACAAATGCAACCGTATCACTTACATGGAAAGGGGCTTCTGTCAACACAACGGATGCCGACGCTCTGAAAGTCTATGGCTCGCGCGGTGCAATCGTCGTCGAATCGCCGGATGCACGCCGCGTGACAGTCTACGACTTGTCGGGACGCGCCGTGCGCATCGCCGAAGTGGAAGCCGGAAAGACGACGCTCGACGGATTCAACGCCGGCATCTACATCGTAGAACGTAAGAAAGTAGCCGTTAGATAAATTTAACTTTGGTAGGCTCATTCGGATTCTTTCCGAATGCAAGGCAGGGATGTGCGCTTGGTGCGTACATCCCTGTTTGCTTTTCTCCTCCGCCTTCCCGCTTGCCTCCCTTGCTTTGAGACATTGCAGTAGCAGTATATGGTTGAGAGAAGAGAATTGAGGGTTGAGAGTGGAGAGGTCGGTGAAACTGGCAAACACACTGAGAAGTTTATGTGCGGTTGAAATGCAGCAAATATGGAAGTTGAATTGCGAATGGGGAGACGTAGCAATGTCCTCCTCTGCCGCGCGATAGCGCGGATAGGGGAGGTGCCGCAGGCGGAGGGGTTCGGAAAGAATCAACGTCGCTGCTTTGGCAACCTCGCGGAAAAGCCGCTTTGCGGCTGACGGTCAACCCCTTCGGCTCGCAAGCGAGCCACTTCCCCTATATCACCATTGGCATGGCGACACAGGGGGAGACATTCGCCGATAGCGATTTATGGTTTAGAGTTGAGAACAGAGAAAGACATTCGCCGGTAGCGGTTGATGAATGAGTGTTGCAACTTTTCTAATTTGTGAACCTTGTGGTTGAGTTGCAATGCACAGAAGAAATAACCCTGCCTGCTTTTATTTTATAAAGCTATCTATTTCTGCAATTTATCTATCAAGCGCGAACGAACAAGTTCATAACCTGACCATGGATTGAATTCTCTGTCAGGACGAATCAGATTTTGAGTGTCTCCCAAGAAATCCGGATCTGACATTTTTTCCTCCATGTTGTTGATGAATTGCTTGTAGGTTGGCGGTTGCTGTACGGCAAAGGACATATAACGTCTGTAACAACGAAGTATTTCATCGGCATCTACGGATGCTTCCGACAAGGCCACATATAAATCAAAAAGATCTCTTCCTTTTTTTCGTTGATACAATGCCCTAAGTTTTGTCCCCAAAAGTTCATTCAGACAATATGTCGTTATTTCACATTTGCCGGAAAACCAACTATTTTCCATTTCAAAAGGGATTTTGACCAACCCAAGTTCATTGAAATGTTCAAAACAATTTATCTCAATTTTCAATCGAAGAGGAATTGTAGGAGGTATTTCAGATTCCATACGAAACAACATCGTATTATTGTATCGCTTTTGTTTCGTAACTCTGTCCGGCAAAAAATCCAATACTTCACCCAGTCTGAACATGATAGGTTTTATCGGTCCCGGCGAGATTTGTACCAAATCAATGTCCTCACTGTATCTAGGCTGAGGACTTAGATACAACTTGTGGAGTGCCGTGCCTCCCCTGAAAGCCAACTGCGAGGCAAGGAATTCATCACAAAAATGGCAACTAACGCACGCGATATAATAAGGTCTTGTTCTACCTGTGCATTGTCATTCCATGGAACGACTTTATTCCATTGTCAATAGCTGTCCTATTTATCATATTTCATCTGTTTCTATTGTTGAATTTACATTTACTTTCCAGCGAGTATTTTTTTCGGCACAAACCTCCGACTTGTCGGTTCTCAACGGTACATATCTGAAACGGTTGGCGTACGACAACAATTCCGCATACAGAATCTCCGCAATCTCATTTCTGCCAAGCACTTCCTCCAATATATATCCCAATCGTTGTATGGTGGCAATTGAAGTATGTTGAAATAAATTATTGGATGCTCCTCGAAAATCCATTTGATCAGCCAATTCTTCCAATACGGTCGCAGCTCTTGAAAGTCCACCTATATGCTGTTCATACTGCACAATGTCGATAGATGTCAATTCTACATTTGAATAATAAACTACTCCAGTCTCAGAGTTCTTTGACAGCAAAAAATCCGATGGAATCTCTTTCCGGTATGTCCAAACAAGCGACTTGTTCTTTGACGACGATACGGACGATTTAGGAAGTATCGTCGTTACAGAAAACCTTTGTGGCCGCTGGTGTGCAGCTCCTAAAATTTCCGCGGCATTCAACAAACTTATATAATACGGCTTATTCAGATAGGACATCAACTGGTCAATATAATACATTGGAGGGACAATTCTTTTTGCGGCATATTGTGGAGGGATGATAACATAAAAGCCCCTATACGCAGGATATAAAATGCCCTGAGACGATAATCGGAAAAGTTCATTCCTAACGACTTGTTCCGAATAACTATGAAATTCCAACTTTATTTCTTCAACAGAAAAAGTCGGGAAACCACTTATTTCTCTATAACGAATCCATTCTCTGACTGTCATACTGAGCCCTTTTGGTGCAAAGATAATCAAAAACTGATTATTTTTGCACTTTTTTGGCACATATCAAAAGTTGAAGATACTTTTTCCTGCATTTTACTGCAAAGCAGCCATCGCCATCGTTTCGCTTTCGAGCTTTTCCAATTTTATAAAGCGGCAAGGTTGCGTATTTTCGCTTGCTTGACAGCTTTCCTCATTTTTGCCGGGCAGCGACGAAAACAAATTCAAAATCAGCAAAAAAGTTATGGCTTTATTTGCGCAAACATAGCGAGAGTGTTTGGAAAAAGGCGTAAATTTGCCCCCGAATAATCAAAAACCGGACATTTCCGGAAAAAATACAAACCTGAACTCAAAATGTTAGAGAAAACCAATGTAAAAACCCTTGAGAATGTGGTTGTCAGATTTTCTGGCGACTCCGGCGACGGCATGCAACTTGCCGGAAACATCTTCTCAAACGTGTCGGCCGGCGTGGGCGATCAAATCTCCACATTCCCCGACTATCCTGCGGAAATCCGTGCACCGCAAGGCACACTAAGCGGCGTTTCGGGATTTCAAGTGCACATCGGAAAAGGCGTGCATACGCCGGGCGATTTGGCCGACGTGTTGGTAGCCATGAATCCGGCAGCCTTGAAGCAACACGCGAAATTCCTCAAAAAAGGCGGCGTTGCCATTGTCGACATCGATTCCTTCAAAGAATCTGACTTGAAAAAAGCACTCTACACAACCGACAATCCTTACAAAGAAATCGGATTGGACGCGCAAGTTGTGGAAGTGCCCGTCACGACGATGGTGAAAAGCGCGCTTGCCGAGTCCGGCCTCGACATGAAGTCGATGCTTCGCTGCCGCAATATTTTCGCGCTCGGATTGGTGTGCTGGCTCTTCGACCGCCCGCTCAATTCCGCACTCCACCTTTTGAAAAACAAATTCGGGAAAAAACCTGCCGTCTACGAAGCCAACGCCAAAGTGCTCGCCGGCGGCTACAACTACGGGCATAACATCCATGCTTCGGTGTCGACCTACCGCATCGAGCCGAGCGAAGCCCGTCCCGGCACATATACCGACGTGAACGGAAACACCGCCACAGCGTGGGGCTTGATCTACGCATCGGAAAAATCGGGACGCCCGCTCTATTTGGGCAGCTACCCCATCACTCCGGCAACCGACATCCTCCACGAACTTGCAAAACGCAAAGATTTGGGCGTGAAAGCCTGCCAAATGGAGGATGAAATTGCCGGTGTCTGCTCCGCCATCGGAGCTTCGTTTGCCGGCGATTTGGCAGTGACCACCACATCGGGCCCCGGCCTCGCGCTGAAAAGCGAAGGCATCGGATTGGCTGTCATGGCCGAACTTCCGTTGGTCATCATCGACGTGCAACGCGGCGGCCCGTCCACAGGACTTCCGACCAAAACCGAACAAACCGACCTTCGCCAAGCCCTCTACGGGCGAAACGGCGAATGCCCGCTTGTCGTATTGTCGGCCGCTTCGCCCACCGACTGCTTCCACATGGCGTTTGAAGCAGCACGAATCGCAATCGAACACATGACACCGGTCATCTTGCTGAGCGACGCATTTATCGGCAACGGCTCTTCCGCATTCCGCTTGCCGGAAGAAGGCGAATATCCCGACATCAAGCCGCGCTTCGTCCCCGACGAACTGAAAGGCGATTGGCATCCTTACGACCGCGACGAACAAACCAAAGCCCGCTATTGGGCAATCCCGGGCACACCGGGGCTGACACACCGTCTCGGCGGATTGGAAAAAGACAGCCGCACGGGCGCCATATCGACCGATCCGGCAAACCACGAAAAAATGGTTCTCCTGCGCCAAGAAAAAATCGACCGCGTGGCCGACGACATCCCCGAAGTGGATCCCTACGGCGATGCCGATGCCGACACGCTTGTCGTGGGTTGGGGCGGCACATTCGGGCACATCCATGAAGCCGTCGACGAACTTCGCGCTTCGGGAAAGAAAGTGGCAATGGCCCACTTCCGCTACATCAACCCGCTTCCAAAGAACACGGGAGAAGTGCTTTCCCGCTACAAACACGTGATCGTGGCAGAACTCAACCTCGGGCAATTCGCCGATTTCTTGCAAGCGAAATATCCCGACGTGCATATCGACCGCATCAATAAAGTGCAAGGACAACCGTTCCTCGTGCACGAACTTATCGATGGTATCACTAAAATCATGGAGGGTTAAACAATGGAAGAACAAAAATATCAAGCATCGGATTTTAAAAGCGATCAATATGTGCGCTGGTGTCCCGGTTGCGGCGACCATGCAATCCTCAATGTGCTCCACAAAGCCATGGCGGAAATAGGCGTTGCGCCCGAAAAAACTGCCGTAATCTCCGGCATCGGGTGCAGCTCGCGTTTGCCCTACTATATGAACACCTACGGTTTCCACACCATACACGGCCGCGCCGCCGCCATCGCGACAGGATTCAAAGTGGCCCGTCCCGACATGACGGTGTGGCAAATCTCCGGCGACGGCGACGGGCTCGCCATCGGCGGCAACCACTTCATCCATGCCGTTCGCCGCAACGTGAACATGAACATGATTCTTCTCAACAACCGCATCTACGGATTGACAAAAGGACAATATTCGCCTACGTCGGAACGCGGATTCATTTCCAAATCGTCGCCCTACGGCACGACGGAAGACCCGTTCATCCCCGCCGAACTCGTATTCGGCGCTCGCGGCACATTCTTCGCCCGCAGCCTCGACGTGGAATTGAAAACCTCGCAAGAAGTACTCGTTGCTGCCGCCCGCCACAAAGGCACGTCGGTAGTCGAAATGCTCCAAAACTGCGTCATTTTCAATCAAGGCATTTATAGCTTCGTCTCCGACAAGGACCGCCGTCCGGACCACACCATCCATCTCCGCCACGGAGAAAAGATGCTGTTCGGGAAAGAGATGGAAAAAGGCCTCGTGCAAGACGGGTTCGGGCTGAAAGCCGTAGTTGTCGGGCAAGACGGCTACACAATCGACGACGTGCTCGTGCACGACGCCCACTGCCGCTCGAACATGCTCCATCAGCAACTCGCCATGATGGACGGCAACACGCTGCCGCTTGCCATCGGCGTGATTCGCGACGTGGAAGCTCCGATCTACGAAGAAGACGTCGACCATCAAACCCACGAAGTGGAAGCAAAAAAGAATTTCCACAGCCTGCGCGACATGATTCTCGCCGGAGAAACTTGGGAAGTGAAATAAACGCGGCGCCTCCGCGCCTCTGCAAATCGGGAGAAACAAAGCTGCTTCTCCCGATTTTTTTATTCTATCGCCCATTTGCAGTATCTTTGCCGCAGACAAGCCGCATCTTTGCAGGCGAAACACGAAACGGCATGAGCAGAATCAAACGAGTTTGCGTTTATTGCGCTTCAAGCACCGATGTCGACAAAAAATATTTTGCCGACACCGCCATGCTCGGCACACTGTTGGCCCGCAACGGGATTGAAACGGTGTGTGGCGCAGGAAACGAAGGCCTGATGCGCCAACTTGCCGACAGCGTGCTCGAAGCGAATGGCACCGTAATCGGCGTAATCCCCCAATTCATGGCCGACAAGGGCTGGGGACATGCCGGGCTTACGCAAGTCGTTGTCACGCCCGACATCCATGCGCGCAAACGACAAATGGCAACGCTTGCCGATGCCGTCGTCGCATTGCCCGGCGGATGCGGCACAATGGAGGAACTGTTGGAAATCATCACATGGAAGCAACTCGGCCTGTTCGACGGAATGATCGTCGTGCTCAACACCGACGGCTACTATGCCCCCCTGCTTGCCATGCTCGAAAAAGCGATTGATGCGAAATTCATGAAAGCATCGCATAGAAACTTGTGGCACACGGCTGCCACGCCACAAGAAGCCGTTAACCTCATACTAAACAATCCGGAAGAATCCTACATCGAACCAAAACGATAATGCCCGTCGACACTTTACATACCCGACAACATGCTTTCGCCGACGCGCAAACGTCGACATACTACGCGCCGGCCTATCCCGACGGGCTTCCCGACTCGGCTCTCGCCCAAGAACTGCCGGCAAAGCCGCTGACGGCTTATCCCTCGATAGAAGACCGCCAAAGTTTCGATCCGAAGCCCTATGCCCCAACGCCGGCCCACACAACGACTGTCCCGATTTTGCTCATCGTGTCTTTCCTGCTCATCGCCTACTGCTACCGGCGCGGCGCAAAATATTTTCACTACATTTTCAGAAACACATGGTCGGTGAAACGCACCGAAAACCATTTGGACGAACACACCGCCAACGAATCGCTGTTGCTTGCCGCGCTCATTGCCGTGACCGTCATCATGGAAGGCATCCTCCTCCATGCCGCGCTTGCCGCCGGAGTTTCCGACTGGACTGTCGAAGGCGCATCGAACATCGCAAAATCGGTTGCCGTCGCCGGTTTCTATTATTTATTCCAACTCGCCTGCTTGAAATTCACCGGCTTCGTATTCTCGGAAAAAACAGAAACAAAACTTTGGATACAAGGCTTCAACGCCACGCAAGTGCTTGCCGGATTAGCGCTAACGCCATTTGCCTTAGCCGTTTTGTTTGTCCCTCAATATGACAAATCAATGATTTTCATTGCCTTCATTTTATATATTATTGCAAGACTTGTGTTCTGGGCAAAAACATTTAGGATTTTTTACAGCAATATTTTTCAGTGCTTCTACTTTGTTTTGTACCTTTGCGCCTTAGAAATCGCACCCTTGTTGTTGCTATTTAAAAACATCACTTTTGTTTATAGCTAAAACTTATAATAGAGTGGAAATCAAGAAGATATTAGTTTCCCAACCGAAACCTGCCTCCGAAAAATCGCCATATTTCGATATTGCGCAAAAATATGGAATCGACATTGTTTTTCGCCCTTTCATCAAAGTGGAAGGCCTGACATCGAAAGAATTCAGGCAGCAAAAGATATCTCTTTCCGAACACACTGCCGTCATTTTCACGGCAAAATCTGCAATCGACCATTTTTTCAGAATCGCAGAAGAATCGCGATTTGCTGTTCCGGAAACCATGAAATATTTCTGCACAACGGAATCCATCGCGTTGTATTTGCAGAAATACACCATATACAGAAAACGCAAAATCTTCTTTGGCAAATCGGGCAAACTCGACGACTTAATCCCGTCGATGCTCAAACATAGCAACGACAAATACCTCTATGTCGTGTCGGAAGTGCAGAAAAACGACGACAGCGTGCTCGACAAAAACAAAATCAACTACACGCGAGCCGTCATGTATCGCACGGTCAGCAACGACTTCACGGAAGGCGAAGAATTCGACTACGACATGTTGCTGTTCTTCAGCCCGACAGGAATCAAATCGTTGCAAAAGAATTTCCCCGATTTCCAGCAAGGCGACATCAAAATCGGATGTTTCGGCGCGGCAACGGCAAAAGCCATCACCGATGCCGGATTCCGCCTCGACCTTGAAGCGCCGACTGTCGAAGCCCCGTCGATGACGGCCGCTCTCGACCGCTATCTGAAAGGCTTATCCAAAAAGAAATAACCACGCCGGAAAACGTGGACAACAATATTTCGGTCTATGCCGAACTTCAAACTGCACAAATCGGAAAAATTATGCGGACGCACTGCAATCGACAAATTGTTTGCCTCCGGCACATCGGTCACGGCCTACCCGCTTCGTGCTGTTTTTTGCACCACCAACCGCGCTTGCGGCGCACCGGCTCAATTTCTTGTTTCCGTCCCGAAGAAAAAAATTAAAAAGGCCGTCGGGCGCGTGTTGCTCCGCCGGCGGATAAGGGAAGCATATCGGCTAAATCGCGACTTGATAAAAGCCACCCTTTCCGAAACAGAGACAAAAATCGACATTGCTTTTATCTACCTCTCCGACAAGCCGGCCGAATACGAAACTATTTCCAACAAAATGCGCGCTTTGCTGAGCGGCATATCCGACCGCATCACCGCCATCGAAGCAGAAAGGGGGAATGAATGAAAAAAATTTTTTCAGCCTTGCTCATTGCACCCATCAAATTCTACCGGCTTTGCATATCCCCGTTGTTTCCGCCCGTATGCCGGTTCACCCCGACATGCAGCGAATATGCCATCGAAGCGCTTCGCAAACACGGCCCCGTCAAAGGGCTTTGGCTTGCCATCAAAAGAATTTGCCGCTGCCGTCCGGGGGGAGGAAGCGGCTACGACCCTGTGCCTTGACACCATGATTCTCGACGCCCATAGCCACGACATCCACCGCCGCAACGCAATTGCATGCGTATCGCCGGAAGCATTTGCCCCCGAAGAAGGACAATATTATTGCGTAGGCATCCATCCATGGGACAGCGAAAATGTTTCCGCCTCCGCGTTGCGCCTTTTGCACGAAGCTGCCGCGCATCCGCAAGTAGTGGCTGTCGGAGAAGCTGGCATCGACAAGCTCAAAGGAGCATCGATCGAAAAACAAATGGAAATATTTGCAATGCAAGCCAAAATAGCATCCCGCCTGCACAAGCCTCTTATCGTCCATGCCGTAAAGTCGCTCGACGAAATCCTCGCAGCAAAAAAACGCGAGAATCCGCCTGTCCCTTGGATTTGGCACGGATTTCGCGGCAACAGGCATACTGCCGAAACTCTCGTCAAACACGGATTTTTGCTTTCGTTCGGCGAACGGTTCAATGCAGAAGCCGTCGTCGCCACTCCCGACAATGCCCTGCTCGTGGAAACCGACATGTCGCAACTGCCCATCGAAAAAATAATTGAAAAAATAGCGTCTGCAAAAGGCATTTCCCCGCATGCGCTCACACAAATTGTCGCATCCAACCTGCACGCGGTCATGCCGCCCGACATCAAAAATCGCTAAACAAAGCCGGCTTGATCACAATTCCCACACGCAATCGCGAATGAAACTTATTGTAGTCGAGCAAATTTTCCCCATACCCGTTGTAGTATTGCAGGAATAAAAATTGGTTTTCCTTTTTAAACAACCGGTAGTTGATTTCCCATATTGAATTGTAGTTCAAATTCCACCCCCTACGCTTCACCAACGTGAGCGCGAAACCGAATCGTTTGTTCGGCGTCGTGTAGGTGAATCCCGTTTGATATATGCCGCAATAATCGAGAATATCCTTGTTGTTTTGTCCGTCGACAATCGGAATCCAAGCCTTCCCGTGTATCATGAAGTTGGGGTCGATAAAAACGTTGCAAGCCAGCGAAATTTTATTCCAGCTGCGCGAATCTGCGCCATCCCGTCCGTTCGATTCATGCTCCACGAGCAAAGTCAATTTCCCGACATAACGGTTTTTCACAAACAAATGCTTTGCCAATCCAATGCCAGGGTTAAAATTCAAGTCGCGCATCGGCATCGACTCTTCAAACACATTCCACATGCATTTCTGCGTGTAGAACAAAAACAAATACGTGTTGAACGGCAGCGTGCTTTTCGTCAGACGCTGCGCGATGCTCACTTGAAACTTCACGTCGGAATTGGTGCGCGACGGTTTTTGGTTGACCGTCGTGCCCATGGTGAAATAATTGTCTTTGTAGAGCGAGAAGTAAGGACCGTTGTCGAGGGCGCGCCGAATACTGTCGGCATCGAGCGGTCCCGACGTAGGCGTGCTGAGAATCTGCGAAAAAGCCGTAATCGAAGACAACAGCAGCAAACACAATATTGCCCCTTTTTTCATTTCGTTGCAAAATTAACCATTTTGCCACCATCGCCGATACGGCAAAAGCATTAATAATTCCATAATTTGCGCTTTTTATGGTAAAAATGTACTTTTGCAAGTGTATGGCAGACCCCTATTCATTATGAAAAAGCTATTCCCTCTCATCGCCATTTTAGCGGCAGCGATAGTCTCGTCGTGCGGAGAAAGCAAATTTTCCATCGACGGGAAGTTGCCTGATGCAGGAACACAAAACTTGCGAGCCATTTATCTCTCCGGCGACACGATAATTTCGGCATGGGTGCCGGTGGTCGACGGGGCTTTTCGCATCGAAGGCAACGCCGAAGAACTGACCGTCGTCAGCATCTTTTCTTCCCAAATGAGGGAAATCGTAAACGTGGCCGTGCAAAACGGCGACGAAATCACAATCGACGGAAACATCAAAAACATTTATGAAATCACTGTCGACGGGACCGACATCAACAGCGAATGGCACTCATTCCTCAATTCGCACGCCGCAGATTTCAACTCAAAAAATTATGAGAAAACCGACAATGCGATAGCCGAATTCATCCGCAAAAACCCCGACAATGTCGTAAGCACCTTGTTGCTCATGCACGACTATTCCACCCCTGATTCCCCAAAAGCAAGACAACTCTTAAACAGCATTTCGGAAGAAGCCCGCCCGCCGCAACTCGTATCGCTCTACTCGGAAATGTTCAAAACGCCCCCGCGCGTCGAGAAAATCCCGTCACTCACGTTGCGCAACGGAAAAGACTCTTTGGAACTCGTCAACATGCGCGACTACGCGTTCACCATGTTTCATCTTTGGAAACGCCACGATGCCAATCGCGACAAAAACATATCCAAACTGAAAGAAATCGACACCGACCGCGTCCGCATTATCGACATTTGCCTCGACACAGACACAATGGGATGGAGTGCGCTTTGCGCTCGCGATTCCGTCGACTGGCATCGCTACAAAGCCGTCGGAGGTCCCGTCGACCGGACAATAGAAAAGCTCAATGCCGGAATCACGCCATTCTTCATTGTGGCCGACTCTACGGGAACGCAAATATACAGAGGCAACCAATGCGACAAAGCCGCTGAAACCGTCCACAACAAAATAAACAACTAACGCCATGTTCGCAAAAATCAACGGAGCCGCCGTGCAAGGCATCGACGCCATTCCCGTAACAATAGAAGTGACTATCGGGAACGGTTTCGGGTTTTGCCTTGTCGGACTGCCCGACACTGCCGTCAAAGAAAGCTATCCCCGCATCAAAGCGGCGTTGAAATTGAGCGGAATGGACTTTCCTCGGCGCAGAGTCGTGGTCAACATGTCGCCCGCCGACATAAAAAAAGAAGGAGCTGCCTACGATTTGCCAATAGCCGTCGGCATACTTGCCGCCGACGAAAAAATAAGTGCCGAACGTCTCAACCGGTTTATGCTGATGGGCGAACTGTCGCTCGACGGCTCGCTCCAACCGATAAAAGGCGTGCTTCCGATGGCCATCAAAGCACGCGAAGACGGTTTGGAAGGCATCATTGTGCCTAAGGCAAACGTGATGGAAGCGGCCGTCGTCAATCGCCTGAAAGTGTACGGCGCCGACAACCTCACAGAAGTTATCGGCTTTTTCAACAATTCATGCGAATTGCAACCCACGGAAATAGACACGCGCGAAATGTTTCGCACGCATGCAAACAGTTTCGACCTCGACTTTTCCGATGTAAAAGGACAAGAAAACGTGAAACGCGCTTTCGAAGTGGCATGCGCCGGCGGACACAACATTTTGCTCATAGGCCCTCCCGGGTCGGGAAAATCGATGATGGCAAAACGATTGCCATCCATATTGCCGCCCCTGACGCTTCAAGAGGCACTCGAAACAACCAAAATCCACTCCGTCGCAGGCAAACTCGAACGCGGTTCCATGCTCATGACGCAACGACCTTTCAGGTCGCCTCACCACACGATTTCGCCCGTTGCCCTTGTCGGGGGAGGCTCTTATCCGATGCCCGGGGAAATAAGCCTTGCACACAACGGCATTCTTTTTCTCGACGAATTTCCGGAATTCAACCGGCAAGTGCTGGAA
This sequence comes from uncultured Porphyromonadaceae bacterium, assembly GCA_900541555.1. Taxonomy (GTDB): domain Bacteria; phylum Bacteroidota; class Bacteroidia; order Bacteroidales; family Muribaculaceae; genus Limisoma; species Limisoma intestinavium. The sequence goes on along the minus strand of UQKE01000024.1, from coordinate 13,244 downwards.
GTGATGCGCCAACCGTTGGAAGACAGGCATATAACAATATCTCGCGCCAAATACACCGTCGACTACCCCGCCGGTTTCATGCTCGTTGCATCCATGAATCCATGTCCGTGCGGCTACCACAACCATCCCACAAAAAAATGCATTTGTCCCCCCGGCGCAGTGCAACGCTATTTGAACCGCATTTCCGGCCCGTTGCTCGACCGCATCGACATGCAAGTGGAAGTAGCCCCTGTGGCATTCGACGACATTTCTTCGACAGCTCCGGCCGAATCCAGCGCAACGATACGGCAACGGGTGATTCGCGCACGAGAAATCCAAACCAATCGCTATAAAAACGCCAACGGCGTGCATTGCAACGCGCAAATGACATCGCGCATGCTTCATGCCTACGCGCTTCCCGACAATGAAGGATTGAAACGGCTGAAAGAAGCCATGACCCGCCTCAACATGTCGGCACGCGCCTACGACCGCATCCTTCGCGTGGCTCGCACCATCGCCGATTTGGACGAAAGCGAAAAAGTGCAAGCCGTACATATCCAAGAAGCCATTGGCTACAGAAATCTCGACCGGGCCAATTGGGCAAACACTTACGATTATTTTAAATGACAATCGATGAAAAACTCATTTAAACCGTCGGCTTTGCTAAACGAATACGCGCTCTCCGGCATATATTTCGTTTTTCTATTGCTCGTGCTGCTCATTTTCAGCTACACGCCTGCCAACGACACAGAAGGATACATCGAATACGCCCGCATCTGCATCGAAGAAGGACAGCCTTACCCATGCTTGGGCACAATCGAAGGACAACCGTTCATTTGGAACATTGGCATCATCAACCTGATTGCCGCATCGCTTGCCGCATTCGGAAGCGTCTACCCGCTACTGCCGCTATTTTGCCTGATGAACGCGCTTATTGCTCTTTTCGTCGGGAAAATAGGCGGACTTCTATTCAATAGGAAAGTAGGATTGACGGCCATGCTCGTCTACATGTGTTATCCCAACAATTGGGGGCAATGCACATTGCTGCTGAGCGAAACGCCCATGATTTTGCTAATGCTTGCAGCCCTTTACCTTCTGTTGAAATACGACAAAACAAGCATGCTTGTCATCGCCGGCGTGTTGCTGTTTTTTGCCAATTGGTTCAGAAGCATCGCTTTGATTTTCATTTTGGCAATTTGCGCATACTATGTCGTTTTCGAACGGAAACAGCTATTGCGCAAAGTTGCGCCTTTCCTTTCCGGATATTTGCTGTGCATTTTGGTTGTCGGAGGTGAATGCTATTTGCGGACAGGCTACTTCGTCTATCAGAGCGACACGCTGTGGTTCAACATTTGCGACGATGCCTACGACGGAGCATTCGTCGGCCCGCACTATGGACAAGAAACCTACGAAAAGGGCAAACCCCGCTATATCGAAAATATGAAATCGCTGACATGTTTCGAATGTTCCGAAATATGGAAATCGCGATGCCTTCCGTGGATTTTAGACCATAAAACGGAATGGCTCAAAAAAATCCCTTACCGGATTTTCTACATGTACAAAAACGACATCGACAATATTTCGTTTTCCCTGCCCGACAAAAGCAATCCGGAAAATAATTTTGTCGTCGTGCCATATAGGAACATTCTTTCCGAATTCGGCTCGCTGAACAGAAGCCAATACCTCGCAATTGTCGCCTCGCTCGCCTACTTCTTTGTCATGTGTTGCGCAGTTGCCTCAACGATAAAGCTCCTCCGGCGCAAGCAATTCAAATCACTCAGCCTGCCCCTTTTCATCATCGTTGGCGGCACGTTGATGCTGACGGCCGTGATTCATGGCGAAACACGCTTCAAAGCGCCATTCATGCCTTTTGTTTTCATTTTGGCGGCAATCTCCGTTTACGACATTTATGCGTATGTGCGCAACCGCCGTCCACGTCAGCGCCTCAAATAAAAAACAGCCTCCCGCCCCATATTAAACAAAAGGTCCAAAATGCTGAGCCCTTGCCGGAAGCCATGCTTTGCCTCCCATATCTGATTGTATTCAGGAAAGCAATAGGTCGTCGCAAACACGCCATCCCGCATGTCGATTCGCGGCATGTCGCTGCAATTGCCATCTGCAAAAAAAGGAATCGTCTCTATTGGCAAATCAAGAAACGACACGATGGAACAATGAATCTTATAGTCCAACGACGCAATGGTTTCAATCGTCTCATCCTCATAAATCGCCTTCAAATCGTCGGCAAAAAAGTCGAAAAAGGGAGTTCGCCCATATGCCGAAAACAACGCGCCCCAATGGTTGTGCCGCCAATTTCCATGCTCCGACAAACCGACCTCCCCTACCTGCATTGCGCGGTTGGGCTTGCACAACGGCACGGAAAGCGACTGGCATCCGTTGGCATTGACGATATCCATGCGATGCAACCCTTTGTTGCGCTTATCGTATTGCTCGCTAAAATCCAAAAACACCTTTCCGCAACGAAGCATGGCGGCATAATAATCCACGCCGCCCGCATACCTGAGACTGAACAATGCCGCCTCTGCCATTATTTGTCGGGATTGGCGTCCTTAAAGATTCTATCCCAGCGGAATCCTTGCAAGAATCCCTTGTCCTGATCAATTGAAATAATCACAAACATCGGCGTTCCCACGACGTGATCTTCCGGCACAAATCCCCAATAGCGGGAATCCAGCGAATTGTCGCGATTGTCGCCCATCATCCAATAATAATCCAATTGGAACGTATAACTGTCTGTCTGTTTTCCATTGATATAAATCTTGCCATTTTCAACTCGCAAGTCGTTCCCTTCATAGTTCTTGATTGCGCGTTCGTAGATTGGCAAATTAAACAATGACAACTTGAGCGTCTCTCCTTTTTTCGGAATCCAAATTCCTTTTTCCAAATTTGTCGCATAGTCGGCTCTCGTCCAGCCGTAATCCTTCGTGACAGGGTATACCAAATCCCTAAATGCCGGATCGTAAAGCGTAGGCATTTTCTCGACTTTCGTCACAAACGGAAGCGAACGAAAATAGGCCGCAGATGCTTTCGTCAATGGAACGCCGGCCTCATAAAGCTGCCCGTCTGCCCCGTATTTCTGCGCATATACGACTCCGCCGGCCGTTTCCACCGGAACACAGCGATCTGCAAGACTCACCTCCGCTTCTTCCCAATTTTCGTCGGAAATAGCGGTCCCGTCCGTATAAATGCTATAAGCATATTGCACATTTTCCGGCTCTTGCAGGGGACGTCCGTTTATGTAAACCACATCATTTTTTATTTTCAAATATTCTCCCGGCAACCCGATGGCGCGTTTCACATAATTTTCCCGCCGATCGACAGGCCGATACAACACATCGCCGAAAACTTCCGGATTTTTCTTTATTATTTCACCTCCGGCAGCCAAACAACGCTGTCCAAACTCGTAACTTCCAATATCAATGTAGTCGCCACGTGAATAGCTATCGCGCACATATCCGGCCAAAGCCTTCCGGCCTTCCACGTAGCTAAGCGTATAATAGTCCGGATTTTGCACTTTGAAAGCAACCGTGTCGCCGGTCGGATAATTGAACACCACAATGTCGTTCCGTTCTATGTCTCTGATTCCGGGAAGACGACGATACTTCAATTGGGGCTTGTCGGTATAACTTTTCACATTAATCCACGGGAACGTGTTTTGGCAAAGGGGAAAATGAATCGGTGTCATCGGCACACGCGGCCCGTAGCACATTTTGTTGACCCACAAATAGTCGCCGACAAGCAACGTTTTTTCAAGCGACGACGAAGGTATCTTATAGTTCTGACCGATGAACGTGAATATCAAATAGACCAATACCAAAGCATAAAGAATGGCATCTACCCAGCTCATCACGGTCCGCACAACTTTGTTTTCGGAAGATTTCCACCAATTCCACGGAATATAAAGCGTGAGGTATATGTCGAACAATAAAGGATAGATCAGCAAAACCCAATAATTATTCAACCACACCACAAACAAAAAGAAAATCACAGACACGATGCCAAAACGTATCCATCGTGTCTTTTTCACTGCTTTCAGCCGTTCTGCCAATGTTGCCGGCGTTCTTTTATTTTTGTCTTCTTCCATAACTCAACGTCTATTTTGCATTCTAAAAAAGAATGGTTGTGCAAACGTACACATTTTTAATCGATTTCGACAAGCCGCCTCGCAAAAAGCGACTTCAAACAAGTTCTTTCGTCACCAATTGTATTTCGGGAAACAACGGTTGAACGCTTTCTTGTCGCCCACCAAAATCGGGCAATATTTCTTTATCGCCACCACGACAGCAAACAATGTGGCAGACACCAAAAAGAAAACAATCAAAAAGCTCAACCACCGGTGCTGCAAAAGAAATTCATTGTTCACCTTATAATATAATAAACGCCAAAACTTGACTGCGCCCCCGTTCAGATAGTAAAAAACCAAACTGTTTGCCCCTATGTAGCATATCGTTTTAAGCCGTGTCGCATCCAAATTTTTCACAAGCTGCAACATCATCCATATTCCGGCCATCGTGTAGCACACAAACAGCGGAAAATTTCGAATTCCGTTGCCCCAAAAAACATTCGAAGTCGATTCATGCATATAACGATATTCAAACAACATCAAGCACAAGAAAACGACAATGCTCAATGCAAAATATTTTTTACCGACAAACCGCTCAACTGCCGCCTCATAGATTCGATAGAAAAAGCCTGCTCCAAAAAACAGCACGACAAAAAATGCCTTGTCCAACTGAAAAGGCAACACGCTTTCGCTACAACATTTTATTAATATTCCGGCCAAAAGACAACCTGCCATGAACATCAAAATGCCTTTCTGCTTCTTGCATCGCCACAAGAATAGCGCAAAAAACAATTGCGCCATGCCAAGCGACACCACAAACCATGATGCCCACCCTAAAAAAATCATCTTCAAACCGTCGGCCACAGGATAGCCATTCGACAGAGATTTCGGGACTACAAGAATCAACGCGAATATCAAATACGTCCAAACGATGCCGCGCAATATCTGTTTCAATTTTCTCCGCAAAGAAAATTGCGTATAATCGGAAACAAAAATATATCCTGAAAGGAAAAAGAAAAAAGGCATCCTGAAAAACGAAAACGGCCCCGCCGTCCCCGTGTCGACAATCGGAAGATATTCCTCACAATGGAACAACACCACCAAAAGAATGCTGATTCCTTTTCCCAAGTCGACCCATGCTTTTCTTCCCTCTGCCTCGTAGAGCGACTTCATTCTGCCGTAATTCCTTTATCTCACAATCAAAATTTTCGTAACGCTCCCGCTTTTCGAATCCGCTTGGGATGCCAATACGAAATATACCCCCGTGTTGACCGGAGACCCATCGGCTGCACATCCGTCCCAAACAAACATGCCACCCGTGGATTTGCCCGAATAAACGACATTGCCGGCGGAATCGGTTATCTTCACAAGCGAATTGTCCATCAAGCCGGCCACTGTGATATAGCCTGTATAATCAGGACGCACCGGATTCGGGTAGGCATAGACATTATCATAATTTGCTGCCGATTGGACGGCATCGCTCCTATAAACGAATGTGCCTTTTTTCGTGCCTATAAATACGCGGTTGTCGTCGGAAGAGCAAGCTACGCCGGTGATGCAATTGTCGGGAAGGACACTGTTGTCGGTCGTGAAATGTTCCAATATTTCCGACCCGTCTTTGCTTACAAGATAAACGCCCGACGACGACGTGCCAAACCATTTCCGGCCCGCGCCGTCTATTGCGATAGAAGTAACGGAATTTCCATCCAGCAGATAGTCGGCAAGATTTGTCCCGTCGTTGCGAGCCACTTTCACCCTGTTCACGGTGAAATTGTTGGTAAATGCCGATTCTATGTTGTTGATGACACCAACGCCGGTGTTCGTCCCTATCCATATTTTACCGTCGGCATCCTCCGCATAGCAAAATATATATCCTATTTCAAACGATTTGCCATCTTGGTCGACAAAAGAAGAAATCGACACTTGGCGATCGTCCGATTTGTCGTTGATCGTGCCATTGTGGTCAAGCACGCACAATCGTGTCGTCCAATTGTTATTGGCGAATACGACGTAATTGGAATTGCCGACAATGTGTTCCGTGCAATAATAAGCCATCGTCAATTCTCCAAAATTAAAATCTATCCAATCGTTGGCCGTAACGTTTTCATCGTACACTTTTTCAGCCGGCAATACAAACAATTGCGAATACGACGTATTGTTGTAGTTGTGGAAAACAACCCACAGATTTCCTTCCGCATCAAAATCCAAATCCGGAACACAGCAAACGTAATCCAAATAGAACGGCGAATTGGAATTGTCGAATTTCTGAATCTGCTTGTTGTCTTTGACACAATAGATGCCTTCAAACCATGTACCAAACCATAAACAATGCGGATCTTGCGGATCGGCAGCCAAACCGTATGTCCGTTTCAACGTGTTCCTTGAATTTCCATTGACGAAAGTCGGATTGTCCGGAGTGCAGTCTCTCCATGTGCCATCCACCAAAATGCTCAATCCGAAAGGATAGTCGCCATATTCCGTTTTTTCAGCGTTGATTGGATTCGGGCCTGTGTTCATTTCGTAAAGTATCCCGTTTTTATAGAACATGAAATACGGTTGGAATGCAGAAGAGGCATTCGGGCGGAAATTTTCATGCAAATAGGTAAACGTATTGTCGCTAATGCTGAATTCCTTTATTCCTGCCTTATCCATATTCCACAAGCCATTTCCATCGTACGACGACAAAAAGCTGCCGTCAATTTCTTCGGGCAACGCCACTTTTTCTTCCACAAAGCCGGAATCGCCTATTTTCAAATAATAACGATCGTAGGATGCCATGAATCCATTTCCGCACTTTGTCACCAATTCGGCATTCCCGCTATCCAAACGTGTTCTCGTTATTTGTGCCGGATCGTTTCCAATGGTGGAAAAATACAAGCCGCCTCCATTGGTGAAGAAACTGCCATTTCCGGCTTTTATCAAATCAAAAGTGCCTGTGACATTCGTTGTCGAAAACGATTTTATTTCGTAATGAGCGGCATTCGTTTCAGAAACGTATAGCCGTTTGTCGAAATTGGCATAAATATATTGCTCGGTGGCAATCATCGAATTGAATTGCTTCCCGTAGTTGAAAGATTCCTTTATGACTTCTTTTTCACAATCAACCACCATATAACCGAAATCGGTGGCGACATACGCATAATTTCCAAGAAAATCTACTGCATTGATTTTTTTGGAAGCAGTCATGATCACATTCTTCAAATCCGGTATATTGTCTACCCTGCCATTATCTCGCAAAATGTCGATGTTGGAATTGTCGTACACTACAAACAAAAAATTAGCGTCGTAGTTGTAATACATGTCGGACACGCCGGTATCCGAAAGATCGTTCATCACGTTGTGGTAAACCAATCCTTCGTTTTCCTTATCGTAAGAATACAACCATCCGTCGGAAAGAACAAACACGCTGTTGTCCGTATCGATCAATTTCTGCAAATTATTTCCTGAAAAAATACCATAGATATTCCAACTTCTAACCTGTTGGGAATAACCTGCAATCGACGCAAACAATAATAATACAAGCAAATAATATTTTTTCATCATCATGATTTTTTCAAGTAATCAATCAACAAAGCGGCTGCTTTTGCCCTATGGCTTATTGCATTTTTTTCATCCTCCGACATTTCCGCAAAAGTTTTATCGTTTCCGTTTGGCAAAAAAACTTTGTCATAACCGAAACCGCTTTCTCCACGTCTTTTTTCCGTTATGGTGCCTTTTATTTTGCCTTCAAAATATTCAACATCCTCACCTTTTATCAACGCTATCACTGTCCGGAACTGAGCATTCCTGTTGCTGCAATCCTGCATCTCAAAAAGCAATTTGTCGATATTTTTTTCCGAATTGCATTCTTCTCCCGCATACCTTGCGGAATAAACACCCGGACGATTATCCAGCACTTCAACTTCCAAAGCCGTATCGTCTGCAAAACAATCATATCCGTATTTGTCTTTCACCCATTTTGCTTTAAGCAACGCATTGCCTTCGATCGTGTCGGATGTTTCCGGTATGTCGTCCTTGCAGTTGATATCGGAAAGACTGAGAATATCGTATTTGCCATTTATAATTTCTCTTATTTCCCGAAGTTTGTTTGCATTATTCGTAGCAAATACCATTTTTTTCATAAGTCTCTGCCTTGTTTGTTATTAACAACGTAAAATGCCTGCTTTTATTTCATATCACGATATTTACAATCTTATTCGGAACGACAATTACCTTTTTGGGCGTCTTTCCTTCTATCCATTTTTCCGCATTCGGATTGGAAAGAGCCAATCGTTCCACTTCGTTTCTATCGGTATCGGCCGGCACTTGCATGCTGAACCGTGTTTTTCCGTTGAACGACACTGCATAGGTGGCCGTCGTTTCAACCAAATAAGCTTCATTGAATATTGGCCATTTCGCGTCGCACACGGTAGTTTCGTTTCCAAGCGCATGCCACAATTCTTCTGCTATATGAGGAGCAAAAGGAGCTATTAATACGACCAAATCGCTCAAAACTTCCTTCGAACGGCATTTCATGGACGTCAATTCATTCACGCAAATCATAAATGCGCTTATCGAAGTGTTGTATGAAAAATGCTCTATGTCCCAAGTCACCTTTTTTATGAGCTTATGTATGGACTTCAAAGCATCTGCCGAAGGTTTTTCGCCGTCGACAATCAATTCGTCGCCTTTATAGAACAAATTCCACATTTTTTTGATGAACCTGTTCACACCGTCTATTCCATTCGTATCCCACGGCTTGCTTTGTTCCAACGGGCCAAGAAACATTTCATAAAGACGCAATGTGTCTGCCCCGTAGGATTCTACTATATCATCCGGATTAACTACATTAAACATCGACTTCGACATTTTTTCAACAGCCCATCCGCATACGTATTTGTCGTTTTCCAATATGAATTCGGCATTTTCAAATTCAGGCCGCCATGCTTTGAATTTTTCAATGTCGAGCACGTCATTGGACACGATGTTTACATCGACATGAATCGGAGTTGTCTCGTATTGATTTTTCAAATTGTAAGAAACAAAAGTGTTCGTGTCCTTTATGCGATATACGAAATTTGAACGCCCTTGTATCATTCCTTGATTTATCAATTTTTTGAAAGGCTCGTCTTCGCAAACAAGATTGTAATCGTATAGAAATTTGTTCCAAAAACGACTGTAAATAAGATGACCCGTGGCATGTTCCGTGCCGCCTATGTAAAGATCCACGTTTCTCCAATATTCATCGGCTTCTTTCGATACCAACGCATTGTCGTTATGCGGATCCATATAGCGAAGATAATAAGCCGAAGAACCTGCAAATCCCGGCATTGTGCACAATTCATAAGGATAACCCTCTTTTGTTTTCCAATTTTCTGCACGTCCCAACGGAGGTTCGCCGGATTCTGTCGGAAGAAATTTGTCGACTTCCGGCAGTTTCAAAGGCAATTCCTTTTCATCCAATACATAAGGAATACCTTCCTTGTAATAAACAGGGAAAGGTTCTCCCCAATAGCGTTGACGGCTAAAAATGGCATCGCGCAAACGATAATTCACCTTTACCTTGCCTATTCCTTTTTCTTCTATGTATTTTTTGGTGGCAGCTATGGCTTCTTTCACTTCCAACCCATTCAAATTCAATTCGCCATTGGAAGAATTTATCATTTTTCCCTCTTTTGCGTCGAAACTTTCTTTCGACACGTCGCATCCTTCTATCAACGGAATGATGGGCAAATCGAATTTTCGAGCAAAAGCATAATCTCGGCTGTCGTGGGCAGGAACAGCCATAATGGCACCCGTCCCATAACCTGCAAGCACATAATCGCTAATCCAAATGGGTACATTCTTTCCTGTCAATGGATTGACAGCATAAGAACCGGAAAACACGCCTGTCACTTGCTTGTCTATCAATCGTTCGCGTTCTGTCTTATGTTTTACTTCTTCCAAATACTTGTTTACATTTTCCTTTTGGTCGTCGCTCACTACCATTTCCACATATTCGCTTTCCGGAGCAAGCACCATGAAAGTGACTCCGAAAACGGTATCGGCGCGCGTTGTGAAAATTTCCAAATTCAAATCTTTGCCATCCACTTTGAATTTCATTTCTGCGCCTTCCGAACGTCCTATCCAATTCTTTTGCGTCTCTTTCAACGAGTCGGTCCAATCTATCTTATCCAATCCTTCCAACAAGCGCTGAGCGTAGGCAGACACCCTCAAACACCATTGATTCATTATTTTTTGTTCTACCGGATATCCTCCTCTTATGGAAACACCTTCGCTCACTTCATCGTTGGCAAGCACCGTACCAAGTTTCGGACACCAATTCACCATTGTTTTTCCACGATAAGCGATGCGATAGTTCATCAATACATCGGATTTTTCCTTTTCCGACATTTTATTCCATTCTTCCGCAGTAAATTTCAAATTTTCATTTGAAGCGGCTTGAACGCCGTCTGTTCCATATTTTTCAAAATGTTCTGTCAGTTTGTCTATGCAGCAAGCCTTATTTTCTTTTAAGTCATAGTAACTATTGAACATTTTCATAAATGTCCATTGAGTCCATTTGTAATAATCGGGATCGCATGTTCTTATTTCTCTGCTCCAATCATAACAAAAACCTATTTTGTCCAATTGTTCGCGATAGCGGTTAATATTGTTGACAGTTGTAACCTCAGGATGTTGTCCCGTCTGAATGGCATATTGTTCGGCCGGCAATCCGTATGCGTCGTAACCCATCGGATGCAATACATTAAAACCGCACAAACGTTTGTAACGCGAATAAATGTCGGATGCTATATAACCAAGAGGATGCCCCACATGAAGTCCTGCACCGGAAGGATAAGGAAACATGTCGAGAACATAATATTTCGGCTTGTCTTTGTTTACATCTACTTTGTAAGTTTTATTTTCTTTCCAATAAAGCTGCCACTTTTTCTCTATTTCTTTATGATTGTATTCCATAGTTCTGTATTATTTTATTAATCCGCATTGTTTCGATATTTCAAGCATTCTGTAAATAGGTTGTGCCGCTTTTTCACACAACTCTTTGCTTATTTTTATTTCGGGAGTTTCATCGCGCAAACATGCGTATAATTTTTCCAAAGTGTTCAAACGCATGTATTCACATTCGTTGCACGATCCGTTTTCGGCAGAAACAGTCAGAAATTCTTTGCTCGGGCATCTATTTCTCATTTCATACAAAATACCCGGCTCTGTCACTACTATGAATTTCCGACAATCTGAATTTATGGCATAATCAAGCAATCCTTTTGTAGATGCTATCTTGTCTGCCAAGTCAAGTATTTCTTTTTTACATTCCGGATGGGCCAATACTTTTGCTTCCGGATGTTCATTCTTTAATTGTTCCAATTTATGAACGGAAAATTTCTCATGTACGATGCATCCTCCATTCCAAAGTTTCATTTTGCGTCCTGTCTGAACATTTATGTAATTGCCCAAATTTCTATCAGGACCAAACAATATAGGTTGTTCGACAGGCAAACTTTCAATTATTTTACAAGCATTGGAAGAAGTCACCACTATATCGGTCAAAGCCTTCACTTCTGCCGTCGTATTAGCATAGCTGACAATTAAACAATCGGGATTTTCATCTATGAATTTTTGCAAATCTTCTGCTTTGCAACTGTCGGCAAGCGAACAACCGGCATTAATATCCGGAACAAGTACTTTCTTGTCGGGAGAAAGAATCTTTGCTGTTTCACCCATGAAATTAACACCGCAACTCACAATGATGTCGGCATCCGTATCCATCGCTTTTTGAGCCAAAGCAAGGCTGTCGCCTATATAATCGGACACAGCTTGTATTTCATCGCGTTGATAATAATGACCGAGTATGACAGCATTTTTTTCTTTTTTCAAACGAACAATATCATCTGCCAAATCACGCATGTAAGATTCTTTATTTATCTTATCCACAGTAATTAATATATAATTAATTTTTTATTTTTTTAAAAAAGGAATTTTATGTTGCTTATTATAGCGTGTTGAAAAGTGTAGTAACTTTTTCGTATATCTGTTGTATATGATTTTATTTTATAATAATAAGAATGAATCAACATATTATTCACAACTTATAAAGTTGACTATCATATATTTTTATGCTATTATCAACAACTTGTAAATAATTGGCAAAGTTAATAATTTATATGCTTGTTTACTTTGTTTTGTGTTGAAAACTTGTTTGAATATGAATCAATATCTTGTAATATGTTTTCAAGGTTTGTTCATGCTTTTTCTTATACAAGAAAGCATATTGGAAAAGCAATATTTGGTTTTCAATAATTATTAGAACATTATTGCGTGTTTTTGTCATACTTATCAACAAATTGTGAATAAGTAAGGAAATACATAATTATCTTTGTGCAATTTAATATTTAATTAGATGAAAAAGAAGACAATGGAAGAACTTGCAAGAGTGTCTTGCGAGGAATATAAAAAGATAAGGAAAATACCTGTGGCAGTTGTGCTCGACAATGTGAGAAGCTTGAACAACATAGGTTCTGTTTTTCGAACGGCCGATGCATTTCTTATAGAAAAAATTTATTTGTGCGGCATAACGGCAACGCCTCCAAGTCCTGAAATTCATAAAACTGCACTTGGAGCTGAAAACTCCGTAGAATGGGAATATGCTGAAAACACATTGGATATTGTAGAATTATTAAAATCAGAAGGTTACAAAATATGTTCGATCGAACAAGTGAAAGATAGCATCAGCCTTTTTGATTTTAATGTGGAAAAAGATGAAAAATATGCCGTTATTTTTGGTCATGAAGTGAAAGGAGTGCAACAAGAAGTGGTGGATGCGTCCGACTATTGTATAGAATTGCCTCAATATGGCACGAAACATTCACTGAATGTGGCTGTTACTGCCGGCATTGTCATGTGGGAAATGTTTTCAAAATATTGTTGATAACTTTGATGATAAAATCATATAAATATTTGATTCATAATTGAATATGATGTTATTAACAAATTGAAATAGAATGTTTATAAAAATATAATCAACTTATATTCAATTTGTTATATTGTTAATAAAGAGTATTATTGTTTTTCTTTTGTCTAAGAATAAATTCTATTTGCGTATTATTTTTTTTTGATATAACTTTGTCGCCACAATTTACGAAGGGCGAATACCAGAGTGGCCAAATGGGGCAGACTGTAAATCTGCTGGCTTATGCCTTCGGTG
>UQKE01000023.1 GCA_900541555.1 uncultured Porphyromonadaceae bacterium | reverse complement strand
GCATCAGCCTTCCAAGCTGAGGGTCGCGAGTTTGAGCCTCGTCTTCCGCTCAAAAAACAATAAAGAGGGTGTATCCGCAGGATGCATCCTTTTTCTATATTGAAAGAATTATGAAGCCTGTTTTTCTTGTTGGATATATGGGAGCCGGTAAAACTACTGTCGGGAAAGTTCTTGCCGAACAGTTAGGTTGGGAATTCATGGATCTTGATGTATTCATAGAAAATCGCAGGCACAAGTCGATTAAGGAAATATTTGATACCTATGGCGAAGAAGAATTTCGGCGCATTGAATCGCGATTGTTGAAAGAAGTGTGCGATTTTCAAGATACCATAATTGCATGCGGTGGAGGAACGCCGTGCCATTCAAATAATATGGATATCATGAAAAGCAAAGGGATGGTTGTTTATTTGAATGTGCCCGTGTCTATTTTGTTTTCTCGTCTTTCTCGTCCACGATCGAAAGCTAAACGACCCGTCATAGCATCAAAAACAGACGATGAATTGATGGCTTTCATAGAAAAAAACATATCTGAAAGGGAAATCTTCTATAATCAGGCAAATTTGATTTTTGATACGTCGGAAATAGAAACAGCGGCTGAAACGCGAGTGACGGTGGCTCGCTTGGTGGAAAAACTGAAAAAAGAAATGAATTTCTAAGATAAATTGGCGTACAGCGCAATGAAAAACAACATTACCAACATAATGGCAATGTCTAATGCTATTGCAAGAACGACAACAAGCAAGCGGACGATGGATTCTGTCGGCTTGATGATGCGGTTAAGTCCTTTGTAAAGAAACAAAAACAGGACAAAGGCTACCGATAAAGTTAAAGCAAAATATATGATTCCCATGTTTTAATTTGAAAAGCCGAGATGATACCTGTCTATGAATTTTTTAGCTTTGGGATTGCGTTCCACTAAATCGATGAGCAATTCCTTTTGAGTAATAGGTTTTTCTTTTTCCCCTATTTCTCTGACTTTTACAGCTATTTGGATATTGTCGTTTTTGACGCTGTCGCGGAGAAAACGGGTCAAATCCCCTATTTTGCGGTCGAAAGCCTCTTTTTGCGCTTTGTTTTCCACTTCGTAAAGGAAAGAGTTTTCTGCTCCGTTGCGAACGGGAAAACCGGTTTTCATCGAGTTGATGAGTATGATGTCGTCGGGGTGAGTCCTGACAAATTGCCGCCACGCTTCCTTCAAATCTTCGTCCGAATAATGTTCGTTTCTCGCAGTGGCGGCGGAAATTTGATTTGGTTGTTCTTCCTTTTTGGTTTCGTAATCGATATTTTTTTCGTTCACCGTTATTTCTGAAAGTTTTTCTTTCAAGGAAATAGACGGAACCCCAACCGGTTTGAATGTCGGCGAAACAGTCGCGGCCGTTTGATGTTTGGTCGGCGGCGTTGGCATTTGTGCCGATTTCTTTTCGGCAGTTTTTATAGGTTGAGGCTTGTTTTCAGTTTTCGCGACTGTTGGAGTAGCAGGAGCGTAAGAGGGCTTTTCTATTTTTTTTATTGTTTCTCCGGTGGGTTGTGGAGAGGTATTGTCGTTGTTGAAAAGTTGGCAAATTTTGATTAAAGTCAATTCCACGAGGAAACGCTTGTTGGTTGCCATGGCGTAATTGAGGTCGCATGTGTTGCAGAGGTCCATTGCTGCATAGATTTTACCCATGCGGCATCGAGCCGATTGCTCTTGATAGCGTCGCGCGGTTTCTCCTGTTGTTTCCAGCAGCGGAATTAATTCTGGAGAATGGCTGACAGCCAATTCGCGCAAATGGGAAGCCACGCCGTTGATGAAAATTTTGGAATCGAAGCCGTGGTCGCGCACTTCCTTATAAATGAGCAGCGATTGTTCGATGTTTCCGTCGAGGAAAGCGTCGGTCAATCGAAAATAATAGTCGTAGTCGAGAATGTTCAGATTGTCGATGGTAGCTTCGTAGGTGATGTTTCCCATTGTGGAAGCTGCCACTTGGTCGAACACGGAAAGCGCGTCGCGCATGGCGCCGTCGGCTTTTTGCGCGATGACGTTTAAGGCTTCCGGTTCTGCCGTGTAGCCTTCGCAGTCGGCCACATATTTCAATTGTTCGGCGATGTCGGCCGGTGTGATTCGCTGGAAATCGTATTTCTGGCATCGCGACAAAATGGTGGGAAGAATTTTTTGCCGTTCGGTGGTGGCAAGGATGAAGATGACGTATGCCGGTGGCTCTTCCAGCGTTTTAAGGAAAGCGTTGAAAGCGGCCGGCGACAGCATGTGGACCTCATCGACGATAAACACGCGGTATTTGCCTGTTACGGGAGGGATGAGCACTTGGTCGATGAGTTGGCGGATGTCGTCCACGCTGTTGTTTGATGCCGCGTCGAGTTCTATGATGTTGAGCGAACGCTGTTCGTTGAAAGCGCGACACGATTCACATTCGTTGCACGGCTCGCCGTCGGCTGTGAGGTGCTCGCAGTTGATGGCTTTTGCAAAAATGCGCGCCATTGTGGTTTTCCCCACGCCTCGCTGCCCGCAAAACAAATAAGAATGGGCAAGCTTTCCGGATATGACGGCGTTTTTCAGCGTATTGACCAGTGCATGTTGGCCAACGACGGTTTTAAACGTGGCGGGACGATATTTTCTTGCTGATACAATGTAGTTTTCCATTTTTTCACTAATTCTGCTTTTTGAGCACTTGGCGCAGATTCTACAAATGTACGAAAAAAAGCAAGAATGCTATGCTTTATCATTTCAAAAATGTATTTTTGCATGAATTGCAATTTGAAAGATGAAACGAATCGTATTTGTCTTGTTGCTTTTCGTCGCTTTTGGAGCATTTGCATTCGACGAACTGCCTTCTCCGAGAAACAAAACCTATCGGGGGTTTTATTATTTTTTGTCGGAAGAGGGCGACAGCACGTTGATGTTGGTGTTGAACGACGTGACTGTCTTTCCTCCTGAAAAATTTAAAGACAAGGAAGCGGAGCAGTTTTATTGGCGCATGGTGCGCGATGTGAGAAAAGGACTGCCCTATGCCAAATTGATCAGCGCCACAGTCATCGAAACCTATGAATACATCTCTACCCTCCCCACCAAAAAAGAGCGGGAGGACTATCTGAAAGAAATGGAAAAAGAGGTGTTCAACCAATATAAGCCGGAACTCAAACGCTTTTCGCGGCAACAGGCGCGAGTGCTTGTAAAACTTGTCAATCGAGAGACTAACCAACGATCATATTCCATTATCAAAGCTTTTCTTGGCGGATTTCGTGCCACTTTCTATCAGGCTTTCGGGCGACTGTTCAGCGTCAACTTGAAAGCCGATTGGAAACCGGAAACGGACGCTACCGATGCCATGATCAACCGTATTGCCACGCGAATCGAACAAGGCACATTGTAGAATGTACTCAGAAATTGTTAAAAAACAATAAAATTATAATTTTTTCTACCCCCCCCGTTTAATATAATTTTTATAATTATATTGCGCCATAATTGGTAAATTTGTAATAATAAAAAGTATGGAGATGAAAAACATTTACTTGTTGGCAGCTATTGCGTCGTCGTTGTGTGGCGCAGCGGCGGAGGTGGATATCGGGGCGCGGTTCGAGGAGCAGACGTATGAATATCCACAGGAGAAAGTGTACGTGCATACCGATCGCAATGTCTATCTTGGCGGCGACACGATTTGGATGCGCGGCTATGTGGTGGATGCCGTCAGCCACCAGCCGGTGTCTGTCAGCGAATATTTGTATGTGGAAATGCAATTGCCCGACGGCGAGACGGCGCAACGGGTAAAGATAAGGGAAAGCAATGGCGTTTATGCCGGTTATGTCGTTTTGCCGGAGACGGCAGCCGAAGCCGACTATACGCTGACTGCCTACACCTCTTTCATGCAAAGTTTGGGCGAGCCGTATTTCTTTAAAAAAATGCTTCGCGTTGGCAGCGCGTTTTCGACCCTCAGCGACATGAAGATTCGTTACGATTACGATGACGAATCGGAAAAACTCAAGGTGGCGTTTTCATTGATCGACAAGGCGACCAAGCGGCCGGCCGACGTTGGCGAATTCCGGTGCGAATTGCCGGACGGGACAGAGCGAACGGGTGAAAAAATCGGCGATGAAATAGCGGTGGAAATAGATGGGAAGCAAATGCAAGGCAATTGGATTCGCGTGGCGTTCGACGATTATGTGAAATTCGTCGTGTTGCCCGATTGTTCCAAAGACTACGACGTGACGTTTCATCCGGAAGGCGGCTATTTGATAGCCGGTGCGGAATGCCGTGTGGCATTCAAGGCTGTGTCGGTTTCCGGTTCGGGCGAAATGGTGAAAGGCAGCGTGGTGGACAGCAAGGGCGACACAGTGGCCAATTTTGCAGCGCTTCATGCCGGCATGGGATTTTTCAAAATGAAGCCTGAGGTGGGCGAAACGTATCGTGCCGTGTGTGTCAACGACAAAGGAGCGAAGAAGGAATTTGAGCTTCCGTTGGCAAGCGAGGACGCAGCCGTGCTTCATGTCGATGCCGGCACTTCGCACGTCGGTGTGGAAGTTGTCGGAGCGATGCGGGGAGATTGCCGTTTGGTTGTGCATGAGCGAGGCAATTTGCTTTATTCCGGCTTGTTGACCGATGCGAATCGCAGCGTGTCGTTTCCGCTTTCGGATTTCCCCGACGGGGTGGTCAATGCCGTGCTGTTCGACGACGCTTGGAATCCTTTGAGCGAACGGCTGTTTTTTGTGTGCAATGAAAAGGAAAAAGTTGAAATAAAATCCGACAAAGCGGTTTATGGCGAGCGCGAGAAGGTGCGCATGTCGGTGGAGTTGAACGACTTCTCCATGCCGGAAGGCAATTATTCCGTGTCTGTCACCGACAATGGCATTGTCGATTCGGAAGAACATGTTTCCGTGGTATCGTCGTTGCTGTTGAGTTCTGAAATAAAAGGAGGCGTCGAAAATCCGGAATACTATTTTTCCGGAGCGGCAGATGCCGGCGACGCTTTGGATGCGTTGCTGATGACGCAGGGGTGGCGACGTTACGACATTCCGGCAGTGGTGCGTGGAGAAATGGCATATCCGCAAAGCGCGATTGAAATTGGGCAAACCGTCAGCGGGACAATCAAAAGCAAGTGGCGCAACAAGCCGGAAGCGGGCGTGCTGGTCAATGCGATTGTTCCGAAATACGGCTATGCGGGCGTTTTCGAATCGGACAGCCTCGGGCGGTTTGTGTGCGAGGGGTTCGATTTTCCGGAAAACACGACCATCATGCTGCAAGCCTACAACAGCAAAGGCGAACGCATGTATCCTAACTTCGAGATAGACCATGAGCGGTTTCCACAGTTGTCGCCTTTGAAGGCGAAATTTTTGCCGGAACAAGAGTCGGAAGATGCAAAATGGGCGAGTTTTGTGGAGAACAGCCGCGAGCGTTCGCTCTACAACGGCATGGAAGTGATGCTCAACGAGATTATCGTGAGAGGCCGTTTGATTCGCGCTCCGGAAGACGCATACGAGGCTGTGGCCTATCGTTCGTACGACTACAAAGCCATGGAGCAGGCCAAAGTGACGAGCGTTGAAGAAATGCTTCGCAAGGTGCCGGGGCTGTGGCTCGACGCGCAACGCGATTATATATTCAGGGGCTACACGGTGGCTCTCTATGTCGACAATGTTTTGCAAAACCCGACTCCGACAGAAGGAGCGAACGATGGTTTCGGGTTGGAAAAAAGACCTCCTTTGGGCTCGCAAAAATATACCGACCATTTGATTCTCGGCCGCCCGAATCCACACACGCTTCCGGCTTTTGAAAGCGCAGCGGAATCCACGCTTGACTTGATTGAGCGGATTCCTTTCGATTTCGTCCGGCGCGTGGATTTCATTCGCCCGACGGAAGCCGTCATGCTGGGTCCGAGCGCGACGAGTGGCGGTGCCATCATGATTGCGACAAAGATTGGCACAGAAGTGGAAGGAACAGAATATCCGGAGTTTGCCACGGTGACGCCTCTCGGTTATCAGCGCAAAGCCGAGTTTTATTCGCCTAAATACGATACGTCGGAAGCTTTCGCGTCGACGATTCCGGATTTGCGGCCTACGCTTTATTGGAATCCATGTGTGACGGTCGACCGCGACGGTCGCTCGGAGTTTTCGTTTTATACGTCGGACACCGGCGATACCGCCTACACGGTGCGTGTGGAAGGCGTGACACGCTCCGGCGAAATAATTCGTGGCGAAACAGTTGTTCGCCGATAACATCGGCGGTATAATCTTAGTAATCTGCATTTTCTCGTTCGCATGAGGGGATGCAGATTTTTCTATGTTGAAAAACACAGCGGTTTTTTTGTCTCGGTGGCGGGGAAAGCGTAATTTTGGGATTTGATAAAAATCAGCAAATCCGGATGAAGCACATTACGTTGCCCGACAACATAGACCGACCGCTTGAATTCTATTTGGCGATGGAGGAGTTTGTAGCGCGCGAAATCGACGAAGACAGCGCGTTTTTTCTTTGGCAGACGGCTCCGACGGTCGTTTGCGGGCGCAACCAATTGATTCAATCGGAAGCAAATGTGGACTATTGCCACGAGCGCGGCATTCGCATCGTGAGGCGCAAGAGCGGCGGCGGTTGCGTCTATTCCGATCGAGGGAACATTATGCTTTCGTGTGTGGAAAAAGGAGAGAATGTCGGGTTCATGTTCGATCGCTATTTGCGGCGGCTTGCGCTTGAACTGCGGCGCATGGGCATAGATGCGCAAACGTCGGGACGCAACGACATTTTGGTAGAAGGAAAGAAAGTGTCAGGAAATGCGTTTTATAAAATTCCGAATGGAAAATGCGTCATGCACGGGACGTTGCTTTTCGATAGCGATTTCGACATGCTCAGGCAAGCCATTACGCCTTCGGAAGCCAAGTTGCGAAGCCACGGCGTAGCGTCGGTGAGACAGCGCGTGGCCAATTTGAAGGAATTTTTCCCGTCGGGCATTGAAGTTTTCAAAACGCGATTGGCGGAAGGATTGAACGATGGCGGCGGGAAGCGCGTATTGACGGCGGCCGAGTTGGGCCGCATCGAAGAAATAGCGCAAACGTATGCCGACGTGCGCTTCGTGGAAGGGAGCAATCCCGTGTATGCCGTGGAGCAAGAGCAAGCGGTGAAAGGCGTCGGGTCGGTGCGCGTTTGCTTGAAGATGAGGCATGGGTTGGTTCGGGAGGTGCATCTCGCGGGCGACTTTTTCATGCTGAAATCGCCGGATGCGGAGTTGAGCCGACGGCTTCGCGGCAAAAAGCCGGAAGAAGCCGCAGCCGCGCTTCAAGGCATGGACGTGCCGGAATATATTGCTAATTTGACTGCCATGCAGTTGGCAGACATCATAAAGAATTGTAACGCTTGAAAAAGACCTTTTATGGAAAACCTGAAAAAAACTTGTCTTTACGACAAACACGTGGCATTGGGGGCAAAAATGAGCCCGTTCGGCGGATTTATGATGCCGATAGAATATTCCTCCATCATTGAGGAACACAATGCGGTGCGCAACGATGCGGGAATGTTCGACGTGTCGCACATGGGAGAAATTTTCATCACCGGCAACGATGCGGAAAAATTTGTCAACCACATTTTCACAAACGATGTGACCGGTTTGCCTGCCGGAAAAATACTCTACGGGATGATGCTTTATCCCGATGGCGGCGTTGTCGACGATTTGTTGGTCTATCGCATGTCGTCGCCCGACACGTGGCTGCTTGTCGTGAACGCATCCAATGTCGACAAAGACGAAGAATGGATACGCCGGCAGAGCGAAGGCTACGATGTGGCAATCGACAATGCTTCCGAGCGTTGGGGGCAAATTGCGTTGCAAGGTCCGAAATCGGAATGTATTGCCGAGCGTGTGCTCGACATGGATGTTGCCGATTTGACGTTTTATACGTTCAAGGAAATAAAGTGGTACGACGCTCCCGTCATTGTCAGCCGCACTGGATATACGGGAGAAGACGGATTCGAATTTTATGCGGCTCCGGAGGTTACGGCGCGAATGTGGGACACGCTGCTGACCGATGCGCATGTGCGTCCATGCGGGCTCGGTTGTCGCGACACGTTGCGTTTTGAAGCCGGATTGCCATTGTACGGACACGAGTTGAGCGCCGATATTTCGCCCGTCATGGCGGGATTGAGCATGTTTGTCAAAATGGACAAGCCGGAATTTGTCGGAAAAGAAGCCGTCGTAAAGCAAAAAGAAGAAGGGACGGAGCGAAAACTCGTTGGCATCGAGTTGCACGACAAAGCCATTCCGCGTGCAGGCTACGAAGTGGTGGCCGACGGCGAAACGGTGGGCGTCGTCACGACGGGATACCATACGGTGTCGACCGACAGAAGCGTTTGCATGGCGCTTGTCGAGCGGCGCTATTCCGCACTTGGCACGGAAGTGGAGGTGCGCATCCGCAAAAAACTGTTCAAAGGGACGGTTTGCAAAAAGCGTTTTTACGATAAAAAATACAAGAAATAAACAATAAAGAATTTACGATTATGGCAAAAACTATCGAAGGATTGTATTACAGCGAGTCGCATGAGTGGCTCAAAGTGGAAGGCGAATATGGTTACGTGGGCATTACCGACCATGCGCAACAGGCAATGGGCAATATCGTCTATGTCGATATGCCGGAAGCCGGCGACGAAGTGGAACAAGGCGAAGATTTCGGCGCAGTGGAAAGCGTCAAGGCAGCCAGCGATTTGATTTCGCCGGTTACCGGAACGGTGGAAGAGGCAAACGACGCTCTTGCCGACGAGCCGGAATTGCTCAACAAGGATGCTTATGCCAATTGGATTATCAAAGTGAAACTCGCGAATGCCGACGAGGTAAATTCGTTGATGAGCGCGGCGGAATATGAGAAATACTGCGAAACGCAGGAATAAAACGCGCACGGATATGAGTTTCGCTTATTTTCCGCACACCGCCGACGAGATTCGCGCGATGTTGGAAAAAATAGGAGTCGGGACGCTCGACGATTTGTATGCCGACGTTCCGAAAGATGTGGTGTTCGATGGCAATTACGATTTGCCCGAAGCAAAGTCGGAGCCGGAAGTGCGCCGTCGTTTTTCTGAAATGGAAAAGAAAAACCGTCGATTGGTTGTCATGGCCGGTGGCGGTGCTTACGACCATTATGCTCCTGCTGCCGTTGGCGCGTTGTTGAGCCGTTCGGAATTCCTGACGGCCTACACGCCTTATCAGGCAGAAATTTCGCAAGGCACGTTGCGCTACATATTCGAGTTTCAGAGCATGATTGCCGAATTGACGGGGATGGATTGCTCCAACGCTTCGATGTACGACGGGGCAACAGCCGCCGCCGAAGCGATGATGATGGCTGTGGCGTCGGTGCGCAAGCGCACGCGCGTGTTGATTTCATCGACGTTGCTTCCGCAAGTAAGGGAAGTGGTGAAAACTTATGGGAAATACCACGGACTGGCAGTGGAAGAAATAGGCAGTCGCGACGGGGTTACCGACTTGGACGATTTGTCTCGCTTGTTGGAAACCGACGACGTGGCGGGAGTGCTTGTCCCGAGCTTGAACAGGTTTGGAATCATTGAGGATTTGACAGGCTTTGCCGATGCTGTCCATGCGCGGAAGGCGTTGCTTGCAGTTTACGCCGATCCGTCGGCCCTTGCTGTTGTGCGCACGCCCGGGGAATGGGGTGCCGATATCGCATGTGGCGACGGACAAAGTTTGGGCATCCCGTTGAGTTTCGGCGGGCCGTATGTGGGATTTCTCGCTTGCCGGAAAGATTATGTGCGCAAATTGCCGGGACGAATTGTCGGCGCGACTACCGATGTCGACGGGAAACGGGCTTTTGTGCTGACGCTTCAAGCGCGCGAGCAACACATACGCCGCGAAAAGGCAAACAGCAACATTTGTTCGAATCAGTCGTTGATGGCTCTCTATGTCACGATCTATTTGTCGCTGGTCGGCAAAGAGGGTTTGCGCGAAGTGAACGAACTGTCGTATGGCGGCGCGCATTATCTTTACGAGCAATTGAAAGCAACCGGCAAATTCTCGCCGGTGTTCGACCGCCCGTTCTTGAAAGAGTTTGTGATGAAAACGTCGTTGCCCGTCGACAAGTTGCAAAAGGCGTTGCTCGACGGCGGCTTTTTTGCCGCTCTCCCGACGGAAGAAGGATATGTGTCGTTTTGCGTGACGGAACAACGTACGAAAGAGGAAATCGACAGAATGGTTGACTTGATAAACAGCTTGGAACTATGAAATACTACGATAAACTGATATTTGAATTGTCGAAATCCGGACGCCGCGGCTGTTCGTTGCCTGAAAACAAATGGGCGCATCAAGCGTCCGGCGAATTGCCTGACAATTTGCGGAGAGCGCAAAAGGCGGAATTGCCGGAAGCAAGCGAGCCCGATGTGGTGCGCCACTACACGAATCTTTCGTCGATGAATTTCGGCGTGGACACCGGTTTTTATCCGTTGGGCAGCTGCACGATGAAGTACAATCCGAAAATCAATGAAGAAATGGCGGCATTGCCGGGCTTCCGCGACGTGCATCCGTTGCAGCCGGAGTCTACCGTGCAAGGCTCATTGGAGCTTTGCTATGAATTGCAGCGGGCATTGGCGGCCATAACGGGAATGGCGGAATTTACGCTGAATCCGTTTGCCGGTGCGCATGGCGAATTGACAGGCTTGATGGTGATGCGCCGCTACCATGAATTGCGCGGTGACATGCGGCGCACGAAAGTGATTGTGCCCGACAGCGCGCATGGCACGAATCCGGCGAGCGCGGCGGTGTGCGGCTTGCAGGTGGTGGAAGTGAAATCGACTCCGCAAGGCACTATCGACATCGAGTCGTTGCGGCCGTTGCTCGACGACACGATTGCCGGAATCATGATGACCAATCCGAATACGCTCGGACTTTTTGAAACGGAAATCATGGAAATTGCTCGGCTTGTGCATGAATGCGGCGGTTTGCTCTACTACGACGGCGCCAACTTCAATCCTTTGTTGGGGAAAGCGCGTCCGGGCGACATGGGTTTTGACGTTCTTCACTTGAATTTGCATAAGACGTTTTCCACGCCTCACGGCGGCGGAGGTCCGGGCGCGGGTCCTGTCGGTGTGTCGGCTCGTTTGATCGACTGCCTGCCGGATCCGAAAGTGCGCCGCAACGACGACGGCACTTTTAGCGTGACGCGCACAGCCGAGTCGGCCGGACGCGTGTCGGGATTCATGGGCAACTTTGCGGTGTTGGCTCGTGCGTATGCCTATATTTTGACGCTCGGGCGCACCCACATCCGCATGGCCGGCCCGTTGGCAACGCTCAACGCGAATTACGTCAAGGAAAGTTTGAAAGATTGCTACAAATTGCCAATCGACACGGTGTGCAAACATGAATTCGTGTTCGACGGATTGCTCGACAAATCGACCGGAATCACGACGCTCGACGTGGCAAAACGGTTGCTCGACTACGGATTTCATGCGCCGACGGTCTATTTCCCGTTGCTGTTCCACCAATCGATTATGATAGAGCCGACGGAAACGGAGTCGAAAGACACGCTCGATGCGTTTATCGCCGTGATGCGTAAAATCGCGCAAGAAGCCATCGACGATCCCGAGTCGCTTCACACGGCGCCTCATACCACGCCGGTGCGTCGTCTCGACGAAACGACGGCAGCGAAACATCCGATATTGACTTTCAAAGAATTGCAAGCATGCACACCCAATTGCTGATCATAGGCGCCGGCCCGGGCGGTTACGAAACCGCCCTGCTGGCTGCCCGTCGCGGCTTGGACGTGACGATTGTGGAAAAAGGCGCAGTCGGCGGCACTTGCCTCAATGAGGGATGTATCCCGACAAAGGCGCTTTGCCGAACGGCGGAAATACTTTCCATGTTTTCCGATGCGGAAACGTTCGGCGTGAAGAACGTTTCGTATGCATTCGATTTTCCTGCCGCCATGGCGCGGAAAGATGCTGTCGTGGAGCAGTTGCGCGGTGGTGTGGAGTCGTTGCTTGCCAATCCGAAAATACGCCTCGTGCGCGGCGAAGCGCGTTTTGTCGAAGCGCGCACGGTGGAAGTGGACGGCGAATGCTATGAGGCCGACGATGTCATTATCGCTGTCGGTTCGGTGCCGGCCATGCTTCCCATTGAGGGATGCGATTTGCCAGAGGTGTTGACATCGCGCGAAATATTGTCGCTCGATGTGCTTCCCAAGCGGCTGTGCATCGTTGGCGGCGGCGTGATTGGATTGGAATTTGCCTCGGTGTTCGATGCTTTTGGATGCGAAGTGACGGTGCTTGAATATGCAAAAGAAGTTCTCCCCCACTTCGATACGGAGTTGGCCAAGCGGCTTCGCCAATTGTTGGGACGTCGCGGCATTGCCATCGAGACGCAAGCCGAAGTGACGGGAATAGCCAAAGACGGCGACGGCGTGCATGTGGCTTACCGGCGAAAAGGGAAAGAATGCGTTGCCGGCACCGATATGGTTTTGATGGCCGTGGGGCGCAAAGCCAATGTGTCGGCGTTGAATCTTGCCGATGCAGGCATTGAGTTTACGCCAAAAGGCATCAAAGTGGACGAAATGATGCAAACCAACGTGCCGCATGTTTATGCCGTGGGCGACGTGAACGGGCAATTGATGTTGGCCCATGCTGCCATTTTCCAAGGAATGCGGGCTTTGAACCATATCATGGGTCGGGCTGAGGGCGACGGGCTTCGTTTGGATATCGTGCCGGCGGCGGTGTTTACGATGCCGGAAACGGCATCTGTCGGAATGACAGAGGACGAATGCCGCGAACGCGGAATCGCACATGAATGCAAAAAGGCATTTTTCCGAGCCAATGGAAAGGCTGTGGCGTTGGGCGAAACCGACGGATTTTGCAAGCTGATAACGAGCGGAAACACGTTGTTGGGTTGCCATGTGTGTGGTCCTCATGCGGCCGATGTCGTGCAAGAAGCGTGTGCCTTGATTGCTTCCGGAGCGACGCTCGACGATTTGAAACACGTCGTTCATGCACATCCGACCGTAGGAGAGATTTTGCAGTCGGTGGCACACAGTTGACAGACGAGGCATGTTTGTCGGGTCGGTTGAATTTTATGTGATTGCGTTTGTAACGACAATAGTCGTTGTAGGGATATTGATGCGGCCTTCCGCTAAAAAGGAGGGCCGCATTGTTTTCGCGTGTGGCGAAATTGTCCCGGCGTCGGGAATCGACGATGTCGTGGCAATAGCGGGAGAGGGCGATGGTTGTTTGCGCTTTGTGCATAAGAGCGTTCGTGTGGCGGAAAATTGCGAAGTAAATTATTCCATTGCGCGGGAAGGGCGCAACATCAAGATTGTGGAAAAGCGAGTTGGCGGCGCGGGAGTGTCGCCGGAGGCGCTTGCCGATGTCCATTTCTGTATCGACGGCGTGCCTCAGGGGCGTTATCGCGTGTTTTTTGATGCGCCGTGGTGTGGGAAATGGGCTATCGGGACGATTGTCGTGCCTTTGGAAGGGCAAAAAATATTGGATCTTCGAATGTGAATAAAAGTTAAGATTTTTTTGCGATTTTCCTATTACTTTTGTGTCACAATGCAAGGCGGAAGCTGTCTAGTATGTGTGAATACCTACTAAAACCATTATCTTCTTGAATATGAAAAATTCTTTATTGAAAAGACTTCTGCTGTCTGCGGCGTTGTTGCTTGCACAGGGCATCTATGCGCAAGTTTCGGTGAAAGGGCATGTCGTGATGTCGTCGACATCGGAAGACGCTGCGGGGGCGATTGTCACGCTGTATCTCAACGATAGCATTCCGGTGGCGCAAACGCAGACCGATGCCGACGGATTGTTTACTGTGGCGTTTGAAAAAAGCGCGGAAAAAATGTTGTTGAAAGTGTCGCTGCTAGGTTGCAAGCCTGAGGTGATAGGCTTGTTTGCCGATGCTCCGGAAATTGATGCCGGCTATGTCTATCTGACGGAATCGGCCGTGAATTTGAGCGAAGTGACTGTCTATGGCAGCGGCATTATTGAGAAAGTGGACAAATACTTGGTGCTTCCGAGCAAGGCGCAGCTCGATCGCGCTCCGGCTTCGATCGACTTGTTTTCACAGCTTGATTTGCCCGGATTGCGTTCCGATCCCGTTACGCGGACAATCAGGGTCGAAGGCGGTTCGCCGGTCTATTTGGTGAATGGCCGGCAGCAGGACCTCAATCGCATATTGAATCTGAATCCGCAGGACATTTTGCGCATAGAATATTCCAACAATCCCGGCCCGCGCTACATCGAGCAGGGCTACACGGGCGTAATCAACGTGGTACTTCGCGCCAAAACGCGCGGCGGAAGCGTTTATGGCAATGCGCAGAGCGCAGTGACCACGGGAACAGCCGATGCGGGCGTGCAAGGCTCGTACAACACCGACAAATCGGAAATACTATTTGCATATTATTTCAGTTTGCGTGATTTCAACAAATGGCGCAACGACAGCTGGGAACGTTATATCGCGCCCGATCGCGAGATGGAACGCGTGTCGACAGGCTTGTTTTCCGACATGTACTACCAAACGCACAGTTTCCAATTGGAGTACAACTACCAGCCCGACTTGCAAACGCTGTTCAGCGCACGGCTGTCTCACGTGCTTTCCGATCAGGACAGTTCACCCACGTCGATTGTGCGTGAAACGGCATGGGATGGCTCGGATGTGGAATTTAAAAACAGCCTGCATCAGCAAAATTTATTGAATATTCCTGTCCTTGACTTGTTTTTCAAAAAATCGTTTAAAAACAAGCAAACCATCGAAGTGAATGCCGTCGGGAAATATTCGAGGAGCAACCCGCGCGAATCGACATTGTATGATTATACAGATCCTGTCATCCCCGATTGGCGCTACGATCGCGACAACGATGTGTACGGATGGGGCATCGGTGGCGAACTGGTGTATGGAAAAGAGTTTGAAAAGGTGAATCTCCGCGTGGGCGGACAATACCAATACAACAAGAGCATTACCGACTATGTGGAAACCGAACTTTCCGGACGCGAAGTGCTTTCCACTAACCATGGCTATGCTTACGGCGAATTGACCGGAAGTTTTGGAAAATTGAACTACAATCTCGGACTCGGATTGAAAACGCTTACCACAAAAAATGGGGCATCTTCCCACACAACAGTGTCCAACAACACGACGCTTACGTTGATGATGCCTTTTGGCAAAGGCTGGAGCTTGAACTACATCGTATTCCACCACCCCACCCCGCCTTCGATTTCGCAATTGTCGACGGTGGAAAGTGTGGTAGACGACTATTATATTTATCAAGGAAATCCCGATTTGAAGTCGGGGCAGATGATTTACAACCGCATTCAGTTCCGCTACGCGCATAAAAATGGTTTTTCCGCCACGTTTCGCTTGAAATACGGCCGCACGTTCAATCCGATTGTCAGGACTGTTTACTACGATGCTGCACGAGAAAAATTCATCGGTCGCCCGAACAATGAAAAGCATTTGGACGACCCCGGGGTGGAATTGTCGCTTTCGAAACAACGGTTGTGGGACCATCTCGACCTTTCGGGGCGCATTGGCTATACGTATTTCATCTCCGAAGGCGACAGCTATCGCCACACATACGACAATGTGTTTGCATCGGTACAGGCACTCGCTTACTTCGGCAAGTGGTCGATTTCGGGATATTGGTATTGTGCGCCGGCGCGATACTTGCAGGGCGAGAATATTTCCCAAGACCAATCGTCGTCGAGTTTGGGCGTGCGTTATCGGTTGAACAACAATTTCATGTTTTTCGCGTCTTGGAATTTCATTTTCGCAAAAGAAGGCTGGGTTTATGAAAGCGAAAATTGGTCGGCTGTCCATCCGGGCAGCAGCAAGACGATGATACGCAGCCAGCGGAACATGGTCATGATTGGGATTACGTTTAATATGAATTTCGGAAAGAGATTGAAAAAATCGCAACGAACGCTCAACAACACGAACTTTGAAATCTGATGCGATACAAGTTTTGGTTAGGAACAGGCGGAATTTATATTTCTGCCTGTTTTTTGTTTAAGATGTTGGTGTGTTGAGTGTTATGTGTTATTATGGAAATTTTTCGTGATTTAATGGCTGCATTATGAAATAAAGTAGTAATTTTGCGGCAGTTTTTTATGATATTGGATTTTAACAGATTGGTTTAGGTTTGTTTTTACAGATTTCAATCACAACAAAATAAGAAAAAATGAAAGCATTTGTATTTCCCGGACAGGGAGCACAGTTTGTCGGCATGGGCAAAGACCTTTACGACAACAATGCGACAGCAAAAGAATTGTTTGAAAGAGCAAACGATATTCTCGGATTCCGCATTACGGATTTGATGTTTGCCGGAACGGAAGAAGATTTGCGCCAAACGAAAGTGACGCAACCTGCCATTTTCTTGCATTCCGTGATTTTGGCGAAAACGATGGGCGAAGAATTCCGTCCCGACATGACAGCCGGACACTCGCTGGGCGAATTTTCCGCTTTGGTGGCTGCCGGAGCGTTGACGTTCGACGATGGTCTTCGTTTGGTGGCAACGCGCGCATTTGCCATGCAGAAAGCGTGCGAGGCGCGTCCGTCGACAATGGCGGCAATCCTCGGATTGACAAACGAACAAGTGGAAGAAATTTGCGCATCGGTCGATGCCATAGTTGCTCCTGCCAACTACAATTGCCCGGGACAAGTAGTCGTGTCGGGCGTGGAAGAAGGCATTGACGCGGCTTGCGAAAAAGCGCTTGCTGCCGGAGCTCGCCGCGCATTGAAATTGAAAGTTGGCGGTGCTTTCCATTCTCCGTTGATGCAACCGGCTCACGACGAATTGGCCGCTGCCATCGAAAAGGCGCAATTCTCGGCTCCGGTTTGCCCTGTTTACCAGAACGTCGATGCCGCTCCTCATACGGATCCTGCAGAAATAAAGAAAAACTTGATAGCGCAACTCACAGCTCCGGTGCTTTGGACGCAGATCGTGCAACGCATGATTGCCGACGGCGCAACAGAATTTACGGAACTTGGCCCGGGAGCCGTGCTTCAAGGCCTCATCAAGAAAATCAATCGCGACGCTGTCGTTTCCGGACGGCAATAAGCGGAAAGGCTGATAAAATGGAAAAGGAAGGACGCACCGAAGACAGAAAACAGCAAGGCGCGTCCTTCTCTTTTTTGCGCATTTATGGCCGTTTTGACACATTAAATCCTTAACTTTGCAGAAAAGCGGCGCGAAGGGCCGTTTGCATAAAATTTATCGATATGGAACATATTTCACAACGAGTTCAGTCGCTTTCTCCGTCGGCAACATTGGCGATGTCGCAAAAAAGCAACGAATTGAAGGCGCAAGGCGTCGACGTGATTAACATGTCGGTGGGAGAGCCGGATTTTTTCACGCCGGATCATATCAAGAAAGCGGCGCAGAAGGCTATCGACGACAATTTTTCGTTCTATACGCCGGTGGCGGGATATTTGTCGCTCCGCAAGGCCATTGCGGCGAAAATGAAGAATGAAAACGGATTGGATTTTGCTCCGGAACAGATTGTCGTGTCGGGAGGTGCGAAACAGTCGTTGTGCAATGTGATTTTAGCCACAATCAATCGTGGCGACGAAGTGGTGATCCCTACTCCGGCATGGGTGAGCTACGTGGAGATGGTGAAACTTGCAGAGGGCGTTCCGATGACGGTGCATGCCGGCGTGGAGCAGAATTTCAAAATCACTCCGGCGCAATTGGAGGAGGCCATTACTCCGAAAACGCGCATGTTGCTGCTTTGCTCGCCTTCCAACCCGACAGGAAGCGTCTACACGCGCGACGAATTGAAAGCGCTTGCCGAAGTCGTGGCGAAACATCCCGACATTCTGATTCTTTCAGATGAAATCTACGAGCATATCAATTATACGG
The DNA here is from genome assembly GCA_900541555.1 of uncultured Porphyromonadaceae bacterium. Taxonomy (GTDB): domain Bacteria; phylum Bacteroidota; class Bacteroidia; order Bacteroidales; family Muribaculaceae; genus Limisoma; species Limisoma intestinavium. The sequence goes on along the minus strand of UQKE01000023.1, from coordinate 13,516 downwards.
GATGGCGTGCATCGATTGCGGAATTTGAGTCGGTTCGCGACCGCACGGTGATTGTCAACGGCGTTTCGAAGGCTTACGCAATGACCGGATGGCGCATTGGCTTTATTGCCGCGCCGCTGTGGGTGGCAAAAGCGACGACCAAATTGCAAGGGCAATACACGTCAAATCCTTCGTCGATTGCACAAAAGGCGGCAGAGGCAGCCTACCTCGGCCCGCAAGATTGCGTCGAGACGATGCGCAGGGCTTTCTTGCGCCGTCGCGATTTGATAGTAGGCCTTCTTAAAGAAATACCGGGGTTGCGGTTGAATTTGCCCGACGGCGCGTTTTACGTGTTCCCCGAAGTTTCTGCTTATTTCGGGAAGCATTGTGGCAATCGCATCATAGGCGATGCCAACGATTTGGCGATGTATCTGCTTGAAGAAGCGCATGTGGCAGCCGTGAGCGGCGATGCGTTCTGCGCTTCGGGCTACATTCGCCTCAGCTATGCGACAAGCGACGAAAACATTCGCGAGGCTTGCCGGCGCATTGCCGCAGCCCTCGGAAAATTGGAAGATTGAGCCGTTTTCCGGCGATAGGTAAAAAACAAGAGGGGGTCTCGGAATGATGTCTCCCTCTGTTTGCGAAGCAAATACCTTAGAGGCTCGCTTGCGAGCCGAGGGGGTGTCGCCACACAGCAACGAAGCGGCTTTTATGAAAAAAAAGAAAGTGTGCCAAAAAGCACACCTTCTTTTTTTGTGCATAGGGAATTCTAATAGTTTTTCGCAACCAATTGGAAATAGGATTGCGGATGAGCGCACACGGGGCATACTTGGGGCGCGTCCTTTCCGATGTGGATGTGTCCGCAGTTCAAGCATTGCCACATGCAATCGCCGTCGCGCGAGAACACGATTTTGTCCTCGATGTTCTTAAACAATTTGCGATAGCGGGCTTCGTGCTCTTTTTCGACGGCGGCAACGCCTTCAAACAAGTTGGCGATGTGGTCGAAACCTTCTTCGCGCGCTTCTTTTGCAAAAGTGGCATACATGTCGGTCCATTCGTAATTTTCGCCGGCAGCGGCGTCGGCAAGGTTTTCGAGCGTTCCGGGCACTTGTCCGCCGTGGAGGAGCTTGAACCACAATTTTGCATGTTCGCGTTCGTTTCCGGCAGTTTCTTCAAAGATATTGGCAATTTGCACATATCCGTCTTTCTTTGCCTTCGACGCATAATAAGAATATTTGTTTGTAGCCTGCGATTCGCCGGCAAAAGCAGCCATCAAGTTGGCTTCTGTCTTTGTTCCTTTCAAATCTTTCATTTCGAGTGTATTTTTAAATTAATATGAGACTTGTGTTTTTATAACAAGGCAGTGAAACATAAAGTTCTACGCAAACATACGAAATATGTGGTTAAAATAAAACGCATTTGGCTAAAAAGAATTAATACAGGCAAAACGGCAGGAATTTTCGTAACTTTACAGTGACAAAAACAGAGAGTATGGTCGACACGATTCAAATATTTTGCAAAAACACGGGGAACTACGTGGATGTGAGAGGAGGCGAAACGCTTCTTGAAATTTATGAGAGGTTGAAAAATGAAATTCCGTTGCGCCCGATTTGCGCCCATGTCAACAACAAGACAGAGGGATTGACTTATCCGGTATTTAAGCCGAAAGTGGTGGATTTCATCGACGAAAAAACGCCGTCGGGACAACGCATGTATGTGCGCTCGCTTTGCATGGTGCTTGCAAAGGCGGTGCGCGATTTGTTTCCCGACGACGGCTTGCGCATAGAGCATTCCATCTCAAAAGGATATTTTTGCTCGTTGAAGCGGCAGGAAGAATTGGTGGAGGAAACAGTCGCGGCAATACGTCGGCGGATGGAAGAGATAATATCGTCCGACATGCCTTTCGTGCGGCATGTGAAGCTGGCTTCCGACGTGACGGAAATGTTCCGGCAGGAAGGAATGTCCGACAAAGTGCAATTGCTTGAAACATCGTCGGAATTGTATGCCGCTTATTATTGCTTGGATGGCTTCATCGACAGTTATTACGGCGATTTGGTCCCGTCGACCGGCTATTTGCGCGTGTTCGACTTGCAGAAATACAAGAATGGAATGTTGCTTTTGCCTCCGGATTTTGCAGGCGATTGCCGCGTTCCGGCCAAAATGATTCCGCAAGAAAAATTGTTTAAGGCTTTTACCGATTACATTCGCTTCAATGGCATCGTCGGGGTGAGCAATGTGGGCGAACTCAACAAGATTGTGGAAAAACGCAGCAATGTGGACATGCTTATCAATGTGGCAGAAACATTGCACGACAAAATAATCGGGCGCATTGCCGACGAAATCACCGAACGCTACCATGAGGGCGGCGCGCGCGTCGTGTTGGTGGCCGGCCCTTCGTCGTCGGGGAAAACCACTACGACAAAAAGGCTTTCCATCCATTTGCTTGCCAATTTGATAAAGCCGCAAATGATATCGCTCGACAATTATTTCGTAGACCGCGAACATACGCCTCGCGACGAGCATGGCGAATACGACTATGAATCGCTTTACGCGCTCGACATCGAGCAGTTCAACAAAGATTTGAACGCTTTGATTCGCGGAGAGAAAGTGGCGATGCCTACCTATGATTTCGCGACAGGAAAGCGTGTCTACAAAGGCGACACATTGCAACTGACCGACAATTCCATTTTGCTGATGGAAGGAATCCACGGGCTGAATCCGGAATTGACGAAAAGCATTCCGGAAAAGCAGAAGTTCAAGGTGTATGTGTCGGCGCTCACCACGCTCAGCATCGACGACCACAATTGGGTGCCAACGACCGACAACCGCTTGCTGCGGCGCATCATCCGCGACTACAAATACCGTGGCATTTCGGCGCTCGACACAATCACGCGATGGCCGAGCGTGAGAAGAGGAGAAGAAAAATGGATTTTCCCTTATCAGGAGAATGCCGACGCAATGTTCAATTCGTCGCTTATTTTCGAATTGGGCGTGATGAAAGACTTTGCCGAACCGCTATTGAAGAAAGTTCCGCACAATGTGCCCGAATATGCCGAAGCCCATCGGCTGCTGAACTTCCTCGGATGTTTCCGCGAGATAGGAAACCGGCAAGTGCCTTCGACAAGTTTGTTGCGTGAATTTTTGGGAGGAAGCAGTTTCAAGTATTGATTTTTGCAGCAAAACAATTAAAAAAGGTTAAACATAAAACTTTTTGACTTCTTTTTCGTTCTAAAAGGAGAATATTTTTTTGACAACCAAACTATAAACTTATGAAGAAATTAGGATTGATTATTGCCGGCGCATTGGTTTGCTCGGCAGGGATTATGGCGGCGGTTGCCGGAGAAAAAGTGATTACGACAACCCAACTGCCCCAAAAAGCGCAAACGTTCATAAAGAAGCATTATTCGGGAACGCAAGTGGCTTTGGTAAAGGAAGACAAGGAAATCATTTCGACCGATTATGAGGTGATTTTTGCCGATGGGAGCAAAGTGGAATTCAATGCGAGCGGCGATTGGAAAGACATTACAAGCTTGGCGGAAGTTCCGGCAGCGGTGGTCCCGCAGGAAATTGCCACATTCATCGCGACAAACAACTATAATGCCAACGGCGCGAAGATTGTGAAAATCGACCGCGATCGCAGCGGCTACGACGTGGAATTGAGCAACGGGCTTGAATTGGAATTCAATCCGCAGTTCCAGCTTGTCGACATCGACGATTGACAGAGGGAAAAAACGTGATAAAAACAGAATCGGCGTGCGGCTTTTGCGGCATGCCGATTTTTTTATGGCACATTGCTTTGCCGGATTGGGTTATTTTGCATACTTTTGAAAAGAATTTAACCGATATAAAATCAATCGAATATAAAATAAACAAACTATGAAAACGAGATTATTCAGCAAATTGTCAATGCTTGTCGCTTTGTCGACGGTATTGTTTTTTGTGTCGTGTTCCAAAACACCGGAAGATTTGATTAACTATGTTCCGAAAGAATCGATGGTTGTAGTGACTGCCCGTCCGGCCGATTTGGTAAAAAAGGCGGATGCGGAAGGCTTGATGAAAAAAATGGGAATGGACCGGTCGGACAGAAAAGAATTCGACAAGGTACTTGACATTTTCAATGGTGAAAGCGGCGTCAACATGGAACAAGTCGTCCTTTTCGAGTATGACCAAAGGGGCGCATTCCTGTCGTTTATCATCGACGATGAAAAGAAATTTGAAGAGATCGAATTGATAGCCGACTATACGACAAAGCACGACAATAAGGATCTGACATATTATGAATTCGACGATTTGGAGACGTTGAACCTTGTGGTCGACGGCGGTTATGCTTGGCTTGCCATGGGCGAATATGATGCCGATGAAGCCATCGACGCAGTGAAAAAGTTCACGGATCTCGGCAGCGACGAGTCGATCGCGTCTGTTCCCGGATTTACGGAAAACATGACGGCCGGCGGCGATATAAATGTCTACGTGAATATTGAAGCCGCGATAGATTTGGCCGGCTTGTCGGAAGATGCCATCGATCGCCAATTGTCGGGAATGGGGCTTACAGCCAAAGACCTTCATATAGAAGACTATACGACTTCTCGCTTGTACATGTCGCTTGCAATCAACAAAGACGACATGAAGCTGACAATGAAAATGCTTGACGGAGAAGGCAAATCCATTATGAGCAAATTGGCTCACGGAACAGTCGACACCGGCATGTTGAAATATTTCGATCGCAACACGACGTTTGTCTATGCAATGACACTTCCCGATTATATGAACAAGCTGTTTGCCAATTTGAAAGGGATGATGTCGGCGAATGCCGGAGACACGTCCATGCTGATTGCGGAAAAACTTCTGAACAGCGTTGGCGACAATGTGGCTGTGGGCATTTCTTTCTCGAATGATTTCCTTACAGAAGTGTATGACGAATATTGGGGAGAATACAGAATAGAACCCAACGAAAGGGCGATTGGAATGACGTTTGTTGTCAAATGCAAACGGAATATGGCGTCGGAGTTGAGCAACATTGCCACGATGGCCGGCATTCCGACAGAATCCGACGGTTCGTTGGTAATACCTGTCGATGAAAACATGGCATTCAAGGTATGGGCCGATGGAAACTACTTGATTGCCTCCAACCGTGAAGCTCCGACGGCAAGTTTGAGCGATCCGGGATTTTTTGCAGGAAAGACGGCAGCTGCCTATTTGAACATGTCGAAGAACTCGGGTTTGTCGCAAAGCATACGGAATAGTTATGGATATGACATTGACTTGACGGCAATTTGCTATGGCGACAAAGAAAACGGCGTACTCGAAGTGAAGATAAACAACAATAAGGAAGACAGCGCACTCGCCTATTTCTTGCATTTGTTTGTCGAATTGGCAAATGATCCCAATTTGTAAATCCCTGCAAGTTGAGAAATAAAAGCTCCGGATGTCGCAAACGGCGGCATTCGGAGCTTTTTTGTTGCAGAGATTGAGATGGGGTTGATTTGGATTTGTCGCCATATTGGGCTACATTTGGGGGCAATAAAAACAGAAATGGAAAAAATCGAACTTGACGGGATGCTTCCTCGCGTGTTTGCGGGACAGCCGGACATCCATTCGGATGTGTGGCTGCGGAAAATTGTTTTCGAGCGAGGCAAAACATATTTGATTTCGGCAGAGAGCGGACGTGGAAAATCGTCGCTTTGCGCCTATCTCTATGGGTATCGCCGTGATTATGAAGGCGAATTTTATTTCGACAGACGAGCCGGCAGGGCGATTGGCGTGGCGGAATGGTGCGACTTGCGCCGCCGCTCGATTGCCTATCTGCCGCAGGACATGCGGCTGTTTCCCGAATTGACGGCATTGGAGAATGTCGCTTTGAAAAACCGACTGACGGGGCATAAAAGCGACAGCGAAATATCAGCGATGTTTGAACGTCTCGGCATTGCCGACAAGCAGCAGAGCCTTGTCGGGAAAATGTCGATTGGGCAGCAACAGCGCGTGGCAATCGTGCGGACGTTGTGCCAGCCTTGCGATTTCTTTTTGCTCGACGAGCCGGTGAGCCACCTTGATGCCGGCAATAATCGCGCTGTGGCAAAATTGGTCATGGAAGAGGCTGCGCGCCTTGGAGCGGGGATAATAGCCACTTCGGTGGGCAACAATCTTGACATTGCGGTGAAGGAGGCACTGAACCTATGAAAAATCCGTTGATGTGGAAACTTTTGCGCAAGCACGTCAGCAAAACACAGCTGATCGGGTTTGCGGTGGCGAATTTGGTGGGCCTGACCATCGTGTTGCTCGGCATCCAGTTTTATGCCGATGTGCGGCCTGTTTTTTCCGACGAGGATAGTTTTATACGCAAAGACTACTTGGTGATAACCAAAAACATTGGCAATATTTCCATGTTGAAGAGCGCGATTGGCGGCACGGACATGAATGCATTCAGCGAGGAGGAAATTGCGGAATTGGAAAGCCAGCCATGGATGCGCAAAGTGGGCAGGTTCACGACGAGCAATTATAAGATTTACGGCAATATCAGCCTTGGCGGCCGGTCGTTGAGCTTGCGCACGTATATATTCTTTGAATCTGTTCCGGACGAGTTTATCGACACGAAAGGCATCGATTGGGATTTCGATCCGGAACATCCCGTAGTTCCGATATTGCTTTCGCGCGACTACTTGTCGCTTTATAATTTCGGATTTGCCACGTCGCAAGGCATGCCGCAATTGAGCGAAGACATGATAGGCAAAGTGCCCATTGTGCTGTCGTTGATTGCATCCGATGGCCACCGCGACTATGTGGAAGGACGGATTGTGGGATTTTCCAATCGCCTGAACACGATTATCGTCCCGGAAAAATTCATGCAATGGAGCAATGAGCGATATGCTCCGGGAATCAAAGTGCAGCCTTCTCGGTTGATTCTTGAAGTGAAAAACCCCGGCGATGCGGCTATCGGCGACTATATGAAGAAGCATAATTATGAAGTGGCGGGCGACAAGATGAACAGCAACAAAGCCGGATACATGCTGATAGTGATTATGAGCATTGTCATCGCCGTGGGGTTGGTGATCAGCGTTTTGTCGTTCTTCATTTTGATTTTGAGCATTTATCTGCTGTTGCAAAAAAACACGCAGAAACTTCGCGATTTGCTAATGCTCGGCTACAGCCCGGGGCAAGCGGCTTCGTCCTATGTGCGTCTTACGGTGGGTGTCAATGCCGCGGTTTATGTGCTGTCGTTGGCGTTGATGTTTTATGCGCGCTCTCTGTATTTGCCAATGCTCGAAGTGTTTTCTGTCGAGGCGGCGCCGGTGTGGCAAGCTGTCGGTGCGGGGTTTGTCATAATCGGGTTGATTACGGCAGGCAATGTCGTGGCAATCAAGCGGAAAGTGGCAGCTTTGTGGTATCTTGAAAAATAAAAACGAACATATTTATGAAGATGAAGAAACTATTATTCGGCTTGTGTGCAAGTTTGATCTCGATTTCGGCAACGGCACAAACAAACGTGATTGCTCATCGCGGCTATTGGAAAACAAACGGCTCGGCGCAAAACAGCGTTGCCGCATTGCTAAAAGCCGACGAGGCGGGCTGCTACGGCTCGGAATTCGACGTATGGCTGACGGCCGACGGGCGCTTGGTGGTCAACCATGATTCGAGTTTTAAAGGCGTAGGCATCGAATCGTCGAACTATTCGGACATGCACGCCCTGACGCTTCCCAACGGAGAGAATATGCCTTTGCTTGAAACATATTTTGCAGCGGCTAAAAAATGCTCGGTAAAACTTGTTTTGGAATTGAAAAAACATAGCTCGCCGGAACGGGAAACGGAAGCTGTGGAGAAAATCGTGGAAATGGCCGACTCCTTCGGGCTTGCCGGCCGGATGGAATATATTTCGTTTTCGCTTCATGCTTGCAAGGAATTTGTGAGATTGGCTCCGAAAGGGACGCCTGTGTACTATCTGAACGGCGAATTGTCGCCGAAGGAACTGTATTCGCTTGGCATGGCGGGTCTCGACTATCATCTGTCGGTTGTGAGAGACCGTCATCCGGAATGGATTGGCGAAGCTCATGCGTTGGGGTTGAAGGTGAATTGTTGGACAGTCAATTCGAAAAACGACATGTTGTGGCTCATTGAGCATGGCGTCGACTTTGTCACAACCGACGAGCCCGACGTGTTGTTGAATTTGTTGAACAAGCGTTGATTGCAGAGGATTTTGCTCCTGCCGTGGAGCAATGGTATGCCGTTTATGGCAGGAATTTGCCGTGGCGGGCTACGCGCGATCCGTATCGGATTTGGATTTCGGAAGTGATTCTTCAACAAACGCGCGTGGAACAGGGATTGGCATATTACGCCCGTTTTGTGGAACGGTTTCCCGATGTGGCATCGCTGGCTGCCGCCGACGAAGATGCCGTGATGCGGCTGTGGCAAGGATTAGGCTATTATTTTCGGGCGCGCAATCTGCATGCGGCCGCTAAGGCGATTGGCAACAAGCAGTTTCCTAAAACCTATGAAGAGATTCGGGCTTTGAAAGGTGTAGGCGAATACACGGCTGCCGCCATTGCCTCGATTGCCTACGATTTGCCTTATGCAGTGGTCGACGGAAATGTGTATCGCGTGCTTGCGCGATGCTTCGGCTTGGACACGCCGACAGATACAGCCAAAGGGAAAAAAGAGTTTTCAGCATTGGCAGGGCGGCTTCTCGACCGGCAACGGCCGGGACTTTACAACCAAGCATTGATGGATTTCGGGGCATTGCAATGCGTCCCTCTGTCGCCGCAATGCGACAATTGCCCGCTGTCGGGCGGTTGCGCGGCGTTGGCATCCGGAAAAGTCGCACTGTTGCCCGTGAAACAAGGAAAAACGCGAATCCGCAATCGCCATTTTGTTTATTTCGTCACGTTTTGCGATGGGAAGATGTTGATACGGAAGCGCACCGACGCAGATATTTGGCGTGGGCTGTGGGAATTTCCCATGATTGAAACAGCCGGCGCTTTTCCCGACGAAAAGTCTTTGGTTGCCGACGAGGCTGTTCGCGCATTGTTTGGCAATGCCATAAAGGAAATAGCGTTGTTGAAACAAGGCGTCCGCCACGTTTTGACGCACCAACGCATTACAGCCGACTTTTATCGTGTCGAACTTGCTTGCGGCGGCATGCCGCAATTTGAGGCTGTCGAAAAAAGCGATCTGCCGGCGTATGCTTTTCCTCGATTGCTTTTGCCGTTTTTGCCGTGAGCGGAATTATCGGCGATAGTCGATGAATGTGAAAGCATGGTCGTTTTTGTCGTCGGACTCGTGATGCTCGCGAGCTGTTTCGGTCCATTCTTTCAGATTTATCTCAGGGAAAAAAGCGTCAGCCCCTAAAAACGTGGCTTCGATGCGCGTCAGGTAAAGGCGAGATGCGAAAGGCAATGTTTCCCTGTATATCTGTTCGCCTCCGATGACAAATGCTTCACCGTCGTTTTCCACCATGCGAAAAGCGTCTTCGATGGAATAGGCCGTTTCGATGTTGGCAGCCGAAAAGTTCGGGTTGCGCGTCACGACGATATTGCGGCGGTTTGGCAAAGCTCCTTTCGGCAACGATTCAAACGTGCGGCGACCCATGATGACTGTATGCCCCGTGGTCAGTTCTTTAAACCGCTTCATGTCGGCAGAAAGATGGCAAAGCAGTTTGCCCTTTTTCCCGATGGCGTTGTTGCGCGACACGGCAACAATGATGGATAAATTCTTCATGCGAGTTTGTGGTGGGAAAACGGGTTAAACAGAAACGATTCCTTTAATGTGCGGGTGCGGATTGTAGCCTTCCAGCGTGAAGTCTTCGTATGTGAAATCGAAAATGTTCTTCACGTCCGGATTCAAGTGCATGACGGGCAAAGCGCGAGGCTCGCGCGACATTTGTTCGCGCACTTGCTCGAAATGGTTCGTGTAGATGTGTGCATCGCCGAGCGTGTGGACAAAATCTCCGGCTTTCAGGCCTGTCGCTTGCGCTGTCATCATCAGAAGCAACGCATAGGAAGCAATATTGAACGGCACGCCGAGGAAAATGTCGGCACTGCGTTGGTAAAGTTGCAGGCTGAGGCGGCCGTTGGCAACGTAGAATTGGAAAAACGCATGGCAGGGTGGCAGATTCATGTTTTTCAAATCGGCAACATTCCATGCGCTTACGATGATCCTGCGCGAATCGGGGTTGTGCTTGATTGTTTCTATGGCTTCTGATATTTGGTCGATAAACCCTCCGTCGTAATCGGGCCAAGAGCGCCATTGATATCCATAAATGTGTCCGAGATTGCCGTCGGCATCTGCCCATTCGTTCCAAATGCGCACGCCGTGCTCTTGCAAATAATGGGCATTTGTGTCGCCGCGCAGAAACCAAAGCAGTTCATAAATGATTGATTTCAAATGAAGCTTTTTTGTGGTCAGGAGCGGAAAGCCGTCGTCAAGATTGAAGCGCATTTGATAGCCGAACACGCTTTTTGTGCCGGTCCCCGTCCGGTCGTTTTTCATTACGCCGTTGTCCATGACGTGACGCAACAGGTCGAGATATTGTTTCATAGGGCAATATTATATTTCAAGTCCGTTTATATAAATCGCTTTTTCCGGAGATGCGGGGCATACGTATTCGCATTTTCCGCATCCTATGCAGGCTGTTTCGTCGATTTTCGGAATTTTAGTATTCCCATAGCCAACCATTGTTATGGCATCGACAGGGCATTTTCTCGCACATGCGCCGCATTCGACGCCATCGGTTTGCGTAACGCAATTTTCGAGCAAAAATATTGCTTTTCCTACGGGATGGCGGCGTTTTTCTTCCAATGGGAGCGGACGCAACGCGCCGGTCGGGCAAACAGAAGAACAAAGGTTGCAATTATATAGGCAATAGGAGCGCTCATAGTCGAGATAGGGTTTGAATGCATGCAGCAAGCCGTATTCGGAAGTAGCGGGTCGCAGAATGCCTTGCGGGCATTTGCTTACACACAGTTGACATGCCGTGCAGCGCAACAAGAAAGAATCGCGGCTTTCGGCGCCGGGCGGTATGATTGCTATTGCTCGTGAACGAGGAGAACCGCTGTTGCCTGCCGTTTTGTCGATTTCGTTCATGGCGTTTTGCGCTTTTGCCACAATGCCTCCAATTGCTGCGGAACAAACGATGCCGGCAAAACGCCGCCGCTCGATGTCGGTGGCAGCGGCTTGTTTCGGCGTGGTTTTGAGGATAGGGCGGTATGCGATTGCATTGTCGTGGCAAGCCGTCAGGCAGTCGAAGCAAAGCACGCATCGGCTTGTGTCGATTTTGTGTTGCTTCACGTTGATGCACGAGGCTTTGCAAATAGCTTCGCATCGGCGGCATCCGATACATTTTTCGGAATCGATTGCCATGCGGAATACGGATTTCCGGCTGATGATGCTCAGTGCCGACCCGACGGGGCATACAGAGTTGCAAAATGTGCGTCCGTTCCGAAAAGCCAATATGCCGACAATGACGAATGTCAGAATGCCGACAGCCAATCCGGCAAAGCCGGAAAATGCAACAATTGCAGGCGGAATTGTTTCCGCAGAGGCGGTCAATGCGTTGTACGACATGCCGACAAGCGGTTGCAGCAAATCGACAATCATACGGGTATATGCGCTATACGGGTCGATTAATGCCGGAATGACGGAAACCCCGAAAATCAAGCAAAGCACGACGGCAGCAAGTATCGCGTAGCGCAACAAATTGAGCGGGCGGGAATAATGGTAGCGAGCGTTTTTGGGCTTTCTTGCCATTTTCCCGATTCTTCCAAAAATATCTTGAAACACGCCCATCGGGCAAAGCGAAGAGCAATAAACGCGTCCGAACAGGTATGTGGCAATTGTCCAAAACAAAATGATTCCGATGCTGAACGACAGGACGGCCGGCAGAATCTGCCATTTTGCGAGAAAAGCGAAATGACGGGGAAGCATGCCGCTTGTGTCGGCAATGAAAATTGTCGTTGCAAGGAATAATGCAATCGACAGAGCCACTCTCAATATTTTTAGCTTCCTCATTTGTTTTTACAATTTGCTTTTCTTTTTCGCGATTGCTTCGCGGGCAACGTCGATGATTCGTGAAATATGGTTCATTTGCGAGGGGATGGCTATGCCTTGCGGGCATCGAGGCAGGCATTGGCCGCATTCGATGCAATGGAATGCGCTTTCCCGCGCTGCCATGTTGGTTGAGAACGTTTTTATCAGATATCCGCTTTTTTCGAGAAACGCCTCTGATGCCGTGTCGTCGTAGATATTGGGCAATTTTCCGGATTCCACGGCGTCGTTGTAGAGCATGAAATTGAGCGGGATGTCGACTCCGTAAGGGCAAGGCATGCAACTGCTGCAATTGGTGCATCCGACGGTTGTATTGTTGATGAAAGCCAATAGGGCGTTGTGCCATGTTTTTTCTTCTGCTTCGGAAAACGAAAGTTCGCCGGAAAGCGACATGATGTCGTCTTTCAAATCCGTCAAATTCGATATGTGGCTGTCGATTGCCGCGGCAACTCCGTTTGCGCAGATAGCTTCTCGCAATGCCCACCCGACGAGCGGACGATCGGGGAATGCGCGGAGCAAGATGTCGGAAGCATCGCCGTTCATTGTGCGCAATGTCCCGTCCTTTGTGGGGTTGGACGCAAAAACGATGAACCCTTTTTTGGAGGCGTTTTCTATCATTTTGGCGAGGGATTGCCGCATTCTCAGGTTGTCGACACTGTTGAAGGGTATTTTGAAGAAATCGAAACACTGTTTGCCGATAAGCGTGTCGAGCAAAGATTCATCGCCAAGAAAGTCGACGCCGAGGCGGCGGATTCGGCCTTCTTTTTTTTCGCGAATCAAAAAGTCGAGTATGCCGGATGTTTCGTAGACGGCTTGAAATTTCGATGCGCTGTTGACGGCTTGGAGCGCATAAAAGTCGATGTGGCCGGTGCGCAAGAGGGAAATTTGCCGGGCAAAAATGTTTCGCGCTTCGCCGAGCGTTTCAATATCCCATGTAGGCATCGACGTGGCAACAAAATACGAGTCGCGGTTTCGTCCGGAGAGCGCGTCGCCGAGGAGACGTTCGCCATCCCCGTCGCAATATGCCCATGCTGTTTCAAATAGGGAAACGCCATGTTCGGCGGCCATGCGGATGATCTTGCAGCCCTCTTCGGTATCCATTTTGTTCCCTGTTTTGGGCATGGACATGGTTGAAATGCCGAGAGGGGATATGGATGTGGCAAGTAGCGGAATAGCGCGTTTTTTTAGAACCGGAAGCGAAGCGGGATAGGCAATCTTTGCTTTCAAGCGGGATGGCTCAACCGATTTTTTGCATCCTGTCGGCAGCAAGCCTGCCACGGCCGCTCCGGCAATCCCTGCCGCGCTGCGCCGCAACCATTCGCGCCGATTCATTTTCGGATATTTCACCTTCTCCATTTGATGCAAAATATGAGCAACGGCAAAGATAGTGCAAGCCGAGCGAAGAACAATCAAACTTGTTTGAAATTGTTATTCCGAGGCGCAGCCTATCTTATTTAAAGATACAGAAAGGTGAGTGCAGAAGAAAAAGAATTCATTCATTTTTCTT
>UQKE01000022.1 GCA_900541555.1 uncultured Porphyromonadaceae bacterium | reverse complement strand
TCGATAGAGCCGAAGGGGTTGACCGTCAGCCGCGAAGCGGCTTTTCAACACGGTAGAAAGTTGGAAAGTTGTGAAGCTGCAACGTTGATCCTATCCGAACCCCTCCGCCTGCGGCACCTCCCCTATCCACGCGATAGCGCGGCAGAGGAGGACATTGCTACGTATCCATCTTTAACAATGCACACACATATTTGCAAACTTCACCAATCACTAAACTCTCAACCATTTTCCACAAGCAAAAAAATCTCCCCTGCCCCACGCGCAAAGCGAATCGACAGAGGAGAATGTTTCAAAACCGACAATTCTGCAATTGATTAAAGCATAGCCGCCTAATCATCTTTGAAATCGTCTTCCCAATATTCTTCCGGCCATTCCACGTCCCACGTTTCTTCTTCGCCGGACGTTGCTTCCTGTTCAATGACGAATGTGTCTTCCTCTTGCACGCGATGCAAGACATCGAGGTCGCGATGGGTGATGCGGGCCGGTATGCGGTTGTCTTCGTCGTTAATTGTGCGCCACAACAGGTCTTTCAATTCCGTCAAGCCCAACCCCGACACCGAAGAGATGAACACCGTCGGCACTCCATCCGGCAAATTGCGGCGCATTTCGTCGATCAACTCGTCGTCGAGCATGTCGCATTTCGTCACAGCCAACACGCGGCCTTTATCGGCCAAATCCGGGTTGAAACGTTCCAATTCATTCAAAAGGATATCATATTCTTTTGCCACATCGACCGTATCGGCAGGCACCATGAAAAGCAACACCGCATTGCGCTCAATATGGCGCAGGAATCGCAATCCAAGCCCCTTGCCTTCGCTTGCGCCTTCTATGATTCCGGGAATATCGGCCATGACAAACGATTGTTCGCCACGATACCGCACAATGCCCAAATTTGGTTCAAGCGTAGTGAACGGATAATCCGCAATTTTCGGCTTTGCGGCAGAAACCACCGAAAGCAAAGTCGACTTGCCGGCATTCGGGAAACCTACCAATCCCACATCGGCAAGCAATTTCAACTCCATGATTATGGTCTTTTCAATGGACGGCTCTCCGGGCTGGGCATAGCGAGGGGTGCGATTGGTGGGCGATTTGAAATTCCAATTGCCCAGTCCGCCACGGCCACCCCGCAAAAGTTTCACCTCCTGCCCGTCGTCGGTCACCTCACATAGGAATTTGCCGGTTTCCGCGTCGTAGACAGTCGTGCCGCAAGGCACTTCTATCACCCTGTCCTCGCCATCTTTCCCCGTACTGCGGTTCTCCCCGCCGGGCTGTCCGTCGGTGGCAAATATGTGGCGCTGGAATTTCAAATGGAGCAAAGTCCAAAGATTTCGGTTTCCTCGCAATATGATGTGTCCGCCCCTTCCGCCATTGCCTCCGTCGGGTCCGCCTTTCGGCACATATTTTGCCCGATGGAAATGGCACGAGCCTGCACCGCCCTTTCCCGAACGGCACACGATTTTCACATAGTCGATGAAGTTAGATCCTGCCATAACTTGATTGCATTCAATTGTTCAATTCAATCAGTCGTTTCCTCCGGAAAATTCCATCAGATAAGACTTTATAAAACCATCTATGTCGCCGTCCATCACGCCATTCACATCCGAAGTCTGAAATCCGGTGCGATGGTCTTTGACGCGCCGATCGTCGAACACATAGCTGCGTATTTGCGAACCCCACTCGATTTTTTTCTTTCCGGCTTCTATTTTTTGTTGCTCTGCCATGCGGCGTTGCAATTCCATATCGTAGAGTTGCGACCGGAGCAAGCGCAACGCATTCTCGCGATTGTCGAGTTGCGAACGAGTCTCCGTGTTTTCAATCAAAATTTCTTTCGTTTCTCCCGTGTCGGGATCTTTATAATTATAGCGCAACCTGACGCCCGTTTCCACCTTGTTGACATTCTGTCCGCCGGCGCCGCCGCTTCTGAACGTATCCCACGAAATATCGGCAGGATTGATTTTCACCTCTATCGAATCGTCGACCAGTGGAGTGACAAACACGGAAGCAAACGACGTCATGCGCTTGCCTTGCGCATTGAACGGCGAAACGCGCACCAAGCGATGCACGCCATTTTCGCTTTTCAAATACCCATACGCGAGATCGCCCTCCACCTGAATCGTCACCGACTTGATTCCGGCCTCGTCGCCTTCCACCAAATGTACAACAGACGTCTTGTAGGCATGTTTCTCACACCAACGCAAATACATGCGCATCAGCATTTGCGCCCAATCTTGGCTTTCCGTTCCGCCGGCGCCGGAATTGATTTTCAACACCGCGCCAAGCCGGTCTTCCTCGCGGCGCAACATGTTGCGCAACTCGACATCCTCGAATTTCTCTATCGTCTTTCGATACATCTCGTCGAGCTCGTCTTCCGTGAGCAAACCCTCTTTCACGAAATCGAATCCCAATTCGACTTCGCCCACCATTTTTTCTATTTCCTCGTAGCTGTCAATCCAATAGTGCAATTCCTTCACCTTGCGCATCTGCTTCTCTGCCGCTTTCTGGTCGTCCCAGAAATTCGGGACATGCGTGCGCAATTCTTCCTCTTCGACCTCTATTTTTTTGCTGTCGATGTCAAAGATACCTCCTCAACGCCAACTTGCGTTCTATCGTCTCTTTTAATTGTTCTTGCGTAATCATCTGTTGTTCAAAATTTCTGCGAAGTTCGCACTTTTTCCGCAAATCCACAAATCCACGCCTCCATGCCGGCTACGCCGCGCCGCATCAGCAAAATGATTTCTCCTCTTTTTCCAAAACCCGCACAAGTCGCCTCCGTTTTGCACTGCATTTGATTTTCATTAACTTTGCCATTCGAAAAATACTACGACATGGCTACAAACAATTTCTTGCGCAGCATTCCGCCGGCAACTCGCCATCTTCTTTTGCTAAACATCGGAATATGGCTTTTCTCTTTTATTGCACTCCAATTCAAAGGCTTCGACCTGTCTTGGTTTTTGGGATTGCATTTCTTCACCTCGCCGGCTTTCAATCCTGTGCAATTGGTGACATACATGTTCTTGCACGATTCGACAGGGTTCGCGCATATATTCTTCAACATGTTCTCCCTTTACATGTTCGGAAGGGTGTTGGAGCAAGTGATGGGCACGAAACGTTTCCTGTTCTTCTATTTGTCGACAGGCATCGGCGCAGCGTTGATACAACTCGCCGTGATATTTTTCCAAATAGAATTCATCACGAGCCAAATCCCGAAAGCAGAACTCATTCAGATCCTTCAAACCATTCGCACCGAGGGAGCGCAAGCGTTGCAAAACGGCATGAACTACACCGACCCGCTCTGGGGCGAATTAAACGGGCTGATCAATGGCACGATGATCGGTGCTTCCGGCGCCGTGTTCGGCATCCTGCTCGCTTTCGGAATGCTTTTCCCGAATGTGCCGCTCTACTTGTTCTTCATTCCGGTTCCTATCAAAGCCAAATACATGGTGATCGGATACGGTTTGCTCGAATTGTTCTTCGGCATTAGCGGAGCTGTGTCGGGCGTTGCCCACTTTGCTCATCTCGGGGGCTTGCTGGTGGGATTAATCATCATTCTCATTTGGAAAAAGAAAGGTATCGTCGGTGGCGGATATTTTTAAGAAACTAAACCATTTTGCTTCCGGCAAGTCCGTGCTTGCAGGGATCGTGGCGGCAAATGCAATCGTGTTTCTCCTCATTTGGACAAGCATGTTGGTCTCACGGTCGCTCGGCTATGGGAATATGGCAAATTGGCTCATCCTTCCGCCCTCTTTTGAAGAAACAATCCTCCAACCGTGGTCCATCGCCACTTACATGTTCACCCACATCAGGCTGCTTCACCTCGTTGCCAACATGGCGTGGCTCTACTGTTTCGGGATAATCTTCCTCGACCTCTATCCCAATCGCGCCTTGATGCGCACCTACATCGCAGGAGGCTTGGCCGGCGCAATTCTATACCTCGCGGCCGGAGCCGTGCATCCGCTCAACGGGCTAGCGGGAGCATCAGCGGCTGTCTTGGCGATAGCCGCGGCAACAGTTGTCAGAGCGCCAAACTACGGCATTCGCTTGTTTGTATTCAGCATCGTGAAAATCAAATGGGTGGCTGCCGCTTTCGTCCTATTTGCCTTGCTGACAACCGACATCCACGCCATAGGCAGCCATGCCGCCCATATCGGGGGCATTGCGGCAGGATGCGCCATTGCGCTCAATGCACGTTACGGCATTTTTCGCCGGAGCGAACCCGTGCGCAAGCCGGCCGTCGACATCGAACATCGCCTCGATGAATTGCTCGACAAAGTGAAAACATCCGGCTACAACTCCCTTTCTGCAAGAGAAAAAAAAGAACTTTCCGATTTAAGTGGCAAAATAGAATTATGAAAAGTACCCGACGACAATTCACCAAGCCTATAAAAATCGCGCTGCTATGCTTGAACATCTTCATAGCTGTCGTCTACATGCTTTCTGCCTACGCCGGATACATCAATCCGAACACATGGATTCATCCCGCATTTTTAGGCTTGGCATACCCCATATTGCTGCCGGTTGTCGCGTTATTCCTTCTCGTATGGATTTTCACAGACCGTCGCTTTTTGCTGGTGAGCGGCATCGCCCTTGTCGCTACAATCGGACAAATTTGGTCGTTTTGTCCATTGAATTTTGGCGGAGCAAGCGGACAAGATGCCGATTTTCGCGTCATGACATACAATACTTTCGGAATGCACTCTCCCGACACATCGCCCACCGTCGTCGACGAAATTCTCGAATATGATGCCGATTTCGTCTGCATCCAAGAATCGGCGCCTGTTCCTGTGATCCGAAACAGATTCAAAGGCCATGGCTGGGAAAAAATCGAGCAGCGCTATCCGCATTTCGACGTAAGCGCGGCAACCAACCTCGGATACCTTTCAAAAAAACCGGTGGAAACAATAGCCGAAGACTACGACGACCAATATTTCTGCTATGCCATCTATCGCACGACGATCGGCAAGCGGCAAGCCTATTTTTTCAGCATCCACTTGGAGTCGATCGGATTAAGCAACTCCGACAAACAGCTCTACATGGAACTCACCGCGCCCGACGACCGCAACCGGTCGTTGCGCGGCGTGAGATCGCAACTGCTCAGCAAACTCGGCCGCGCTTTCCGCGCACGGGCGAAACAAGCCGAACTGATTCGCGAAAAAATCGACAGTATTCGCGACCGGCAACCGGATGCCGCAATTTTCGTCTGCGGCGATTTCAACGACACGCCCCAATCTTATGCCTACCAAACGATAAAAGGCGACATGAACGACGCTTATATCGACGGAGCGTTGGGTCCCACTTACACTTACAATGCCAACCGCTTTTATTTCAGAATCGACCACATCCTTTACGAAGGAAACGGCATCGAAGCCACATCGGCCGCCAGAGGTTCCTCCAAAGCATCCGACCATTATCCCGTGATTGCGGATTTTGAGATCGGCAAATGACGACTATTGGCCTCACTTATGGCTGCATCTCAAAAGATTTGGCTATTTTTGCAACGCCACGAACAAAATAGATTATAATACAATTTTATAACATCATGAGGAAAAGACATTTTACAGCAATTGCATTATGCCTTTCCGGCCTAATGCTTTTCACAGGAACAAAAATGAAAGCTGAAAATCCGTTTATGGCGGCCTACGACACTCCCTTCAACATTCCGCCGTTCGAACAAATTTCCACCGACGACTATTTGCCTGCTTTCGAAGAAGGCATTCGCCAACACAATCAAGAAATAAACAGCATCATCAACAATCGCGCGCTTCCCGATTTCGACAACACGATTGTCGCATTGGACAATGCAGGGCAACTGCTCGAAAACGTGAACTACGTATTTGCAGGATTGTCCGAATCGATGTCGACTCCGGAAATGCAAAAGCTCGGGGCTCAAATTTTCCCGATGCTTTCAAAGCATAGCGACGAAATGATGATGAACGAACAGCTCTTTGCCCGCATCAAGGAAGTTTACGACAATCGCGCAAAATTCAATCTCAACAAAGCGCAAGAAAGATTGCTCGAAAAATACTACAAAGCTTTTGTCCGCAACGGAGCTTTGCTGTCGCCTGAAAAAAAAGAGCAATTGAAATCGATCAACGAGCAATTGTCCACGCTTTGTCTTAAATTCGGCAACAACATCGTCAACGACACAAACGAATGGAGACTTGTCGTCGACAACGAAAACGACTTGTCGGGCCTTCCGGCTTCGAGCATTGCCGTTGCCGCAGAAGAAGCGACAGCGTTGGGCATGAAAGGCAAATGGGTATTCACGCTTCAAGCGCCCAGCCGGTTGCCGCTGCTCACTTATGCCGACAATCGCGATTTGCGCGAAAAAATGTATAAAGCATACATCAACCTTGCAAACAACGGAAACGAAAACGACAACAAAGCGCTAATCGGCGACATCCTCCGATTGAGAAAACAAAAAGCGGAATTGTTCGGATTCAAAACATTTGCCGACTACCAGCTTGATGCCGTCATGGCAAAATCCGTAGATGCCGCAGAAGAACTGCTAATGAAAATTTGGACGCCGGCTGTAGCCAAGTCGCACGAAGAAATTGCCGACATGCAACAATATGTCGATTCGCACGGAGGCAATTTTAAAATTGCTGCATGGGACTACTACTATTATGCCGAAAAAGTGAAAAAAGAAAAATTCAATTTCGACGAAAACGACGTTCGCGCCTACTTCCCGATCGAGAATGTGCGCAAAGGGATTTTCACCATGGCTGAAAAACTCTATGGAATCACATTCCACGAGTTAACCGACGTGCCTGTCTATCACCCCGACGTAAAAGCCTATGAAGTGCTCGACAAAGACGGCAAGCATTTGGCTGTGTTCATGACCGACTATTATGCCCGTACAGGAAAACGGCAAGGCGCGTGGATGTTTGTATTCCAAGAAGCCAATGGCACAAAAGGCATCCGCCCGATTGTCTACAATGTCGGCAATTTCACCAAACCGTCGGCCGGCGAGCCCTCGCTGTTGACTATCGACGAAGTTGAAACAATGTTCCACGAATTTGGGCACGCTTTGCACGGAATGCTTACAAAAGCCGGATACAAAGGAAATGCCGGAACAAACGTCGACCGCGACTTTGTGGAATTTCCTTCGCAACTCCATGAGCATTGGATGTTCGAACCGGAACTGCTGAAAACCTATGCCCGCCACTACAAAACAGGAGAAGTCATCCCCGACTCGTTGGTCGAGAAATTGACTGCTTCCGCGAAATTCAACCAAGGATTTGTCAACACCGAACTCGTCGGAGCAGCATTGCTCGATTTGGAATGGCACAAACTCCAAGACCTTGACAACGTCGATGCCGCTGCCTTTGAAGCCGGCGTGGCTAAAAAACTCGGCATGCCGGAAGAAATCCAATTCCGCTATCGGTCGACTTACTTCAACCACATTTTCAGCAGCGACCAATATGCAGCCGGATACTACACATACTTGTGGGCGCAAGTGCTTGATTGCGACGGATTCGAAGTGTTCCAAAAACATGGCATATTCGATCCTGAAACTTCCGCGAAATTAAAACACGTGCTCGAATCCGGAAACGACGAAGACCCGATGGTTCTCTACGAAGGATTCGCAGGACATCGCCCGACTCCCGAAGCCTTGCTTCGTGACAAAGGATTGGAATAACCCGACACAAATAACAACATAACGAGCCGGCGCAAAACGCCGGCTCGTTTCTTTTACCATGCCATCATAAAAAAACCTCCGGACCTATCGTCAGGCAGGGAGGCAAAAATAAGATTATGAAAAAGATTTGTGGTTCAATCTTAAAGCCTGAAAGGAATCGGCAATATGTAACGCACCGGCACTGCCACGCCATTCATCTTGCCCGGTTTCCATTCCGGCATATCCTTGATTATTCTGACAGCTTCCTTGTCGAGCGACGGATAAGCCCCTCGCAAAACCGTCACGTTGCACACTTTTCCGTCCACGTCGATGACAAAGCTGCACAACACGCGACCTTGTATCCGTTTCTTGTATGCATCATACGGATATTTGCGCTCGCTGTTGATATAATTAATCAAGCCACGCTCGTCGCCCGGGAAAGCAGGCTGAACGTCGACGAAGTCATATTCGTAGACATCCACACACTCTCCATGAGGACAATGCTTGCTATCGAGAGCCACCCGCGACACCTGCGCGGAAGCCGTCGGAGCAACAAGCACAGACAGTGCTACTATGGCGAAACAACTGAATATTCTCATTTTTGTTTCCTTCTAAACGTTGCAAATATATGCGCCTCCGGCGAACGAAACAAGCATCATACAAACGATTTGTGCTTATTTGAAAATGTTTTATGTTTTTTTACAAAACGAAGATTCCATGTTTCATGCTTTTTTTCAAAGATTTTACATACTATTCTCCCTTGCTTTGCGTTATTATGAAAGGCGTCGCACGAAGCGGGGCAACTGATATGAAATTCAAACAAATCTTATATACTCTCTTCGTCTTAGCAGCAGGCTGTGCCAATGTTTTTTCACAAGACGGCACTGCCTACAACTATTTGAACACCACAACTTCTTCGCATGCCTACGCTTTGGGTGGAGCAAACATATCCGTCATCGACGACGATGTCAACCTCTATGAGCAAAATCCCGCGTTGCTTGGTCCGGAAGTCGGGATGCAAGCCGGAGTGAGCTACATGCGCTATCTCGGCGGAAGCAATTTCATGTCGGCTCGTTTCGCCAAAGAAGCCGGCGACCACGCTGCATGGGGCGCAGGCATTTCCTATTTCGGATACGGAGAAATGAAGGCAGCCGACGTCGACGGGACAATCACCGGAACATTCGGAGCAAGCGACATTGCTTTCAGCGGAATGTACTCCCACGATTTCAACGACCGAATCAGAGGCGGCATCGCTCTGAAATTCCTATACTCAAACTACGAGCAATATTCGGCTCTCGCCATTGCTGCCGACTTAGGCATCAACTACTACGATCCCGAGCGCGACTTGTCGCTGTCGGCTGTCGTTGCCAACCTCGGCGGGCAAGTGAAGCGCTTCGACGAGCACTACGACCGGCTTCCGTGGGACATCCGGCTCGGATATACGCAATCGCTCCACAACGGGCCGTTTCGCGTGTCGGTGACCGCTATCAATCTCACGCAATGGAGCCTGCCCTACTACCGCCGCATCGACGACAACGACCCCAACTCAGGCATAGAAGTGCGCGACAAATTCCTCAGCAACCTATTCCGCCATTTGATTTTTGGATTGGAATACGCCCCGACAAGCAAATTCTACATTGCTGCCGGCTATAATCATAAAACAAAAACCGACATGGCCACTTTTTCACGCAATTTCTTCTCCGGCTTTTCTGTCGGAGCAGGGCTCAGCGTCAGAAAATTCAAAGTCGGCGTCGCGCTTGCCCAACCCCACGTGGGCGGAACAACCTTCATGGTAAACCTTGCTGCAAACCTTTATGAATTTTAGAATATGAACGACAAAAAAATAACAATAGCCATCGACGGCTTTTCCTCCTCAGGAAAAAGCACAATGGCAAAAAAACTTGCAAAAAACATAGGTTATGCCTATGTCGACACCGGCGCAATGTATCGCGCCGTCACGCTGTATTGCTTGCAAAACGGCTTGTTCGACGGCGAAAATCTCGACACCGCCCGTTTGGAAAAAGCCTTGCCATCGCTCGACATTGCCTTTGCCGTAAACGGCGATGGCGCCACAGAAACCTATCTGAACGGCGCAAACGTGGAAAAAGACATCCGCCGCATGGAGGTGTCGTCAAAAGTGAGCATCGTTGCAGCCGTGCCGACCGTAAGGCGCGCCTTAGTGACACGGCAACAAGAAATGGGAAAATCAAAAGGAATCGTCATGGATGGCCGCGACATAGGCACAGTGGTATTTCCTGATGCTGAAATGAAAATATACGTCGATGCGTCGCCCGAAACGCGTGCACGACGCCGATACAACGAATTGACGGCAAAAGGCGATACTGTCAGCTTCGAAGAGGTGCTTCACAATGTGTGCGAACGCGACCGCATCGATTCCACCCGCTCCGAAGGCCCATTGCGGAAAGCTGACGACGCAATCGTGCTCGACAATTCCAACATGACCATCGAAGAGCAAGACCGCTGGCTGCTCGACGTGTTTCATAAAATCATCAATGGCCGCCAAAGTTGAAATAGATAAAAATTCAGGCTTTTGCCCGGGGGTGGTGACTGCCATACGGAAAGCGGAAGAAGAACTCGAAAAAAGCGGGAAACTCTACTGCTTGGGCGACATCGTGCACAATTCAAACGAAGTGGAACGGCTGAAATCAAAAGGATTAATCACAATAACCCACGACGAATTGCGACAACTGCACGGCGTGAAAGTGCTTCTTCGCGCCCATGGCGAACCACCCGAAACCTATCGCATAGCAAAAGAAAACTCTATCGAAATAATCGATGCGACATGCCCCGTCGTGCTGCAATTGCAACGACGCATCCGCCGATCCTATGAAGCTCCGACACGGCCGCAAATCGTCATTTATGGCAAGCCGGGGCATGCCGAAGTGAACGGCCTCGTCGGGCAAACCGACGGCACGGCAATTGTCGTGGAAGACGAAGCCGGAGTAGACCGCATCGACTTTTCTCGCGATGTGTCGCTCTATTCGCAAACGACAAAGTCTCGGGAAGGCCTGCAACGCATCGAAGAAGAAATCCGCCGCAGAAAAGTCGACGGACACTTCGAATGCCACGACACGATTTGCCGCCAAGTGGCAAATCGGATGCCGCGAATGCGGCGTTTTGCCGCCGAGCATTCGCTGATTTTATTCGTCAGCGGCAAAAAAAGCAGCAACGGCATGATTCTTTTCCGCGAATGCCATGCCGTAAACCCGAACACACACCTCATCTATTCGGAAGACGACATCGATCCCGCTTGGCTCGTCAATGCCGAATCGATAGGCATTTGCGGTGCGACATCCACTCCTTTATGGCTCATGACAAACGTAAAACACAAAGTAGAACACCTCCTTGGAAAACAATAACGACCATACCGACCGGCTCACTCTAAAAGTGTTTGGCGACATCCGCACCGTTTTCAACCTTACGGAAGCCGACGAGCAATATTTGCGAGCCAACCTGAAATGGCGAACGTTTAAAAAAGGCCACATACTGGATGGCAGAAACGAAATTCTGCAAAACATGATCTACATCCATCGTGGAGCGGCACGCACTTATTATATCGAGAACGGACGCGAACACAATTATGCTTTCTCTTTTTCGTCGCACTATTTGATCAAACCGCGCATCAAATTGAAGCACCAAATCTTCGCCCAATTCATGACCGAATCGGAAGTTTGCTATATTTCCGAACAAATGTTCGGTTCGCTGCGCGACAAAGCGACCACCGAAATGTACAAATTCATGAACATGGGAATGCTCAGCCACATCAAGCACTTGGAAGAACAAATGTTTATGCTCCACCTGAGCGCACGCGAACGCTATGAATGGGTTCTCGAAAAATATCCCCATTTGCTCGACTACGTTTCAATCACGCAATTGGCATCGTTTCTCAACGTAACAAAAGAAACGCTCTATCGCATACGTTCCGGAAAATATGGAAATATCGAATGAAAGATTTTGCAGCCATCGACTTTGAAACAGCCAACGAGCATCGTTCCAGCGTGTGCAGCGTCGGTGTCGTTATCGTGCGCGACGGCCACATCGTCGACAAAACATACCGGCTGATTCGCCCCAACCCCAACTTCTATCGTTATTGGAACACATACGTCCACGGGCTTTCCTCGTCCGACACCAACCATGCGCCTATCTTTCCCGACGTGTGGAATGAAATTTCGCCACGTTTCGCAGGACTGCCTTTGGTGGCCCACAACAGCCCATTCGACGAAGGTTGTTTGAAAGCCGTGTTCCAAAGCTATGGCATGGACTATCCGGACTACGAATTTCATTGCACGTGCCGTGCTGCACGCCGCATCTTCGGCAAATCGCTGCCCGACCACAAACTCCCGACCGTAGCAGCACGATGCGGATTCGACTTGCTGCGCCACCACGACGCGCTTGCCGATGCCGAAGCATGCGCACAAATCGCATTGGCTATTCTCTAAAACCCTCATCCCTCGGAAAAACAATTTCAGGCGGCGCCTCGGAAAAGCATATCGAGCAAGCTCTTTGCTTTTCTCTCCTTGCACTATATTTGGATAATACAGGCGGCGCCTCGGAAAAGCAAATCGAGCAAGCTCTTTGCTTTTCTCTCCTTGCACTATATTTGGATAATACAGGCGGCGCCTCGGAAAAGCAAATCGAGCAAGCTCTTTGCTTTTCTCTCGGCTTGCACTATATTTGCAATAGAAAAAAGCTTTTAAAATGACAGCTTACAGACGTAATTGGATTGTGCCGAAAGGGCACGAACTGACCGATTTAGATCGCAAAATACTCTTTTATCAAGAACGCGGACATCTTGTCCCTTCTCCCAAGCTAATCAAAACTCCGGAACAAATCGAAGGCATCCGCCGAAGCGGAAAAGTCAATACCGGCGTGCTCGACCTCGTGGAAAAAGAAATACATGCCGGCATGAGCACGGCCGACATCGACCGCCTTGTCTACGACTATACCACCGCCCATGGCGCCATTCCTGCTCCGCTCAACTACGAAGGTTTCCCGAAAAGCGTTTGTACCTCGATCAACGAGGTTGTTTGCCACGGCATCCCTTCCGAGGACGAAATTTTGCAAGAAGGCGACATCATCAATGTCGACGTGTCGACAATACTCGACGGCTACTATTCCGATGCCTCGCGCATGTTCATCATCGGAAAAACCACGCCTGAAAAAGAAAAATTGGTGCGCGTGGCCAAAGAATGCCTCGAAATAGGAATGAAAGCGGCAAAGCCTTACGGTTTTGTTGGAGACATCGGACATGCCATCGAACGCCACGCCAAGAAAAACGGTTTTTCCGTCGTGCGCGACCTTTGCGGGCATGGCGTAGGATTGGAATTCCACGAAGAACCCGACGTGCTCCATTTCGGACGGCAAGGCACGGGCATGCTGCTCGTGCCGGGAATGGTGTTTACCATCGAACCGATGATCAACATGGGCACGTGGAAAGTGTTCATCGACTCCGAGGACAATTGGACTGTCGTCACCGACGACGAACTGCCGTCGGCTCAATGGGAACACACATTCGTAATGACTGAACGTGGATTGAAAATTCTCACCCACTGACCTTCGGGACATCCCAAGCGCGACAAGAGCCAGCACTGTGCAATAAAACAGCGAGCGGAAATGCACTTGCATTTCCGCTCGCTGTCATTTCGTGCAGCTTCTTCAGCCGGATTGCTTCGCCACGTCCTTAAAGCACGATGGCTTTGTCCGTCTCGATTTCGCCGTCTTTCTCAACGCTCACGACATACGCGCCCTGTGGCACTGAAAGTTTCAAGCTCATGCCTTCCGACAAAAGACTACGGATTCTCATTCCGTTTGGAGCGAATACCGACACAACCGAACCCGCATCCGTGCCATCGATTTGCAGCACGCCTCTCGACGGCGACCAAGCATTGAAGCCTGCGCCAAGCGTGTCGCTCATTCGGAATTCCACTTCGAAACGATTATCGACGGCTCCGGCCTCGGCAACCGTGAACGTATAGCTTTCTGTCTTCAAATCGACAGTCTTGCCTTGTTCGCGATCGCGCAAAACCACGACATCATAGTCCGCTGCGCCCATATCGTCGGGAAGCGATATTTTGTACACGCCCGTTTCCGGCACTTCCACTCCGAGGTCTACGACACCTTCCTCGTCGACAGCCGAAAGCAACGAATAGCGGCCTCCGTCGCGCACTGCATAAATTTGCGCACGTCCGCCCATTGTCCACTTCACGCCGTCGGCGTTCACATCGTAGTCCGTCGAAGCCTCTGCCGAAGCGACAGCATTCAACGTCACGCGATCACTTTCCGTGTCTGCCCCGTCGGCCGTCAAAGCCACAGTCAAATACGACGTGAGTTGATAAGCGTCGCCATCGACCGTTCCGGCCGGTTGCGCTATTTCAATCACTTCCTCCGTTTTCAGCGTCGCCGTCTGCGTAAACACGGCATCGCCCGATGGGATATATCCGCCGGTTGCAACCGAAGTGTTCACCGTCCGGTACACATCGTCCTCCAAGCCGTAAATCACACGGCCGTAAGGCATGTCGTCGTAGTTCATCGCGCAAAGGAACGGAGATCCAAACAAGTTCCAACTCATGTTTTCCTTGTGCGTGAATTTCCGGCTTGTCGACGGCACTGTGTTGCCATTCGCGTCGGTTGTCCATTCTTCATTGTAGTTGTATTTCACGAGCGCCACCGGCTTGACGGAAGGCGTCTCCTCGTAAGGCGTGGCATTGTAGAATCGCACCTTGCTTTCCGCGTCTGTCGCGTTTTCAATCAAGAAGCCTTCTCCCACGCCAAGCGCTGTCGCTTCCGTCGCTATCCATGCGTTGTCGTCTTCCGTGTATTTATAGTCGTAACCGGCACGTTTCTCGCCGCTATAAGTATAGAATGCAAGCGCGGCCGGATTTTCCACCTCGTCGATGGAGAATGCCACCGATGCCATGTCGTGGCCTCCGGCGGCCACGCGGCGTTCCATCGCCACGTTCTGCAAATTGACGCTATTGCCGTTGCCACGCAAGCCGGCTCGATGCTCGAGAAGCAAAAATCCGGGATTGAACGGTGCAGATTCGCCGTAGAACGGCGCATCGCCATCCATTCCGAGTCCCAACTCTTTGCCTTCGCGCACATACACCACCGACTGCCCGTGCGGATAATCGTCGGCATTTGCCACGACACCGTCGGCCGACACGTTCCACGTTTCGAAACAGCCATTGTCCACCCCGTTTCTCACACGAAGGTTTCCTGCAATGTCGCGATTGTGCCCGACTGCATCCATATAAGCTTGAACGTCGGCTGTGCCGGCATTGATATCAGTCGAGGTTTCCATCAATTGATATGCCCAATATCCGTCCGGCGTATATCTGTTTTTGCCGGCATCGGCAACCCATGAGCGGGAATTCTGCGCATTGCCGGGGAGCGCATTGGTCGATGTGACATTGACAGTCGTCACGTCCGCCACTGTGCAAGTCGCAAATGAGTTGTAAAGCACACCGCCGGCCGTTCCGCTCACTCCTGTCCCCGTCAAGATTGAAGTCGACAGGTATCCCTTGTTGAGCGTCACGGATCCTTCCACCTCAAATCCGTCCACAACGATATTTTCACCATCAATGTAAGCCCCATTTTCCAAACGCGACTGCGCGGCCGACTCAATCACGCCGCGACGTTGTTTGAGCAAGTCGTCGACAAGCAGTTCGGCATCGTCTGTCGTGTAACTGCTCGTTTCGTCGTTCATGCTGCCGTAGATTTTCACGTTTGGCAAATTAATGCGCAATCTTTCCGCAGTCGCCACATTGCTGTGGACAAACACATAGCCATTGCTGCCCGGATGCTGGTTTGCATAAACGGCTGCAAGGTCGGCTGCGCCTTGGATGTCGCTCAACGCCGTAGCCCAGCTTGTTCCGTCGGTCGTGCCCGTAAGGTCGGATTTCACATAAACCACCGGCAACATAGGCGCTGCATATTCGTATGCCCCCACATCAATATTGTCGTCGACCACGCGGAAGGAATTGCTCAAATCCACCTCTTCTGCCGGAATTGCAGTGCCCGACGCCAATCCAAGCGCATGCACGGCATACAAGTCGTTTACGCCATTGTTGAGCAATTTCAACGCCGGACGAATGCGATAGTCGCGCAAATAAATGTCGGCATTGTCCGGATCGAAGAAGTTTGGTCCTTCGGCAAGATCGTCGTTTTCCACGCTGCCAGCGATCACGACATTGCCATTCACGCCGCCGGCAAATCCAAATCCATAGCTGCCGTTTTTCCATGATGCGGAATTATAGATGCCGAAATCGCTGCCCTTCACGTCTGCGATGCTGTTTTGCGCGAAAGTCGAGTTGACGATTGTCGTATTTGCGTTCGCTCCGACGATGCCATTCGCGCCATCGGCAAACAGAGAGTTGACAATCAGTGTTTCCCCGCTTCCGGAAATCGACACGCCGGATTTGTTACCTCGGTATGCCGTATTTTTAAGCGTCACTTTCCCACCCGGACTCGTCAATACCGTCACGCCTTCTTGATCGCCGCCGGTTTCCTTGTTGTTGAAAGCAAAGCCCGAAATCACAACATTTTTTGTTCCGGCTTCAATGCTCAACAACGTGTTTGTCACGCCGTCGGCATACGCACTGTTTTCCACCACGGTCGGCGTGCTGAAATCCTGATTGTCGCCCACGCCCGTGCAAGAACCGTAAATATAAAGATTGTCGAGCAAGTTCTTGCTGTCGACGGCTTCAAGCAAATAAGCCGTGCCGCCCGAAAGCCGTTGCCACGAATAATTGCCGTCTCTCACATAGATGCGTTTGTCGCGCGACTGTCCTCCCGTCGGGTTGGAGAGCGCAATGATGGCGCTGCGCAAGTCGGAAATGGCGTTCGACCAGCTCGAACCGTCGGCCAAACCGCTTTCCTCCGTAGCCACGTAGACCACATCGCGTGTCGACAAAAGATCCACATACTGGTATTCATAGAAGCCTATGTCGATCGGCTTGTCGTCCTCCGTGCCGTCTTCACGCAACGGGCCGGAATAACGATCATAGTTGCCGGCAATGTAATTGTCTTTCAGGGGTTGCAAATCGTCCACAAACCATCCGACGTATGCCCCCTCTTCCGTCCTCGTGTCGGCCCTCAAATTGTCTTTCAGGGGTTGCAAATCGTCCACAAACCATCCGACGTATGCCCCCTCTTCCGTCCTCGTGTCGGCCCTCAGAAGCCCGTCGCCGCCATCGGTCAGCACCGATATCGACACCGGATTCCACAGGTTCATCGCGTCGTTGCCGGCCACTCCGGCACGGCTTGCCGGCCGCGTGAATCGCGGACCGTCGACTGCCATGTTCTCGGCAGAAATTTGGATGTTGCCCGTTCCGTATTGCGATTGCGAAATATTGCGGGCATCGTCGCTTGCCGAATGGCTCATCATCCGCACGAACGACATGTCCTCGGTTTCCGACTCGTTGCCCCACATCAGCGTATTGATTATTTCGCTTCTGCCATTGCTGCCATAAATTACGGCGTTCATGGCCGCCTTGTTGCATGCAAATGTATTGTTGATCAACGAAATCATCGGTGCGTAGGTCGTTGTGACCCCTTCCGTGTAGTTTGTTCCGATTGCACCGCCCCGGCCGGCCGTCTCGTTGTTCACCCAAAGCGTGTTTGCCGCATAAAGCGCTGCCGTGGCAGCAGTCTGCGACATGCCTGTCAGATACACGGCTCCGCCGCTCGCAGGCTGGTATTCCGACGGGGTCACCGGATTGTCCACCGTGCCGTTGCCGGCAAAGATCGATGCCGAAATCGTCAATCGTCCATCGCGCGAATAGATTGCGCCGCCGCGCACGGCAAAGTTGTCCATGAAGCGGCAATTCGATATCGTGTACGACACGCCGTTGGTGTAGATTCCGCCGCCGCGGCCGGCATCGCCGCCCGTTGTCACTTCCGTCATTTCATTTGCCGTTTGTCCCGACATCACCGTCACGCCGTCGAGCGTCACTTCGCCCGTTGTTCCCTCGCTGTATATCACGTGGTAGGTGCGCCGCTCTTCGCCCGAAGCGTTGACGTTGCCAGAGAAAATCGTTTGCGACGACATTTCCCACGGTTCGAGCAAGCCGTTGCCGTTCATGTCCGACAATTCGCGGCTGTCCAGCAACGTGTTGATCGCGCCGTCCGGCTGAAGCGTCATCGTTCCCGATGCGGCAGGTATCGACACAAGTCCCGTCGAATAGGTTTCGTCGCCGCGGAAGCCGCCATAAATGGCTACGCCTTGCGGAATGCGGAACGTGTTGCGCCGCTGGTCGGGCGGTCCCTGCGTGCCTTCTTCCTGCGTAACCCAATATTTTGGTTTATAAACGCCTCCGGCCACCAACAGCTCGAATTCAACATCATCGCCGAATTTCTCGCGCACCGCCTCTATATAGTCGAGCGCATCCTCTATCCACGACACCGACGTGTAGAACGACCGTCCCATGTAGTCGTCGGGATTTTCGCCATCGGCCAAAAGCTCATTAGTACCCTGAGAAATAAAAATACGTTGGATCACGTCGTTGCGATCGTTCGGAATCGGGATAATACCGCCGTCGAAAGCATCCGCGCCGGCGTCGATTTTAGTCTCTTCGGCACTTGCAGAAATGCGTGGCGTCCCGACCATGTCGCGGACTGCTACTCCCGCATGTCGCTCAAAATAACGTTGCACTTTCACCACCGTGCCATGCTTCACCAATGGCGAATAAGGTTTCAAGGCATAAAATCCAGAGAAGTAAACAGACTCATCGCCTGTCATTTCCGTATTCTCGAAATTGCCAGGCAATTCGTAAGTCTCTACGAAACAGTTGTTGAACGGATAAAATTCCGCGATCGTGCCGCCCGATGCCGAAGTCAGGAAATCGTCGGCAAACATGGCATAAGTCGCGCCGCTCACATTCTTGTCGGAAGGAGCCGTGTTGCCCCATACGACCGTATTGACAGCCGCCATCGAACCTTCCGTGAAATAGATGCCGCCACCTTGTTCCGATGCCACATTGTCGGCAATCGTGTTCGACATCAGATGGGCGCGTGTCGCCGCGTTGGCTCCCGTATTGTCGACATAAATGCCCGCACCGGTCTCTGCCGTGTTTGTCACCACATAAGAGCCCGACACCAAGCCGCCCGGCATCACGTACAAGCCGCCGCCTTCCACCGCGCTGCAATTGCGAACCACGCAGTTGCGCACATGTCCCCATGCCGGAACTATGGCGCCTCCGCCGCGTGCGTCGTCGCCTCCGGCCGTCATCGATGTCGCCGCGCCGTCTTCAATATACAACCCGTCGACCGTCGTCGTGCGTCCCGTTTGCGAATCCAACGGCTCACCGAATGTCAGCGTGTGGTAGCCCGTCACTTCCTGCACCGTTGCCGTTGCCTCTTTCACTGCGCTCAGCACCGTCTTGTGTGTCGTGGCGTCGCGGGCGTCGTCGTCCCAATTGCCGGCCGTTTCGTCGTAGCCGCCCATGACGGTCACGCCGTAAGGCACCACAAACGTGTAGCTTTGCGGATCGTTGGGATCGGAAAGCGTATTCACGTGGTATGCCACATAGTCGTCTTCATAACCTGCTATTTTCACCGTCGCCGGCAGTCCTTGTTGCGCCACGCGTCGCCCTGCGGCATCAAGCACCTCTTGCAATTTCATGGCACACGCCGCGTTTTCCGGCGAATTGGCCGTCGCGTTGCCCGCTCCGGCAAAAGTCACGTAGTACACGCCGTTGATGTCCGGCTCCACGAAATCCTCATTATTGCGTTCGTATGCGCCAATGTCGACCGTACAGTCTTTGATACGGTCGGAGAAGTCCATGTCGGTCTCCGGCAAATAGGCTTCGTCCTTTCCTTGATTCAAATTGTCGGTTCCCTTGTTCACACACGTGCTCGACGGCGCCAACCGGTAGTTGTTGGTTGTGCCGGCAGCTGTGCCGGCTTCAAACGGATTCTCGCTCGACAGTTGGTTGTTGTAAGGCGCATCTGTCGAAAATTTATTATCATCCAACAAGTCGCTTTGTATCGTGCCACCCACATAACAGTGATAGGCCGGCGTGAACGTCCCCGTGGCTGATGATGCTATTGCATTGCCACCCTCGTTGCCATAGAAAATACAGTTGTAGAGCGACAAATTCGAAAGACGGCCCGACCCCGAGTCTGCATATTGGAGGATGCCGCTTCCGTTTCGCCCTGCGCGGTTGTAGGCCACCGTGTTGTTGTAGAACGTCGCGCTTTCGATAAACAAGCCGCCGCCGTCCATATTGCTGTGGTTGTTGGCCACTACCATGTTGAAGCCCGTGCCGACAATCATGTATCCGCCGCCGCCATAGGCTTCATTCCCGCCGACATAATTATTCAAAAGAAACGAGTTTGAGATTTGGCTGTTCAGCCCGTCCATATAAAGACCGCCCCCACGCGAACGACTGCCGGAATTGTAATTGTCGACCACCACCATGTTTTCCAACGTCACGCCGCGGAATGTGCGAATGCCTGCTCCGCCATCGCGGTTGGCCGAATAATTTTTAATATAGCCATGACGCACGGTAAAGCCATCCCACAATGCGCCCTCATACTCCACGTAATATGTACCGTCGTAGTAGGTGGTTCCTTGCTCGTAACGATATTGGTTGCCGCCGGTTCTTGAATTCTTATTGTCATTATTTGGCGCCCATGTCGGAAGACACACGTCGGGCTGATAAAGCACATAGTGGCGTTGCGTTCCTGAAAGATTGTTTACCCACGAAGCTGCCGATGCCTGATTGCTGTTCCACGTCACGGGCGTTTCTTTTCTCACCTGCAAGATCGTTTCATAATCGGACTTGTTCAAATCTTGGTCTTCTTCACGTGCTGGAACATAGGACGACAGTAACGCCTTGCGATCGTTTTCCCCCGGATTGCCCGTCGAGGGAAAAGCGCCATACACCTTCACGCCGTCGCGAACGACAAAGCCTTTGTAGTCCGTATAAATGCCGGCTCCCACCCATACGGCTATCTGTTCGTCGTCGGGGTGCGCCTTGTTGTATTCGCTTGCCTTTTCAATGGCATATTGCAATCCGCTCACATAGCGTTCGTCACGATTGTTGGTGATTTGGTTGAATCTTCCGTTATAGCTTTGCACGTTCTGCCGATTTCCCGAATCACCGCCGAAAAACTCGCCGTAACTTCCCGCCGCAGGCTCATAGCTGCCGGAGCGATAGTTATCATTGTCATAGGATGCCGCTTGCAGCGTGTTATTACCCCTATCTATCACATAAAAATCGTTTCCCGCACGCTCCACGTCGAGGTCACAAATGGCATTGCCGTTGATGGCATTGTCCCACGACGAACCGTCGAACGATTTACCCGGATTGTTTTCCAACAGCGACATATCGGGCGAGCCGTCGGATTGGCGAAGGTCGCCGGTCGCCGTGTTGTAGGAACGCACGTAGATCACCGTGCCGGCTTTCGGCAGCAAGGCTTCGTATGCGCCGAGATCGGGGATGCCGCCGAGGTTGCGGTCGTTTTCTGTCGTGATGTCGGTCGTCACGTCGGCGGATGTTCCGGTCGCTTTGTTTATGATGTTGTTGGAAACCACTATGGAACTCGTAAGCGGCCGGAATTCGGAATATCCGCCGAGATAAGTATCGAAACCGAGCGTTGCGCCCACGGTGTTGGTCGGATTGGCGAAATTGGACGAATCCACCGTCAATTCCACGGAATTTCCGGCCGTATTGCCGGCGGCAAACGAGGATGTGCCCATATTGGCCGGAGCTGTGCCTGCGTTGTTGACAATCGTCGTGTGTTGCATCGTCAGGCGGTCGGCCGGACAATTCACGATTTGCCCGTCGGCAGCGGTAGCCGTGTTGTTGTTCACCACGCAGTTGACGAGCGACAGCGCAGCCGCGTCGCGCGCGTCGATGGCCGCGCCCGTGGCAGCCGTATTGTTTTCGAATATGCAATTGCGGAACGTTGCGTCGGCGTCATTCAGCACCAAGGCTCCTGCCCCGTATTGCACGGCAGCTTCGCCGGCCGCATAGCCGCCCACCACGTGGAATCCGTCAATGACAACATGCGCCCCGCCTTCCACCATGATGCAATGGTAAAGCCCATCCGTCAATGCAACGCCGTCGGCATTGCCGTCGATGAGCGAACGATAAGTCGTCGGATTGCGCACAATCTCGCCGCTGGCGAAGTCTTCGCCATAACCGCCGACGATGTAGAGCGTCGCGCCGCTTGCCGTTGCCGGGATGCTCAACGTTGCCGTCTTCGGGTCTTCATTGACGAAGACATATTTCGGCGTATATTCTCCTTCAAGCGCACGCACTTCCAAATGCCGTCCGCCCACCGTCGCCGCATCCAGTCCGGCAAGATAGTCGATGGCTTCGGAAATGGCGCGATAGGCTTTCTCCCACGAGCTGCCGTCGTGCGACGGTTCGGTGCATGCGGGATCCACGTAGACTATCAGCGCGTCGGCCGTCGTTTCGTGCCGGATGACGGTTTGTTCGATTCGGTATGCGCCGATTGCCGGCTTCTGCGCGTATAAGTTGCCGTTGATGTCGATTTCCGGCTGCAAAATCACATCGTCGGGCATCATGCCCAGCGTCATGCCTTGCGCGCGAAGATTCGACCCCGTTATCGGCTCCCAATAATAGTCGATGCCGGTCGTCAGCCAACCGCTCTGCACGCCGGTGTTTCCTTCCAGCGCTGCATTGTCGGCCATTTGTCCCGATACGGAGAAGTCGGGCGACATTTCGCCATCGGCTGCCACGTTGCTACCGGTAAGCGACAAGGTGGATTGCTGGAGTATGTTGTTCCAAACGGCACTGTTCACGTTGGAAATGGCATTGTTCATGAAACGCACCGTCGAAGTCGACGGATTTTTGGCATAAATCGGAACGGACGCGCCCAAATCGCGATTGTTCCAAATCACGGAGTTGATCACCGTGGCATATCCGTTCACATAAATACCGCCCGTCTGCGCAGCATTTTCGTCGGTCAAGTCGGTGGCTGTCACCAATTCGTTGTTGGCAATGATATTTTGCAGCAACACGCCCCCGTCGGCGCAATAGACAGCGCCATTCTGGCGAGCGGTGTTGTTTGTGACGATCGATGTCGACAGCACCAGATATTCCGGATGGTCTTCGCCGTCGGTCCACGGTCCTGTGTGCGAAAGATACACGCCCGCGCCGTTGCCGGCCGAGTTGTTGGCAACCATGCTTCGGATCACGAGGCCCACGTTGTCGGCATACACGCCGCCGCCATTGCCGTCGGCGCTATTGTTGTAGACCAACGTGCCTTGCACGCGGCCATGACGCAGATACACGCCGCCGCCGTTGCCCGTCGAATAGTTTTCGGTGACGATACAGTTGTTCAGATAGGCGTTGGCGCCGTCCATGTAGACGCCCGCCCCTTTGTCGGTGGCAAATTCGTCGACTCCCAATCCGCCTTGCGCATAGCCGCCGCGAATCGTCACGCCGTCCAAAACCGTCAAGTGGCGGAACGCCGCTTCGCCCTGCATCGGCGCAAACCACACGACGTGGCGCGAATCGCTCGTCAGCGTCCAGCGGTTGTTGCTCCATTCCGTATTGTTGCCAAAATATGTGCCGAGAAGTTCTGTTTTTTCTTCAAATTCCCACGGCTTGTCGCTGCTCTTGCGACGTTCGTCCTTCGATGCCTCGCCGCCTGCAAAACCGCCGTAGACGCTGATACCGTCGCGCATCCGGAACGATGCCGAATAGGTCGTCCCGCTGATTATTTGCGATTGCGGCGTATAAGTGCCGGCTGCTACCCACACTTCGCCCGCCAATCCTTGCGGATTGTTGTCGGCAAGCGCGTCGATCATGCGCTGCAAGTCGCCGGAAGCATCGTCCCAGCTTGTGCCGTTGCCTGTGGCGCCCGCACGGACATAGCGGATGCGGCCTGCCTGCACCGGCTGGTGCTCGTAGGCGCCGATGTCGATCGTGCCGCGCACGCGTGTCGCATTGTCAATATCTGTATTCCCGTAAAGGGCTGTTTCGAAAAATCCGGAATCGCCTTTGTCGATCAGGATAGAACCTTCCAACGGATACCAAATCCACATGGGATACGGGTCGACACGCGGCTCGAAGTCGCGATCGAATCCGGTGCGCACCGAAGGCGTTTCGAACGACGACGGCGAAGTGCGGTCGTTGTTTTTCGCGCTCACCGGCACATTGCCGTTCGTGCCGTCGGATTCGGGAAATGCGGAGTTGCGGAAGTCGGGACGCGTCGCCTCGGAAGTGGTCAGCAAGGCATTTCCCCATATCACGGTATTATAAACGGCAGCGCCCGTTCCGTCGATGCCGGAACCGGTGTTGCGCGTGATGGTGTTGTTGAGCGATTTGGCGTTGCCCGAGAGCAAAAGCCCGCCGTTTTCGTTGTTGGAAACGATGGTATTGACAATCGTTCCCGCTCCGGCGATGCGGATGCCGCCGCCATAGTTGGCAGATTCGGTGCGGTAGCCTGCCACGTTGTTAAACACGTAGCAGCGGTCGATGAGCGATTCGTCGTTGCCGACGTTGCCCGCATTGGCATCCACATAGATGCCGCCGCCTTCGGCGGCATAGTTGCCGGCTACGAAACAGCGCACAATGCGATACACCCCGCCGCCGCTATTGTTGCCTGCCACGTAGATGCCGCCGCCATGGCCACCGCCAGCATGCCCGCCGACAATCGAAACGCCGTCGACCACAGTCGGATAATTATTGTTGTTGACGCCGGATGCCGGATTCATGTCCAGCGTGAGCACATGCGTGGCATTGTCGGCGCGAGTGGGATTTTGAGGAAATAGCAGCGTTTCGCGATCGGCAACGTCGTTGCCGGCAATGTCGCCCGTAATCAAGGTGCGATAACGCATTTGGTAGACCGCTTCGCCGGTTGTGGCGCGTTGTTCCGGCGTTTGCTCCGTGCCGGCGAAACCGCCATAAAGCCGCACGCCCGATTTCAGCCGGAAACCGTCGGTCGTCGGCGTCACGTAGCGCGTCGTTGCCGACGAAGTGTCTTCAAAACCTTGCACATAAATGCGGTCGCCCGCCACGGAAAGTTCCAGCGCGGCTGTCAGCGTCGTGGGATTGTTCCACGCCGTGCCGTCGCCCCGCGTGCCGTCGGCGGTCAGTCCCGTCGGGGTCACATAATAAATACGGCCTTGTGCCTGTGCCGTAATCGCGGCGCAAAGGGCGGCAACGGCCAAAAATATGCGATATAGGTATTTTTTCATCATCATTGCAGTTTTTTCCTCTATCTACAAACACGGGAAACTAATTTTCCACCAATTGGATGGTATAGCTGCCCGATGCGGAAAGTCCGCGTATGGTAACATTCACTTTATACCACGAAGCCTGTGCCGGCGCGTCTTTAAAGGCCAAAGCGTAATCGGCTTCCTTGCGCCCGTCGGCAGATGCCGCCGAGATGTTGAAATGCAATTGCGGGCGCGTCACGCCGTCGGGATAAGCATAATGGTACACGCGACCATTGCGGCGGCTTATCTCCGTGTCGTTGACAAACGTGAGCGTCTGCGGCGTAAGCGCCGCAGAGTTTGCATTCAATGCGGGAAACAATCGGCCGGCCGAAGTGCCTTCAAATTCAAATCCGGTCACTTCCACGTCGGTGTAGCCCTGCGCGTAGGCGTCGGCAGCATCCCATTGCACGTCGAATTTCGATGCCAAGCGCGTCAAGCGCACCACCGGAAGCTCTCCTTCCGGCAATCCCGTCGATGCGCCTTTGCGCGTGTTGAAAGTGGCCTGTTTGCCGTCGGCATCCTTATAGTAGCCGGTAGCCACGCTGAGTTTCAGCGGAAGGCTGTATTGCATCCCGTCGGCATAATCGTTGCCGATGGTCAATGCGCGAACCTCGGCATCGGTCGTGCAGGCTTGGATGGCCTTTTCGAGGTTGTTGCCGTCGACTGCCGTATTGTAGGTCACGCCATATATATAAGCGTAGCCTTCCGACACATCCATCGTGACGACGCGAATTTTTTCATTTCCATTGTAGGGGGGCAATTGCTCATAATCTGCACGGTCGAACGACTTGATGTAGACTTCCCGTTCCACCTCTTGCCCGCCGGGGAATGTGGCTATCACCGAAACGCGATCCCACATGTCGGCTTCCTGCGGCTCGTCGCCCGGATCGCCTATGGCGCGTGTCGCACGGTCGGGCACGCTCACCAGCAAGCGAAGCTCGCCTTTCTCTTCGCCGCCCGTGGGCGAGGGCTCGTCGCTGCCGCATGCCGCCATTGCTGCGCATGCCGCCATCGCGATTCCCCATTTCGTTATGTTGCAAAACAAATTCATATCAATGCTGTTTTTTCAAATTTCTCCGGAGCGGTCAGATCTCGATGTCGTAATCGCCGCCGGGTTTCCAATCGAGCTCTACCGACACGCCCACTTCCGGATCGTCGCACACGACGCTGCCGTCGTCCTGCAAGCGCGTTTTGACAACCATAAGCTCGCCGGCCTTCAAAGGCTCTTCGATCGACAAGACGCTGCGCGTGTAGTCGCCATCGGCCGCACGGGCATGGATTTCGACCGTCCACAAAGCGGCGTCGCCGTCGGCCCGCGTCGCGGCGTCGCGCGACGGGAAACAAACGGCATGATAGGCTGAATAGCGCGAAGCATCGACTCGGCGCATCTTCACCGACGACGCGCCGTCAAACACAAACACGCTGTCGGCGCATTCCACCGCCGATGCCGTGCCGCCCACAAGCGCATCGGCAAGCGTCGCGGCCGACGTGCCGCGGTCCACTGTCACCACCGGCACGCTGTTTTGCATGTAAAGGTCGACCACATATTGCGCCGAACCGTCGGCAAGGTCCAACCGTTTGCGGCCGGCATAGACTGCCGCAGCATGGCTGTCGATGGTTTCGCCGGAAGGTTGCCGCAACACCATGTCGCCATAACGGTCGCTGCCTTCGAGCGACAAGCCCGACACTTCCGCGCTCGATGCCACCGCAATGTTGTCGTAGACATCGGTGCGCAAATACACGGCAAGCGACAAGCGGTCGGCACGCTCTTTGGCCGTTTCCTGATGGGTCAGCGCGCCGCCGTAATCCTCTGAATAGAAAAACATGTCGAACACGCTCGCTTCACCGCTCAGCACGTCGCCCAAATCGTCGACAAGCAACTGCTTCACTTCCTGCTCGTAGCTTTGCGACAATTCGCTTTCCAACGTGGCGCGCGGCTCTGCCGCCAATTGCAACCGGTATTCGATGGGGTATTCGGAGCCGCATCGGTCCAAATCTTCGTCGATGCAACTCGTAGCCGGCAAAAGCGCAGCTGCGAGAAGCGCCCCTGCTCCAAAACGCAATGCTATATGGATTCCCTTGTCTGTCATTTGTTGTCGTTTCTCGTCCGAGCCGCGTTGCAGCCAAGCAATGGCGGCATCGGAGCATTTTATTTGGTGAGTGTCGGGCCGGTCAAAGCCCGACACCCTGCCCCGCAAGGGGCAAAAGAACAGTTTGAAATTAGGTGTTTCTTTTAAGGAATCGTCACGTCGAACGATACGCCTGCCTGCCATGTCAAATCGACAGCCAAACCGAATTCCATCTTCGAAGCGCGCAAGTCGGGGATGCCGTTGTATGCGTATTTCAAAGAAGAAATCGTGAAGTTGGCAGTAGTCGTGTAGTCTTGCGAGAATACCGAAGTGCGGCCTTTTGTATCCGTCACCTTCTTCAGATCGAGTTGGCCGACAAGGTAGAATTTCGCGCCTGCCGGAACCAAACCGTCTTGTCCGTAGAACGATTGGCCGCTGGTGTTTTCAAATTCGAGCGCGATGTTTACGACGCTTGCTTTCGTTTTGTCGCTGACAGCTTTTTCCACCAAGTCTTCAAGCACGAGCGTGTAGTTGATCGGGCTTTCAGAACCGTATTTGGCTGTAACGTCGGCCGGAACTGCATTGTCGTAGATGTTCATCAAATGGTCGCCTGCAAGATTTTTGAAATCCCAACCCACTGTTTCAGGTTGTCCGCCGATGACGACGCCCGTGAGTTTGAAACCGTCGGCCGGAACTGTGATAGTTTGCGCTTGTCCGCCTGTAGTCAGATCTTCGGCATATTCTTCTGCATTGTCGGAAAGCGTCGAAGTGGCGCATTTCACTTTCACTGCAAGGCTTGCCACTGCATATTGAACGGGGTTGGTCAACGCGATGCCGCGCGTAGTGGCTGTCACGCTCGTGCCTGTCCAATCAGCAGCAAATCCGTTTGCCCAATTTGTGAAATTCGGGAATACGGGATCGAGTGCATCTGTGGTCTTGATTGGCGTGTTTGCCATGTAGTAAAGCCCTGCCGGATAGCAAATCGTAGTCGGGTCGATGGCATTGGCGCCGATCGTAACGCCTGCATTGCCCACGAATTCAAATGCAGTGCTATTCCAAGTTACTTGCGCAACGCCGTCGGGCAAGTTGTAATTGCGCGGGAAAGTGGATGCTTCGATGGCTGTTTGCGCATCTGCGATTTCATTTATCACGGCCTGAGCTACAGTGGCAGTTGAGCCGGTGTTCAAAGCCGTCATCTTGTTGTTGAGGTCTTCAAGAAGCACTTTCACGGAAGCGGCAGAACCGGCCGTGTTCTTGATATACAAGTCGTAGAGCGCTTTCAATTGCTCGTCTTGCGAAGCAGACCAACCGGTTGCGTCAGCCACGCCGTTCAATGCTTGAAGCACGGCTGCGCCGTCAGTGGCGAAGTTGGCTTCTTTGCGAATACGGGTCAAGT
Source organism: uncultured Porphyromonadaceae bacterium (assembly GCA_900541555.1). Classification (GTDB taxonomy): domain Bacteria; phylum Bacteroidota; class Bacteroidia; order Bacteroidales; family Muribaculaceae; genus Limisoma; species Limisoma intestinavium. The sequence goes on along the minus strand of UQKE01000022.1, from coordinate 3,119 downwards.
TGAATTTGATATCATTGGTGTTGACAACACCGCCGCTCAAATTGTCGGTCATGTAGCCGTTTGCGAATGCAGTCGTCGTGGAAGGAGCTGTCGTTCCGGCCAATGCGTAGAACAAGAAATTGTTCGTGTTCACGTCAACTTGCACATCATTGTAGATTTTCGTTTGGTCAGTAAGCCCGTCAGCAGTAATGTTGCCAAGCGTGATCATCCTCGACAAAGCCACTCCGTCGGCGCCAGCCGTCGTCAACGGGAACATGCGAATGCTTTGCATTCCAAGGAAATTGCCGTTAGCTTGCACGTTGTCGCCCGACATGCGGGTGCCGAACTGGTACGGCAAGCTGATGGCAAACGATGTTTTCACCGTTTCGCCCTCAGTGGGGTTGACATTCGGTTCGTCCTCCGAACATCCGGTCATTCCTGCGGCAGCCAAAGCGACAGCCATGCAGAAATACTTGTTGATCATTTTTTTCATAAAAACTTAAATTAATAAAACAATAAGAATATTTTCACTTAATCAATTTGCTTTCAATTCGTTCAAGTTGCGCCGAGCGGCTTCGTCGCCTGCGGCTGCACCTCTCTCATAACTCCGGATGGCATCCGCCTTGCGGCCGGCACGATAGTAGGCCGAGCCGAGCGCGTTCCATTTGCGGTCGTCGGCAAGCGGTTCGAGCTTGTCGATGGCTGCATCGATGTCGCCTTTTTCAATCAGCTCGATGGATTCGTTGATGATGGTCGCAGCGGTGTCGGGCACAGCTTCGTACCACACGCGGATGTAGCCCGAATTGCGTTGCTCCACAAACATGTTGCGAAGCTCGCGCCATGGGCGTCCGCCGTCCAAACGGCGTAGCAACACTTCTCGGTGGTTCACGTCCTCGGTCTCGTCGATGATTTCCAGCAAGCGGTCGCGTTGCGGCAGGTCGCTTTCCGCCACCACGTCGCGCAAATCGGCCCAAGCCTCGCCGCCGGCCACCACTTCGTAGACGGAATCGGGCAACGAAACGCGGCTGTCGACATAATCGCGCAACGCTTCGGCGCGACGACGCGACAAATTATTGTTGAACACCACCGGACCGTCGGGCGACGCAAGCCCGACAATCGTCACCCGTGCCACCCGCGACGTGGAATCGGCCTTGATGCGGCGCATGATGTCGACAATCTTGTCGAGCGTCGCGGCATTCTGCATGTAGTCGCGGCGCAATTCGCTCTTGTTCACGTGGAAATGCACAAACAATGCGTCTTTCATCTTCCGCAACGCCACGTCGGGATTATAGGGCTCGTATTCTTCAATGGGCCGCAACACGCTTTCGTCCTTCGCAATCCGCTCTGCTTCGCTCACACGGGGCATGACAAGCTCCGGCTCCGGAACAAACGGAGGAACGGGCGCGACATAGCGCGATTCGGCAAGCTCCGACGCGGGCATTTCTTCCACATCGCAACATCCGGCGCGGAATCGCTCCACTTCCAACGTCAAGCGCGTGGCGCGCATCCACGGCTCGGCAGCTATGACGGTGTCGACATGCACCACGGCGTCGGGAGCATACGTCGCCGGCCGAGATTCGCCGCGAAGCACGGCTGCCCGCTCGGCATATTTCCGGTTGCGCTTGCCGGCAAACTCCACCGACGGCAAAACGAGCGCATTCCCGTCGTCGCCTTTCACCACCGGTGTGGCCACGATGCGATAGTCGGAACGGACTTCGCCGCCGGCCGCCACATCGAATTTCAGGCGAATGGCACTACTGTCGCGCCACTCCACGACATTTTCGGGAGCGGCTATTGCCGAAAAGGCAAAAACAAAGGCAGCCGAAAACGAAATCGCACGGCTTCTGACGTTATTTCGATTATTTGATGACATAGACAACTGATATGGCAAACTTCGTGGGCATGAGCATGTGTTTCTTCTCGTCGGCGCGCCATGCTCCGCACACCGGACAATCGTATTTCTTGTATTTCGTGAAGCCGTAGCCTAAACCGGCCTCAAACTCGATGCTCCATCGCGGAGACAAAACAAGGTGGTAGCCATAGACAAACCCCACGCCGTAGAGATTGCCTTGGTAGCGATAGTTTTTCAAATCGTCGACAAACGGCACGTTCATGCCGCCCGCATTGTAGTGGGAATACATCAGGTTGCCGCCAATGAAATGGCCGCTGTAAGGAGCGCAAAGCCACCAACGGGCTTCGGGCGCAACCAAAATGTGCTTCAACTTCTTATTGGAACGGTATTGGAAGGGATTGTAGCTCACGTCCATGTTCAACGTCCATTTCGGGGCTATCTTCACTTCCGCGCCGGCATTGATGGAGGCTGCGGCAGCCCACCCCACAAGATTGGTCTTCACAGCCCATGTGGGAGAATTGTCGACATATTTCGCCCTTTCGTCGGTTAAATTCTGCGATATACCTATTGGAGTGGAAAATACAACCGATAGCAATGTCAACAAAAAAATATTTCGTTTTATCCGCAAATTCATGAGAATTATTTAGATTTTTAATTTAGGAGCATTAAATTTCCCGTTAATTGATTACAAAAATAGTCAATTTCAATTTACCCCCCCCCATTAATTAACTTATATTTAAATAGTTTAACTTTAATTTACCCCCCCCGAAAAGAATCAATGCTATAAATCAACAGTTTACACACAGCGCCAGTAACCGCACTCTGCAAATAAATATTAACACATTGCTTGTTTTTATCGTAAAACAGCCACTTTGCCAAAGTTTTCCGGCGCCGTCCGCCGCTCGCCAAGGGTCAAAACGCCGCCGCGCGGCGACACAGGGGAAGACATTCGCCGGTAGCGGTCTGTGGTTGAGGGTCTATGGTTGAGAGTTGAGGATTGAGAGGCAATCGGGAGACTAACAATGTGGAAAAAGCGAAAAGACTGCGAAGTTGGGAAACGCGCTGTGAAGTTTGTGTGTGGCTGATGCGTAGCAATGTCCTCCCCTGCCGCGCCAAGCGCGGACAGGGAATCCCCAAAAACACAACAAACGCAAAAAGAATTGAAATAATTGCGGAATTTCTCAAGAAAACGTAACTTTGCGGCACTTTTCTATCTTCAATGCAAGCAAGGCTGCCCGGATGGTGGAATGGTAGACACGAAGGACTTAAAATCCTTTGGCTATTGCAG